>JAMXLN010000212.1 GCA_024281145.1 Hyphomicrobiaceae bacterium | reverse complement strand
GCCGCCATACCGACGCCACCACAGCCGATGACCGCCACGGTTTCCCCGGGGGCCACCTTCGCCGTATTCACGGCAGCACCGTAACCGGTAATGACAGCGCAGCCGATCAGCGCTGCGCGGTCCAAGGGAAAATCCTCGCGCACCTTCACAACTGCGTTCTCGTGCACCAGCATCATTTCGGCATAAGAGGAAAGATTGGTGAAGGTGTGCAGCTGCTGGCCTCTCAGGCTCAGGCGCTTGGCAACACCAGGCAGCAGCTTGACCTCGGTGTTGGTGCAGATGGCGGGGTGCCCTGTCGTACAGTTCTCGCAGGTGCCACAAAACACCGATAGGCAGGTGATGACGTGATCGCCCTTCTTGACGTACGTGACGTCTGACCCGACCTCCTCGACGATGCCCGCCGATTCGTGCCCCAGCACCACCGGCAGCGGGTGCGGATAGAGCCCCTCAATGAAATGCAGGTCCGAGTGGCAAAGGCCGGCATAGGCCGTGCGCAGTAGGACCTCGCGCGGGCCGGGCTTGCTGATGCTCACGTCTTCAATGACGAGCGGCTTGTTCACTTCATAAAGAACGGCGGCTTTCATGGCGCGCTCCTCGCGTTTCTCCCCGGCGAGACTACTTCGGCCCCAGCATCGCGCAAGCCAACTTGCCCAAAGTTTCCGGACGCGCCGGACAAAGCGAGCCTCAATCCCCCGACAGGGCCCGGCGGAAGCGCCGCACGTGGCCGGCCATCGCCTCCGCCTCGCGCTGTTGCCGGCGCCCTTCGGCCGAAATGATGGTGACTTCCGCCTCCACATCGGCGCCATCGGCAGCTTGCGACCTGCCAGGCACCTCCCGGGCCTCGAGACTGTGCACGCGCTCAAAGCGCGCTGCGCTCTCCTGCGCTTTACTCTTGGGTAGCGCCGCACCCGCCTGCGTCGATGGCGCCTGCGCCTCGCGCACGACAAATGTGACCGAAGCCTCCGGCGCATCCCGGCGAACCAACGCATCGCGCCGGCCCTTGGCTGCAACTGCGCCCACCGGCCCAGCTCGTTCGCCCGGGAGCGCAATGGCCTCGATCTGGCCCCCCTCCAACTGTCCCAATCGCTCGGCCAGGCGTTGCGGCGCTAATGGGCTTGCCGCTACCGCCTGCCCATGCGCCGGCCCGCGCGTGCCGACCGGTTCCGTCGGCAACGGCGGCGCGCTGTCCTCCAACTGGGGTGCCTGACTGGCATTGCGGGAACGCAACGCCGCGATGGCACCGTTGAGGTGCTTCCAGGCTTGGTAGTGGGCATTGCCCACGAGGGCCATCTCGAGGCGGGTATTGCGCGCCTGACGCGCCGCACGGCCCGCGCGGTCGACGTCCTCGGCCCCGGCCTGGCATAGGGCACGCCAATTCTCATCATTGGCGAGGGCGGCCTCGAGCCGGCCACGCGCCAGCTCCAGCGCCTCAAGCTCCTGGATCGCGGATGGCGTTGCCACCGGCTGCTTCTCTCCCATCAGGACAATCCTCGACAATCCCTCACAATCCCACCCCTCGACGATCCCGCCCCTCGACAATCTCTGGGCAATCCCTGGACCAATCCTGCAACCGACCCCGCCTCCCGCTCCCCGACCAACGCCTGGCGCATCGATTGGCGCATCGATCCCGGATCCGCGGTCGATCCCTGTCCCCCAGGCCCACTTCAGCTTGGGATCGCCTCGCTCTCGCCGCGTCCACCCGCGCGCAAGCCAAACAGGCATTTGTGCGCACTTTGCGGCGCGGCGACGATCGCGTTCTCCGCAGATGTATACCAAGTCGCGGGCGACGCCCATTGCGTGCCGGCCACCGCGCCCTTATAACGCGCCCAAATTGCGGCCGATGCGTCCGAGCGACGCTCACCCTTTCCGTCAGGAGACTGAGCCAATGGCCCAGGTCAATGCGATCAAGGTTTATGCACGCGCGCGCTCGGGCACGGGCGGAGCGCGCGAGGTGCGCCGCCAGGCCCTGGTGCCGGCCGTTATCTATGGCAACGGTGAGCCCCCGCAGAACATCGCCCTCTACAGCAACGAGCTCGTCAACTTAATGCAGCGCGGACGCTTCCTCTCCACCGTCATCGATCTCGAAACGGATGGAGGCAAAACCCGCGTCATCCCCCGTGAGGTCCAGGTCGATCCCGTCAATGACAAGCTCGTGCACGTGGACTTTCAGCGCATCGGCCCGGGCGCACGCATCCGCGTCAATGTGCCGGTACGGTTCATCAACGAGGGTCTGTCGCCCGGCCTGAAGCGCGGCGGCGTGCTCAATATCGTGCGCCATGAGATCGAGGTGACCTGCCCCGCCGATGCCATTCCTGATCACTTCGAGTTCAACCTCGAGGGCCTTGAGATCGGCCGCTCGATCCACATTTCCGCGATCAAGTTGCCCGAGGGCGTGCAACCCACCATCCTCAACCGCGACTTCACCGTGGCCACCGTCGCCGGCCATAAGCTCGAGGAGGAGCCCACCCCCGGAGCCGACGCCGCGGCTGCCGAAGGCGTGGCACCCGCCGAAGGTGCGGAAGGGGCGGCCGCTGGGGCCGAGGCTGGCGATGCCGCCAAGGCCGCTCCTGGCAAGGAGGCCGCGCCGGCCAAGGCGCCCGCCGGCAAGGAGGCGGCAAAACCTGGGGCCGACAAGGGCAAGAAGTAGGCCCGGCACGGGTCCCAGGTGCCGCGCTCCGCACGCCCCATGAAACTCTTCGTCGGCCTCGGCAACCCGGGCAGCGCGCACGCGCTTCAGCGCCACAACGTGGGCTTCATGGCCGCCGAGCGCATCGCCCTTCGGCACGGTCTTGGCCCTTGGAAGAAGCGATTTCACGGCCTCGTGTGTGACGGGCAAATCGGCGGCCACCGCGTGACACTGCTCAAACCGCAAACCTATATGAACGACAGCGGCCGCTCCGTGGGCGAAGCGCAGCGCTACCTCAAGGTCGACCCGGGTGACATCGACGTCTTCCATGACGAGCTCGACCTCGCCCCGGGTAAGGTCAAGGTCAAAACCGGCGGCGGCAATGCCGGCCACAACGGCTTGCGCTCGATCACGGCGCACATCGGCAATGAGTACGCGCGCGTGCGCATCGGCATCGGCCATCCGGGCGCCAAGGAAGCAGTCCTGCGCCACGTGCTCAACAACTTTGCCAAGGCTGATGCCGCCTGGCTCGAACCGCTGCTCGATGCCATCGCCCAAGCCGCCCCGCGCCTTGCCGCCGGCGAGGATGCGCGCTTTCTCACCGACGTGGCGCGCGCCACGTCCAAGCCCGCCACCGTATCAGCTCCCACGCCAGCAAGCGCTGCAATGGCCCCGACGGGCGAGCGCCAGGCCAAGCGCGCAAGCGCGCTCGCCGAGAGCCTCAAGCGCTGGCTGAAGCGCCGCGAGAAGAGCTGATCGATGGGCTTTAAATGCGGCATCGTCGGCCTGCCCAATGTCGGCAAGTCCACCCTCTTCAACGCGCTCACCCAGACGGCGGCAGCCGAGGCCGCCAACTATCCCTTCTGCACGATCGAACCCAACGTCGGCGACGTCGGCGTTCCCGATCCGCGTCTTGAGACCCTGGCCGCAATCGGCAAGTCGGCGGCCATCACACCCACACGGCTCACCTTCGTCGACATCGCTGGACTGGTGCGCGGCGCCTCTAAGGGTGAGGGCCTCGGCAATCAATTCCTGGGCCACATCCGGGAGATGGACGCAGTGGCTTACGTGCTGCGCTGCTTTGAGAACCCGGACGTCGCACACGTCGAGGGCCGCATCGATCCCATCGCCGACGCGCAGACGGTCGA
>JAMXLN010000211.1 GCA_024281145.1 Hyphomicrobiaceae bacterium | reverse complement strand
AGGATCGATGCCTATGTCATTCGATGGGCCCGCCGCAAGTTCAAGCGGATGCGCCATCAAACCAAAGGCGCACGGGACTGGTTCGGCCGCTTTCGTCGGGCGAACCGGTACCTCTTTGCGCACTGGGTGCTATGCCATGGCAACGGCTGAACATCGGGAGCCGTGTGACTCGAGACGGTCATGCACGGTTTTGGGAGCGCCTGGGGGTGAGATTCCCCCGGGCGACTCGACAACCACTGACGAAAACTGCGGCGGGCGCAGATCCCTGAGGCGCGCCCGGTCTACACTTAGAAGCCGACCAGATCGCATGGCCCACGTGCTCTCAAAGTGCCAAGATCGATCGTGAGCAGACGCAGTAAGCTGCGCCCGGGCAGTACGTGGTTACTCGATCACCTCGTCGGCAGGGGCGAGCAGCCACAGTGGCACGGTGAGGCCGAGCGGGGGTCGAACCAGGGAAAAGGACAAGCCCAACAACGTAGGACATCCATTTCCCACCGAGGTCTGCGATAGAGAAAGGAACAGATGGAGCAACGGTCTTCCCGGCGCATGCGAGAACTGGTGACCCGGACAGCCCGATAGAGGTTTATCCGCTTATGAGGTCGCATGTGCGCTTACCTCCATGATGGCCAGGAGCCATATCAGCTCCACCCAAAGGCTGGACACATTGAAGCAAGACCAAATTACTCCACCCTCACCGATTTTCTCTTGCAACGCACCGCCGGTCCATACATCTGGGTCATGGCATGCCCGTGGTTGCGTCGGCACGACAGAAGCCCCTCATAAAGCTGACCTATCACTGCTGTAGCCCACAGGCGACATTGCTTATTGCTTGGGCGTGTTCCGGCTGGTAGCAGGAACATGAGCGTGCAGCCCGCGTTCACGGTTTCCTATGCGTCGAAATTCGGTGGGAAAGTTGGGCAAAGAAAGCCCTAGAAAACTATGGAGAGAAATTCTTTCCCACTTTTATCTAACTCATTGATTTTGCTAGGGGTTGCGATCCCCCTACGGGGCGCCAGAACATCGTTCAACCCATTGAAATTATTGACATTTATCGAGGTGGGGAAATCTGTGGAATCGAACCCCCTACCGCAAATGTCTGCGCCTCCTGTTGTCATCGAAGGATCGACTCGGCATCTGAAACTCTTCACAGGAGCTGACCCTTCCACGCCGCCGTTTACTTGCGACTACGAGCGCCTCATGATGCCAACTCGTCGAGCAACGCCTTGGCCTGCTTCAAGTCGAGTGTGTCGAAGCCTTCGGTGAACCAACCGTGGACCGGAGCGAGAAGATCGTGGGCCTGCTGCCGCTTGCCCTGATCGCGCCATAGCCGCGCCATGCTCATCGCTGCGCGCAGTTCCCAAGACCTCGCCTTCTGCCCGCCTGCAATTGTGAGCGCGCGCTCGAAATATGCTTCCCCCTTCGCTGCATCCGGCTCCGGCGACACCAGCGCGATTTCCCCGGCGATTCGGTGGATGTCTGCTTCGCACCATCTTTCTCGGGTCGTTTCTACCGCGGTCATCGCTTCGCCAATGCAGCGCCAAGCGTCATCGAATTGGCCGAGCTCCACATAGGCCCTGGCCAAATGCGATAGATATAACGGCCCAATCATTGTTGTTCCCGCTGACCGCCATGCGGTGATTCCGGAGGTGATCATTTGAACTCCGTCCGATGCTTTGCCAGCCAGGACCAATGCGCAGCCTTCGAGCGCCATTCCGCCCGCCTTCCACGGAAAGGCTCCTTTTTCTTCCGCGAGAGCCAAAAGCTCCGTGACTCGTGCACTTGCGACCAAATGGTCGCCGCAGACGATGTGGAATATCACGTTAAAAAAAAGCGCCCACATCAGCGTGGCGGCTTGACCCATCTCTCGGGCATTCGTGAGGGCGTCATCGCTGTCTCTGCGCGCGGCTTCGGGATAACCAAGGAGCCACTGAGCCAACGATCTGAAGGTTAGAACCGCCACTCCGGTGTCGTAGCCAAAACGCGTCGCCAGCAGACGATGCTCGGCAGAATCGTAGAGCGCGATCGCCCGATCTTGGTGCGGTCGAGCGTCGGCGATATCTCCCGTAAGCGTCAAGGAGGCACCCATGAGGCGATGCCCGACCACGAGCGGAATTGTGGCGCCCTGTTTCTCAGCAAGCGCCAAGAATTGGGCGGCGAGATCGCGCATCGCATCGCCATTGAACGCCCAAACGTTAGCGAGCCAGAAGCCAAAGAGGACGAAGAACAACAACAGCGGGTCTTCGGGAGGCTCTCCGAGTGCCTCAGCCTCGTCGATCAACAGGCGCGCCCGTTCCATAGCCGCCTTGGTTTCCGGCGCGGCAAATCCTTTGAGGTGGATGAGTGGCGCTATGAGCATGACCTGAAGCCTGATCTGCTCGCGACGCAGCGCGGCAGTGGCGGGCAAGGCCGCAATCTGCGCTAGCGCACGCGTAAGCTGCTCCGCGGCTTCAGCCAACGCCGAGCGCTCGAGCGAGCGCTGCCCCGCCTTGCCCCACATGCCGGCGGCCTTCTCGATCTGCCCGGCCTCGGTGCAGTGCCGCGCCAGCAGCTCCGGCTGGCTCTGGGCGACAATGTCCGCGAATTGGCTTTCAAGGGCATCAGCGATACGTGCGTGAAGCGCCCGTCTGGGCTCGCGCAGCAAGGTGCCATAAGCTGTGTCCTGCACCAGGGCATGCTTGAACAGGTAGGTGGCGTGCGGCGGTACCCCCTGTCGGAACAGCAAACCGGCCGCAACGAGACGGTCCAGTGCCGATCCGAGCTCCGTCTCTGGCTTGCATACCACCGAAGCCAGCAGGGCATGAGAAAATTCCCGCCCGATGACCGCCCCGATCTGCGCCACCTCCTTGGCGGCACCAAGCCGGTCGAGCCGCGCCATCAGAGACGCATGCAGGCTTGCCGGGACGGAGAGGGCCGAGGATGGAACGGCGGCAGCGATTAACTTGCCCTCGGTCTCCGCCTCCAGCACCGCCTTCGTCATCTCCTCGACGAACAAGGGAATGCCGTCGGTGCGCTGGATGATATCCCGCCGGATGTTGGCCGGCAGCAGCTTGTCGCCGACGACACGGTCAATCATGACGGCGACTTCGCGTTCGGGCAGCCGATTGATGGTAAGGGCCGTCACGTGCGGCCGTCCGATCCAGGGCGGCGCGAATTCCGGCCGGAACGTCACGACCAGCAGCACGCGAAGAGATTGAATCCGGTCCACCACCCGACCAAGTAGCTCAAGGCTCGTGGGGTCGATCCAATGCACGTCCTCGAAGATCATCAGCACGGGGTCTTGCCGTGCCAGCGCCTCGATATGCGAAACGAGCGCCTGTAGTGTCCTTTGTCGGCGCTGTTGCGGTTCTAGATCGAGCGCGGGATAGCGTCCATCGTTCGGGAGTGACAGCATGTCGGCGAGGAGCGCCGCGTCCTCGATGGACGTCGGGGTTCGCATGAGCATGCTGTCGAGCCTGTCGAGTCTCGTTTGCGGCGTATCGTCGTGCGCCATTCCGACGGCACGTTCCATCTGGCCGATGATCGAATAGAATGCACTGTCGGTATGCTGCAGAGAGCAGAAATAGCGCAGGCGCCCATGCTGCTCGCTGGCGAGGCGGTCCGAAAACGCCGCCGCGAGCCGCGATTTGCCGATGCCGGCCTCGCCGGAAAGCAACATCACTTGGCCTTGACCGGCCTTTGCTCTCGACCAGCGCCGAAGCAGCAATTCCGATTCTTCTTCGCGCCCAACAAGGGCGGTCAGATCGGCGGCATGGAGCGCCTCGAACCGGCTTGCCACGGAAGTTGCCCGCAGCACAGCCCACGCCTGCACCGGCCCGGTCGTGTCCTTAAACTCCCTCGCCCCGAGGTCCTGCACCTCGAAAAGGTCGCCGACAAGCCTTCGCGTACTCTCGCCGATGACGACCTTGTTCGGCTCGGCGATATCCTGCAGGCGCACCGCTAGGTTCGGCGTTTCGCCTATGATGCCGCGCTCCCGCGCCTCCGCGCCTCCCGTCGGGTCACTGGCCACGACAAGGCCGGTAGCAATACCGACACGGATTTGCAGCCGCGTGCCCGCCTCAAGCCCGGCCGCCACCGCAATCCGCGTGACAGCGGCGCACAGTTCAAGTCCACAGCGAACCGCCTGCTCCGCGTCGTCCTCGTGTGCTGCCGGGTAGCCAAAATGGACCAAGACAGTGTTACCAAATGTGTCGCCGATTGTCCCACTAAAGCGTGCGGTCGTTTCAGCCACACATCTGTGATAGATTCGCATGACATCGCGCAAATCCTCGGGATCCATGCGGCTTGCGCCCAGTCCGAGCAGTAGCTCGCATGAAACGACCGTGAGCTGGCGACGCTCTGCTGTCGGCGGTCGGTCGGGGACAGGCGCGAGCAGTTCGGGCACTGGGCTCTCGACGGCCGCCGCGCCCCTGGCGGCCGGCCCCTGTTGCTCTCGCACCGCGCCG
>JAMXLN010000210.1 GCA_024281145.1 Hyphomicrobiaceae bacterium | reverse complement strand
TCCAGTTTCTCACGGTCCTCTTTGTCCTGCTTCCACTCCTTGGGCGGCGTGGCGGTAGAGGTCTTCAGCCAGGGCTCGATGGACTGGAGCTGGGCATAGAAATTGGTCATGTCAGGCACCAGGTCCTTGACCACCTTCATGTGTGGCAGCGGATAGATCTTCACCACGCCCGCGAACTCGCTGATGCCTTTGAGGCAGGCGAGAGCATTAGTGCCGTTGATGTTCATGGAGCAGGAACCGCAGATGCCCTCGCGGCATGAGCGGCGGAAGGTGAGCGTCGCATCGATCTCGTTTTTGATCTTGATCAGTGCGTCGAGCACCATGGGCCCACATGTCTTGCGATCCACCCAATAGGTGTCGATGTGCGGGTTCTTGCCGTCGTCCGGGTTCCAGCGGTAGATGCGAAATTCCTTCCAGTCGCGGGTCCGCCCAGAGGGCTTGTTCCAAGTCTTGCCGGTGGTGATCTTGGAGTTTTTCGGCAACGTTAGCTGGACCATGGCGCGGCGGTTTTCCCCGTTGTATTTGAGACCTATCTCGTGGCCGACTGTCCACTCTTGCTGCGGGCCGTGTCAACCGGCGGGCTGACGCGGCCCTTTGGGCTCCCGCACGGCCCCAAAAGTGGCGGGCCCCACCGCGGCCCGCACGATCCTCAGGACTTCCTCGCCATAGCGCGTGAGCTTGCTGCGGCCCACCCCGCTGATGTTGGCAAGCGCATCTCGATCGGCCGGGCGAAGGCGAGCGATGGCTGAAAGCGTCACATCGTGGAAAATTGCGTACGGCGGCACATGTTGCTCGGCGGCGCGCTCGCGCCGCCAGACCCGGAGGGCCGCAAACAGAGGCGCATCGCCAGGCGCGACTTCGAGGCGCTCGCGGCCGCGCCGTTTTGGGCGCGAACGCGCGCTGCGGGCCGCAGCCCCGTTGACCGCCAATTGGCGCATCGATACCCGCCGCTCGCCGCGATAGACGGCCCCGACCTCGGCGCCATCGCCGAGACCGATCAGAGGTCTGCCATCATTGAAGTCTTCGCGCAGGAGCCCTTCCAACACCAGCTGATCGATGAGGTCGCGCCATGCAAGGGCGCTGACCTCGCGGCCGATGCCGAACGTGGAGAGCAGCCTTTCACGCGCCGGCTGGTGCTTGGCCTTGCCCAGCAAGTGATCGATGACGCGCCCGCGACCCAGGCTCCCTCCCAAGCGGTGCACAGCCGAGAGCGCCATCTGCGCGACCCGGGTGGCGTCTACTGCGTCAGAGGGATTGAGGCACAGATCGCACTGGCCGCACGCCGCGACTGCCTCCTCGCCGAAATAGCGACGCACCGACGCCGGCCGGCAAGCGGTGCCCTCGAGCATGGCGTAGAGCTGGCGCACCTTGCGCATGTGCACGGCCTTGACGGGTGCCTCCATCTCACGGCCGCTGATGCGCCGGAGGGCCCAGGCCATGTCCGAGGCAGAATAGAGCGTGATGCCTTCGGCGGGGGCGCCATCGCGTCCCGCGCGGCCGATCTCTTGCCAGTAGGCCTCGATCGAGGCCGGGGGATCGGCGTGCATGACGTAACGCACGTCGGGCTTGTCGACACCCATGCCGAAGGCGATGGTGGCCACCATCACGGCGACGTCGGCGTCGAGGAACGTGTTGAGCCGCGATGCCCGCACCTCAGGCTCGAGGCCTGCGTGATAAGCGAGCGCAGGCACGCCGGCCGCCGCAAGCCGGTCGGCCAGCTCCTCGACGGCCTTGCGAGTGCCGGCGTAGATCACTCCGGAGCGAGCCGGGCGCTCGAGCACCAGCTCCAACACTCGAGCGTGGCTGTCACCCGCTTTGCGCTCGGCCGACAAGGCGAGCTCCGGTCGCGCGAAGCTGTCGAGAAATTCGCGCGCATCGCCAAGGCGCAGCTCGATGCGGATGTCCTCGCGGGTGCGCGCGTCCGCGGTCGCGGTGACGGCCAGGCGTGGGGCCTTCGGGAAGACCTGCGCCAACCGACCAAGCGTGCGGTAGTCCGGGCGGAAGTCGTGGCCCCACTGGCTCACACAGTGGGCCTCGTCGATCGCCACCAGGGCGATCGGCCGGCCCAACAGACGCTCCAACATGGCCGACTGCATGAGGCCTTCGGGCGAGACATAGAGGAGGTCAAGGGCGCCCTCGCCGAGGCGCCGCCAGATGGCGTTGCGGCTGGAAAAATCCATACTGGAGTCGAGCTTCTCGGCTGCCACTCCCGATTGCTGCAGGGCCGCTACCTGGTCGGACATGAGCGCAATCAGGGGCGAAACCACGAGGCCGAGCCCCGGCCGAACCAGCGCTGGGATCTGGTAGCAGAGGCTCTTGCCGCCGCCCGTCGGCAGCACCGCGAGCGCGCTGCGACCGGCCAGCACCTCGCCGATCACGCCCGCCTGCAAGCCGCGAAAATCTGCGTGGCCGAAGACCGAGCGCAGGGTCTGGCGCGCGGCATCAAGACCACGGCCACGTCCGCAGCCAAGGGCGACCGAGGTTGGGGAATCAGCGCTCACGCGTGCATTTTCACCGGCTTCCAACAGGGGGCAAGCCTGCGATGAGGCGGGCGCCTTAGGCGTCCACCGCTTCGACCCGCAAGGAACGCCGATCACGCGCCGGATGCGAGCTCGCGACGGGCATTTGCAGGCATGGGTTCGGTTTGCCTTGTCGGCATGGGTCCGACACTATGGACCTCCAACGTCTTGCCGCCGGGAGCCCAAGCAATGGCCGAGATCCAACCGGAGAGGGTCCTTTCCGACCTGCGCACCCTCGCTACGTTCGGAGCTTACAAGAGCGGTGTGCACCGTCCAACGCTCTCCGCGCAGGACATCGCGGCCCGCGAATGGTTCGCGGGTCGACTGGCGGAGGCCGATCTCGGTGCCGCCATCGATGGCATCGGCAATATCCTCGGCAAGAGCGCGGCTCCCGGTCGCAAGGTCCTCGCCGGCTCGCATTTGGAGAGCCAAAACTATGCCGGATGGCTCGACGGGGCCTTGGGGTGCGTCTATGCCCTGGAGGCTGCGCGTGCCATTGCCGCGGACCCCGCGACCCGGCAGGTTGGCGTCGATGTGGCGGTGTTCTGCGATGAAGAGGGCCACTTCGGCAGTTTCCTCGGCAGCCGCTCGTTCATCGGCTCGCTCGAAGAGAGGGAGCTCGATGGGGCCCTCAACCGTGTCACGGGCATGACGATGCGCGAAGCCCTGAAGGTGGCTGGCTGGTCTGACCGAGCGCGCCTCAGGATCGATCCGGAACGCTACACCGGATTTTTCGAGGCGCACATCGAGCAGGGCGATACGCTCGAGAGCCTGGGCCTCAAGATCGGCATCGTCACGGCCATCGTCGCCATTTGGCAGTATCGCCTGACGGTCGAGGGCGAGCAGAACCACGCCGGTACGACCGCGATGTCCCGGCGACGCGACGCCGGCTTGGAACTGGTGCGCCTGCTCGGCGCGATCGATGCCCGCTTTCCGGAAATCTGCGGACCGCGCACGGTGTGGACCACAGGGCGCATTGAACTCGATCCCGGCGAGAAGAGCATCATCCCGGGCAAGGCCGAGGCGCTGTTCCAGCTGCGCGATAGCGATCCGGCCGTGCTCGACCGCCTGGATCGGGAGCTCAACAGCCTCTTGGAGCGCGCCAATGCCAACGGCGTTTGTCGCCTCGGGCTTGAGCGGATCAGCGCCAGTACCCCGGCCGTGATGGACGAGCCCTTGCTGGCCGCGCTCGACCGCGCGGCCGAGGCGCGCGCGCCCGGCAAGCACATCCGCATGCCCTCAGGCGCCGGCCACGACGCGCAGTGGCTTGCGCGCACGCTTCCCACGGCCATGATGTTCGTGCCGTCGATCGGCGGTGTCAGCCACCATTGGACCGAGAACACCAGCGATGCCGACCTCGTCCTCGGCGCCCAGGTCTTCACCGACGCCATCGTCGACGTGCTCATGGCGTGACAGGCTGGCTGCGTCGGCCATCAGGGGTAAGCACTGGCATATCGTCAGCGAGGCCAGCCCTCACGGGGGCGCTGGGCACAACCTTGCCTGCGCGGGGCGCGCGGGCTTGGCGCGGGGGGAGGCGGGTCGTCAAGGAGGCGCCTGCACAGGCAATCCCTGGCACCTCCACTAAGACGCCCTGGGAGGCTCCCGCTGAGCTTCCCGCCACCGCCAGGCTAGCCTTGGACCGGGCGGCCAAGCACGAACCATCGCGGGCATGTTGGATGTCGCCGCTGCAAAGGTTACCGCACGTCGCTGCCGGTTCCCCACACGCCGGCACTGGCGCAGGCACCGCCCCATCTATATGCTGCAGTCGGCATCTGCGCCGCGAGGGCCCTGGATTTGACGCGCAATGAATCGGTTTGAACGGCTGCTCGGCCTCAAGGGTGAAGCGAGGCTGCGATTCCTCGATGGCGAGTTCCAGGTGTTGGCGCCCGGCGAATTCGTACGCTGTGCCGTCACCGGCGAGCCAATCATGCTGCCCGATCTGCGCTATTGGAGTGTCGAGCTGCAGGAGGCCTACGCCAACGCCGAAATCGCCTTCGAGCGCCACCGCACCGCGAAGGGGCGGAAGAAATGAACTTTCGCCCTTGAGCCGCCACGCCGGCGATGGCGGGTTTCTGGCGCAGCCTTTCGCGCCGAGGCCCGTTCGCGGTCTCTTAATCAGCTCAAAATCAGAAAATTCAGCCCAGCAAACGTGGGCCAGAAACATCCCGGCGCTCTCAAATCACGCCCCGCACGAGGGGTAGCTTTGCCGCCGTCTTCCGTGCAGGAATTGCGCTCGTGACCTGCCAGGGGATCCCGCCCTCCCACCACATCACGAAGGACACCGACATGGCCGATCCGCTGCTGTTCACGCCGATGGCGCTGCGCGGCATCACGCTCAAGAACCGCGTTGTCATCGCGCCGATGCACCAGTATTCGGCGGTTAAAGGCTACGCCACGGATTGGCATCTCATGAATGCCGGGAGGTTTGCTGCGGGCGGCGCCGGTCTGGTGATCATGGAATCGACCAAGGTTGAGCGGCGCGGCTGCGGAACCGTGGGCGACCTCGGTATTTGGAAAGACGACTTCGTTCCCGGGCTCAAGCGATGCGCTGAATTCATCCGGCGCCATGCCGCCGTGCCCGGGATCCAGCTCGGCCATTCCGGCCGGAAGGCGCGCCGGTTGCGCCCCTGGGAAGGCGGCGCCCCGCTCAAGCCCTCGGCGGAAATCGATGATTGGGAGGCCTGGGAGCTGGTGGCGCCAAGCGCGCTCTCCGCCCCCGAAAGCGATCCGGCGCCGCGCGCCCTGGCGCGCGCTGAGATCGGCAAGCTTGTCGAGGCCTGGGGCGAGGCTGCGCGTCGCGCCGACGAGGCGGGCTTTGACGTGCTCGAAGTGCACGGCGCACACGGCTATCTCATCCATGAATTCTTGTCGCCATTCTCCAACCGGCGCACCGACGACTACGGTGGCTCGGAACGCAACCGCATGCGCTTCTGCATCGAGGTGGTCGAGGCCGTGCGCGCCAAGTGGCCCCAGGACAAGCCGCTCTTTCTGCGGCTTTCGGTGGAAGACAACGCCGGCTGGGGCCCCGAGCAAAGCGCAGATCTGGCACGCATCGTCAAAGACATGGGCGTCGATGTCATCGACTGCAGCTCAGGGGGGATGACCGGCTCTCCCGTCATCTCGGCCGGACCGGTCGGTTACGGCTACCAGGTGCCGTACGCGGCAAAACTGCGCGCCGAGGTGGGCATCAAGACCATGGCCGTCGGCCTCATCGTGCACGCCGACCAGGCCGAGACGATCCTAGCGCAGGGCCAGGCTGACCTGATCGCGATCGCGCGCGAGGTGCTCTACAATCCCAATTGGCCGATGGATGCCGCACAAAAGCTTGGCGTGGACAGGGAGTTCACCTCGGTGCCATCGCCGCAGGCCTATTGGCTTGCCAAACGCGCCAGCGCGGTCAAAGGCGTGGTACCATCAACCTTCCAACGGGGGATCGGCCAGGCCCGCTGAGCCCTCATCACGCGACGGGACAATCCCATTCGGCGCGGACGTGCACGTCTGGTTCGCCCGGCAGATGCTGCGCCTGAAGCCGGCCTGCGTGGTCCGGGGCGGCCAGGCGCTTGAGGGCCCACACGGCCATGGCCCGCACCAGCGCAGAGGCATCACCCAGCAATGGCTCGACGGCGGGCAGCAGGCCGGCATCGCCGGAATTGCCAGCGGCGATGAGTGCATTGCGCACGACCCGGTCTCGGCCGGTGCGCTTGATCGGAGTGCCCGCGAAGCGGCGGCGAAAACCGGCATCGTCGAGCCCCAGCAGCTCGGCCAGCGGTGGGGCGCGGTTCGCCGGCAAGGCTTGCAGCTTGGCGTGGCGGGCGGTCTCGGCGAACTTGTTCCAGGGGCAGACCGCCAGACAATCGTCACAGCCGAACACGCGGTTCCCAATCGGTTTGCGGAACTCGGCGGGAATATGGCCCTTGTGCTCGATGGTGAGGTAGGCGATGCAGCGGCGCGCGTCGAGCTGATAGGGCGCTGGAAATGCCTGCGTCGGGCAGATGTCGAGACAGCGCCTGCAGCTGCCACAATGATCCGCCTCGGGAGAGTCCGGCTGCAACTGGGCGGTCGTCAGGATGGCGCCGAGGAAGAGCCATGACCCGAACCGGCGCGATACCAGATTGGTGTGCTTGCCCTGCCAGCCGAGCCCGGCCGCGGCGGCGAGCGGCTTTTCCATCAGCGGCGCCGTGTCGACGAAGATCTTGACGTCAGCGCCGCTGGCTCGGGCAAGGCTGCCCGCCACCCGTTTGAGACCGGCGTGGACGACATCATGGTAGTCCCTGCCTTGGGCGTAGCAGGAGATAGCGCCACGGTCCGGTTTGCCCAGAACCGCCAAGGGGTCGCCGGCCGGGGCGTAGTTCATGCCCAGCATCACGATCGAGCGCGCCGCGGGCCACATCTCTTTGGGATGGCGGCGGCGTTCCGATGTGCTCGCCATCCACTCCATGTCCCCGTGGCGGCCCGCCCTTAGGAATTCGGCCAGTCGATGTCCGGTCCTGGCATCAAGGGCAGCGGGCGTCGTGACGCGGGCCGCATCAAACCCGGCGGCTCGCGCCTCGGCGCGGATGAGGTCTTTGAGGTCGCTCATCGTGGCCTTTGCCGATGGGGTGCGCCCCATTTATCGCGCACTGCGAGCCTGCCACGCGCATTGCCCGCGTCTGGCGCAAAGATAGCGATGCGCGTCCGCCACAACCAGGGCGGAATCATGGGGCAACGGGGCGCCAGGAGGGCAAGCAAAGCCCCTCTTTGCTAGCCCTACCCCTGATGCTACTCACGATCTGCGATCACGCCTGCCCCGCCGCCACCACGCAGCATCGGCCGTTCCACCATTCGAGGAGCCACGAATGTCCACTTGGCACGTCATCCTGCTCGGGCTGCTCGAAGGACTGACAGAGTTTCTGCCGGTATCTTCCACCGGGCATCTCCTGCTCGCGGGATACTTCCTGGGCTTCAACTCCCCCGGCAAGACCTTTGAGGTCCTCATTCAGCTGGGCTCCATCCTGGCCATCCTCACGGTCTACTCGGCAAAATTGCTGAACCTGCTTAAGAATTTCATGGCTGACGCGCGCACACGCCACTTCGTGCTGGGGATCCTGATCGCCTTCCTGCCGGCGGCGGTGATTGGCGCCAGCGCGCACAAATACATCAAGGAATACCTCTTCGAGTCGCCGACGCTCGTATGCATCACGCTCGTGGTGGGCGGCATCGTATTGCTGGCTGTCGATAAGATGCGACTTCAGTCCCGCTACCACGACGCCATGGATTTCCCGCTGCCCCTCGCCTTCGTCGTCGGGGTCGCCCAATGCTTGGCCATGATCCCCGGTGTTTCGCGGTCCGGCGCCAGCATCGTCGGGGCCTTGCTGCTGGGTGCCGACAAGCGCTCGGCCACGGAATTCTCCTTCTTCCTGGCCATGCCGACGATGGCCGGCGCGTTCGCCTACGACCTTTACAAGAACTACGCTGGCCTCACCTTCCATGATGTGGAGAGCATCGCTTTGGGTTTTGTGGTGGCCTTCTTCGCGGCCGTGGTGGTCGTGCGCTATCTCCTCGATTTCGTCAGCAATCACGGTTTTGCGCCATTCGCCTGGTGGCGCATCCTGGTCGGTGGCATGGGGCTGGGCGCCATCTTCGTGCTCGGCTGAGGCGGAACCTCATTGCACCGCCGCCTGCGTCCTGTACCAATCGAGGATACGGGCGCCGTCCCACGCGACAACGCCGGCATGGCCCAGGATATCGGCGAACGTCCGCTCGACGTGGCCGATGCGGTGCGGCACACCCGAGAGATAGGGGTGGCAGGAGATTGCCATGATCTTGGCGCGCTCGATTGATTCGCTGTAAAGGCAGCGAAAATGGTCCATGGCGCGGGCGTGAAAGGCCTCCGAGGGCAGGTGTTGGAGATTCATCATGACGATGTCATGGACCTCGAAGGTATAGGGTAGCGCTACGATCGGCCCATGCCGCGTCTTGAGAGTTACCGGATCGTCGTCAAGCACGTAATCGCCGATGTACTCGATCCCGGCCTCGGCCAGATGATCGACGGTGTCGAACGTCTGCGTAAGACCGGGACCAAACCAGCCCCGTGGCCGCTTGCCCGAAAACGTCTCAATGACCGACAAGGTCCTGGCGATGATGGCGCGCTGATC
>JAMXLN010000209.1 GCA_024281145.1 Hyphomicrobiaceae bacterium | reverse complement strand
GCGGTGAGGTGATTGATTGTTCACTAACCTATGCAAGGTTATCAATATCGCTAGTTAACTAAGGAACGACCAGATGTGGCGGAACTGCGGATGGGTCGTCGCGCTTGGCGTGGTGATGTCGTTTGGCACTATCCA
This sequence comes from Hyphomicrobiaceae bacterium, assembly GCA_024281145.1. Classification (GTDB taxonomy): domain Bacteria; phylum Pseudomonadota; class Alphaproteobacteria; order Rhizobiales; family Hyphomicrobiaceae; genus AWTP1-13. The sequence continues at coordinate 6,231 of JAMXLN010000209.1, read as the reverse complement.
AGCCTTACGAGCGGGTGAACCTCAATCAGGCGTCGTCGTCAGCGGTCGCCAATCACAGAATGCGACTACATATTCCCGCAAGCGGCCTTTGACGGTGACCATTTATAGGAGGCGCCGCGGCGGCTATTCGTATCGCGCTGCAGATGTCGTGAGTACATACGGTGCGGCCCCAGCGCCCTACCTCGATGTCAGGCAGACGCCGAGTGGACCGTTCGATTATGGATTCTTCTTCGACTCCGCGATCCAGCCCCACGGCGGCGAATCGCCATATCAGCACTAGGCGCTGCCTGCCTGCCAACGCGCGTTCAACGTGTTTGCCGCAGCAGTGCCTGCTGTCAGGTAGAACTGCGCCACTGCGCCAGTTCGCATGCCAGCTGCGGGTTGAGCATAAATGAGCTATTGGCGACCGGCCTTGCCGCGCGGAACGGAGTGCGGTGCCTGGCGCGAGTGGAGCTTCACGGCTCACACAAGCATCGAATTCAGCAGGTTAACGCAAGGCGCAGCGCACGGGTCGACGTGTTGCATAGCCTGACAGGCGATCGCCCCGTCTGTGTCGCGCCTATCGCTTGCAACGTTGGCCGTCTACTATGCGCACGCTGGCGAGATAGCTGGGCGAAAGTTTTGGGCTAGCCGCCGGGCGAACCCGTAATACAGCCGGTCAGGGTTTCACATTCCGCCGCCGCGGCCAAACATGGGTCCGATATAATCCGACCACAGCCAAAGGCCGCCAGTACCCGCCAGCATGCCGCCCATGAGGAGCCCTCTAAGGTAGGCCACGTGCGCAACGAACATTTGAATGTAAAGCAGATAAGTTCCTCCGCAGAGCAATGCCAATGCTAGAGCGAAGCCTATCGCCTTACGCATGGACCTCCCCCGTCGCTTGAGCGGTGCGCCAATGCTCGATCGGCTGCACTACGGATCCTAGCGCCGAGGTGACCGCGACGTCGACGGTAAGCCGGCCACACCAGGATAGGTTTAAAGGCTGGGCCGCGTTCTGGGCGAATCGGCGCTGAGGCAACTAAAATCCGCGCGCGCCGCCTTCCCACCCGCCCTGGTCACCCTTGGGCGAGGACAGCACTCTCGCGAGGAATGCCAGGAACCGTCGCAGGAGACCTGGCTTCGCAGGCTCGGCTGATCTCTCGAGCTTCTGGACATCAACGTGCTTGTTCATGGCTGCGCCCCTCCCGGCAAATGGCGTGCCGGATCCTGCAGGAGGCGTTGGAGGAGCGCAGTGCCCTAGGTTACACGCAGGGTGTGAGCAAGCACGCCACCAGCAGGTCGGTGCGACCGAAGGCGGGCGGAAGTTCTGGGCAACCCGGCGGGGAACCTAATCAACAAGCTCACTGCACCAGCTTGTGTATAAACCGATCCCGCCCGTGCCAGAATCTGCACGCCGGATCGGGGCAATACTCACCCTCATAGTCGATGCCCTCCTGGTGCGGAGAGCCCATGAGCCACTGGACATCACGGCGCGTTCGCAGCCGAGCACACCTACGCCGCCTCCCGACAGGGGGGCAGGCCCGGGGTTTTTATTCGCCTTCCGCGAGCGAGATCCAACGCAACATATAGGGGTTTACATGCAGTTTCTTATGGCCGTCGCACGTCTAGGATTGAAGCCGAGCTTATCCACTCCTTAGCGCGGAAGACAAAAAGGGAGATATGTCTCCCCGACGGCATCTTCCCTTACAGTTTTGGCGGAGCGATTGGTAACCAAGATGGAAATCTTGAGGATCAATCGATGAGCTCAATGGCGCGCTCAAGCATTCTGATTGGCAATGGTCTTAGCCCTTGATGACGCATGAGGGACAAAGAGCGGGAGGTGGGCATGTTGAGACCCATGCTGACGGTGGTCGTGACCCTGCCGATGCTCCTTGCCAATACCTCTGTTCACGCTGACGTCATTACCGGGATTTGGATCGACCACACAGGTCGCGGCGGCGTCGAAATCTCCGAGTGCGGCACCAATCTGTGCGGGCGCATCGTTTGGCTCAAGGATGCGGGCAACAAGAAGGGCTGCGGCGTCCAAGTCATCGGCAACGCCAAATCGGTCGGCAAGGACACCTGGGACGGTGGTTGGATCTATGATCCTGAGAAAAACGCCAGGTACAGCGTCGAGCTCAAGGCCGCCGGCACAGACAGGTTGCGCGTCACCGGCTATATGGGCTCGAAGCTTTTTAGCGAGACCATGATTTGGAAGCGCGCTCCCGCTGACCTCACGAGGTGCGATGGCCCATCCTCAGGGCCTGAGCGCGCACGCACGAACGCCCCCGAGGGCGCGCCATCAATCCCTGGCGCCAAAGACGGAGCTAGCCCTGCGGTGGGCTGCACGAAATACGTCCCGCAGCTCGGGACGACCGTGCCGAGCCCATGCCCTCGCTAGCGGCGCTGCAGGTGGCGCAGCGACCATCGCGCGTACGTGTCGACTGGCGCGGGACTTAGCTCCGCGTCAATCTCCTGCATCGGGCTCCTGCATCGGGCTCCTGCATCGGGCGAAATGCAAAGGCTACCGGACGCCCGAGGGAAGCACCGCTTCAGGGGCGGGTGCCCCGCCGAGGGTCTGAAGTTCCGACACGACCGCCGCCTCAGCTGCTGGTGTGAGGCTCGCATGGGTGCTGAGTGTGATCGTGGTCGCGGCGAGCGCCCGCGCGTGCGGCGTCCCCCTGTCGAGGACGAGCGGACGCAGATCCGGATAGTCAACAATCGCCCGCGAGAACATCTTGGCGATGCCGAGCCGAGACGCCCACAGCCGCCGTATTTTCGCGTCGATGCCAGGTGCCGCAGGCAGCGTCACAAACACAAAGGTTGCGGTGGGTCGAGCGCCCGGCGCGGGAAGATGGACTTTGAGCCCTGGCACCGCGCATAAGCGTTTGGACACGTGGTCAAACCGCTCGCGCGATCGGGCCAAATGATCTGGCAAGCGAGCCAGCGCAGCACGGCCGACCGCCTTGCGCCACGGACCGACGCGAGAGATTGCCACGGGGAAGGGGATATCGTCCTCGGCTGCCCGTATCTCGTTGCCGCGCGCGAGCCAAAATCGCTTGCGAGCCCCATAAAATGCGCTCAGCCCGAGCGGATTATAGAGGGCGTGATACCCAGCAAGCAGCAGAGCGCGCCTGGCTTCGGCCAAGGCGGACTGCGACGTCAGCTCCGCCGCAACTTTACGCAAGCCGGCCATGACCTCTGGGTCAGTCGCAATAAACGCGCCACCTTGGTAGATCGTAAAACCCTTTCCGGCACCAAAGCTGAACACACCGATATCGCCGATACACCCGACGCTTTGGCCGTTCTGGGTGGCGCCGAACGCCTGAGCTGCATCCTCGACGATGCTAACGCCCGAGGAGGTCGCGACCAGGGCCGCGCGCAGGCGCTCAACATCGCTGAGAAGGCCACCATAATGCGTCGGCAACACCGCGAGCGTGTCCCTATCGATAAGCCGGGCCAGATCTTCCAAGTCGAGGTCGAAACCGCCAGCCGCCGTATCGCAGGCAACGGCCTGCAATCCAGTCGCCGCTATCATTTTCACCACCAGCGGGCACGTGTAGGCAGAGACGATGACCTTTCTTCGCCGCGGCGACTGCCGTTTCAGGTACGTCATCGCGATGTAGAGCGCTGCAATCCCCGTTTCGACGACCTCGATATCGGCAAGTCCGAGTTGGGCACAAATGGCTTCTTCCAGCGTCGGGCCGCGTCGCGGAGCGAACAAGTCGCGCGCACGCGGCGCCAAGCCAGCCGTGGGCGCGATCTCTCCGATGCCGAGGGGCGTCATGACAGGGCCTCCGTGGAGGCCAGTATAAATACCCCTAAGGGCTGGCGCAGCACTTCCGCCCTTTCGCACGTTATGGCCGCGATTGAAGGTTCGGTACTCACAAGAGCCAAGAGCGACCGTCCACGCGCGGCTCCCCCGTAGTGCCCGGAAACTCCGAGAAGCTCGTGGACTGAGGAACGCGGGCGCATCGGGATAACGCGTGCCAGCAAGGGGGGCGGGTTCACCGGCCTTGGCAGGTGCGCAGCACCTTGCCACAACGCCCGATGAAATCGCCCGCCTTTGGGATCATGGCAGGGGGCGTCGCCACAATATCAGCCCGACCGTCTGCCAGTGAAGTTGCCACGAAACCGGGGGTTCCAATGTTACGCGTTCGCAATTGCGCATTCCTCCTTGCGGGAATTTTGTGCGTCTCGCTGGGCTTTGCACGGGCGGAAGACGATCCACGCCAGCGCACAGACATCGATAAGGCCTTGGCCGAGCGCTTGTACCGCGAGAAGCAAGCACGGCAGGGCTGTAAGACGGCGATCTGCGATGCTGCGCGCAGCAAGGAGGCCCAGAGCGGCAACATCGAATGCAAGGTCATCAAGACCTGGCCGGCCATAGACCTCAAGGAAAAGATCCTCAAGGGGAAGCTCGACTGGCCTTGGGGCAATGCGCAATGCGAGGCCAACCTGAGCCTCGCAAAGGACCTGATCATCGCCGCAATGGCGCAGCCCAAATTTGAGGCCAAAGTCGGCAAGCATCACGTTCAATGCCAGCTTGAGGCAAAGGACGGAAAAGAGGCCCAAACCCTGGAGTTCACGATCGATCCTGTGGTGACCTTTGAGAACGGGAAGGCGGTCAAGGCAGCATTGCACTGGGGTGAAGTGGGCGGATCAAAGGCGGCCAAGGGCGCATTGTGGTCGGCGAGCGCCGTCGACAACACGCTCAATGTCCTTCAGGGCGTGCTGTTGGAGCAGATCAACGAATTTTTCGGTCCCAAATGTGAGGCTGCGGCGAGCAAGCCTTGATTGCCGAACTTGCGACCGTGACGGGGTCACGCGGCCCGGGCACCTGCGCAACCTTGAGGTGCCGCGGAAACCCGTCGTGGCTTTTGGATGTTGGCGCCCAACAGGTCGACTGCGCCCATTGGTCTTGCTTCAACGCGAGCGCCGTGCTGCCTGATCCCGTCATACCGTCAAATAGCGTGCGCGAACTTGCGCCTCCTCGGCACGGAACCGGTCCCGCTCCGCCGAGTAGACGATGCGCCCTTTGACCATGATGTGCAGCTCGTCGGCGACCGCCTCTGCGAGTTTCATGTTCTGCTCGATCAGCAATATGGTGACCCCCTCCTCGCGCAGGTGCCGAATGACCCGTGCCAACTCGCGCACAACGAGCGGCGCCAGCCCCTGACTTGGCTCATCGAGCAGCAAAACTTTGGGATCGCTGATGAGGGCACGGGCAACGGCGAGCATTTGCTGCTCGCCACCCGAAAGCTCAGACCCCCGATTGGTCTGGCGCTCGCGCAGCGACGGAAAGAGTTCAAAGAGCCTCGGCAAGGGCCAGGCCTTGGCGGGACTTCGCTCCGCAACCTTGATGTTCTCAACGACGCTCAGGTCCGGAAAAATCAAGCGACCCTCAGGCACATAGGCCACGCCGGCGCGCGCAATTTTGTGCGCTGGCCAGCTCGTGATCGCCCTGCCATCGAGCAGCACCGAGCCCCCGCTCGGTGGCACCAGTCCCATGATGGTCTTGACGGTTGTCGTTTTGCCGACGCCGTTGCGCCCGAGAAGGCCGGCAATGCGTCCCCTCGGCAGATCGAGATCGACGCCCTGCAGGATATGGCTTGCTCCGTAGTGCGTATTGAGACCAGCGAGGGTGAGCATCACTCGATCCCCCCGAGATAGGCCTCCTGCACACGCGCGTTCGCCTTGATCACCGTCGGCGTGTCGTCGGCGATCACGGCACCACGGTGCAGCACCGTGATCCTGTGTGCAAGCCGGAATACCACCTCCATGTCGTGCTCGACCAGCAAGACGGTCAGGCGCGCTTTGTCGAGGAGCCCAGCAAGGGTCTCAACGGCCTGCGCCGTCTCCTCAACTGACAAGCCCTGCGTTGGCTCGTCGAGCAAAAGCACCTCGGGATCCTGCGCCATCGCCATGGCCACCTCCAGCAGTCGCTGATCGCCGTGGCTCAGCAAGCCGGCGGGCCGATCGGCGATGTGCGATAGCCCGAGCTGTTCGAGGGCTCCTTCGCCTTGAGCCCGGGCGCGGGCGAAGACGCCGCTCCCGCCGAAGGGCGCCCAACGCCGGGGGTAGCGGGCCTGGGCGGCCAGCATGGTGTTGTCGCGGGCGGACAAGCGTGGAAAGAGCGAGGTCAGCTGGAACGTGCGCGACAGGCCGCGCTGACAGATGGCATGGGGCGGTAGCCGCGTAAGCTCGCTGCCTCTAAAGCGCACCGTGCCAGAGGTGGGAGGCACCACGCCC
>JAMXLN010000208.1 GCA_024281145.1 Hyphomicrobiaceae bacterium | reverse complement strand
GCCTGAACGAGGCCCTAAGCCTCGACGCACCGGCCGCGCGGGCGGCAAGCCCACTGTTCTGGCCGGCGCCGGCAGGTCGTGTGCTGGTGGCTGCGGTCGGCGGAGCCGAGAGTGCTGAGTTCCGGCGCCAAAGCCGCGAGATCACGACAAGCTGGCAGAGCGCCGGCGTCAGTTGCCCGTATCTTGAGGTGCCCGGCGCAAATCATTTTACGGTGGTTGACGAGCTGGTGAACCCCGACAGTGTCCTCTTCACCAAGCTCGCGGAGTGCGCCCGCGCCTGAAGCGCGCCCCGAACAGGAATGGCCGCGGTCGGCCGCACCCGCTCCATCAGCTTGGCGAGGGCCCCCCATTTTGCCCGGGGCTGCGGACCCCTTGGTCGCCCGCTGAGGCAAGCGGGCCGGCAGGGCGTGGCGGTGCCTCCGCGACAATGTCGCCCCCTTGCCGCCGGCTGGTGGCTTGGGCTCAGATGGGTCGATCAGAAGACGGATAACGCGTCATGAGCAAAAAATATCGGCCGGTGCGGCTGGCCGTCGATATCGGCGGAACATTCACGGACATCGTCCTGCTGGCCGGCGAACAACGGTTGGTTGCCAAGGTGCTGACCACGCCGCGCGAGCCGGAGGTGGCAGTCATCGAGGGGGCGCGCAGCGCGCTGGCCGAGGCCCGGCTGGCATTTCGCGACATCGAACTTTTCGTGCATGGCACGACGCTCGCGACCAATGCCATCATCGAGCGTAAGGGAGCGCGTACCGCTCTCATTGCCACGGATGGCTTTCGCGATGTCATCGAGATCGCTGACGAGGGTCGCTTCGACCAGTACGACATCAACATCGTTAAGCCGCAACCGCTCGTGCCGCGCGAGCTTCGCTTCACCGTGCCGGAACGTATGGATGTGCACGGGGCCGTGCGACGGCCGCTCGATGAAGCTGCAGTGAGCACCATCGCCCGCCGCCTCGGTGAGCTCCGCATCGAGGCCGTCGCCGTCGCACTCATCCACGCTTACGCCAATGGTGCGCACGAGGTGCGAATCGGCGAGATGCTGGCGGAGCGCTGTCCAGGGATCAGCGTAACTCTGTCGAGCCAGGCGTGCCCCGAGGCGCGCGAGTACGAACGCACTTCTACGGCCATCGCCAACGCCTACGTGCAACCGCTGATGGCAGGCTATCTGCGCCGTCTCGAGCGCGAGATGGGCAAGCTTGGCCTCGCGTCGCCGATCCATTTGATGACCTCGGGTGGGAGCCTCGCGAGCCTCGATACTGCGGCGCGTTTTCCGGTGCGCCTGGTGGAGTCGGGACCGGCAGGCGGAGCCATTCTCGCCGGCCGCATTGCCCTCGAGCGAGAGGAGCGTCGCATTCTCTCATTCGATATGGGCGGGACCACCGCCAAGATTTGCCTCATCGATGATGGCCAGCCTCTGAAAGCCCGCGTCTTCGAGGTGGACCGTCAGTCGCGCTTCAAGAAGGGTAGCGGCACGCCGGTGCGCATCCCCATCATCGAGATGGTGGAGATCGGCGCGGGCGGCGGTTCGATCGCGCGGGTAGACAGTCTTCAACGTATCCTCGTTGGTCCCGACAGCGCCGGGGCCGAGCCGGGTCCGGCCTGCTACGGCCGCGGGGGCAGCGAGCCCACCGTGACCGATGCCGACCTGGTGATCGGCAAAATCGACCCCGCGCGTTTTGCCGGCGGCAAGATTCCGATCGACCCGGGGCGCGCGGAGCGGGCTCTTGGAGCTGGCGTCGGCTCGCAGCTTGCCATGGGGCCGGAGCAGGGCGCGGTCGCAGTCGCCGAGATCGTCGACGAGAACATGGCCAATGCCGCGCGCGTGCATGCCGTGGAGCGCGGGGTGGCGATCCGCGAGCGCACAATGGTGGCCTTTGGGGGGGCGGCACCATTGCATGCGAGCCGGCTTGCCGAAAAGCTCGGCATCGCTCGCATTATCGTGCCGCCCGACGCCGGTGTCGGGTCGGCCATCGGCTTCCTGGCAGCGCCGGCGGCCTACGAAATCGTGCGCTCGCAGTACATGCGCCTCGATGCCTTCGACATCAATGCCGCCAATGCGCTCATCGATGCCATGCGACGGGAAGCCGGTTCGCACGCCAGTGCGGCGGCGGGCGAGCGATCGGTGCTGGTGCGGCGGTCCTGCTTCATGCGCTATGCCGGACAAGGGCACGAGATTTCGGTTGCCCTCCCTGATCGCCAGCTGATCCCCAGCGACGCAGCGCTGTTGCGAGAAGCCTTCGAACGCGAGTATCAGCGGCTGTTCGCCCGCTTCATTCCCAATGCGCTGATCGAGATCATGAGCTGGGTGGTGCTGGCGACAACACCAACCGAGCCACCGGCCGGGCTCGCAGCCGCGCCACTGCGCGCAGCGCCGGCGGCGATCGGCGAGCGCAGCGTGTTCGATGCCGCGCTCGGCAAGCGCATCTGCGTGCCAGTGTTCGAGAGGAGGGACCTACAGCCGGGGTCTTCGATCGGGGGGCCGGTTCTCATCGTCGAGGAAGGCACCTCCACCTTTGTCTCGTCGAGCTTCGATGTGGGCGTCGATGCCGGTAGCGCCCTGGTGCTCACGGCTAAGCCGGCCGCCAATTGAGGAAGAGATCCATGTCCAAGCCGATCGGTGACATCGAGCTGCAGATCATGTGGAACCGGCTCATCGCCGTGGTCGAGGAGCAGGCTCAGACGCTGTTGCGTACGGCATTTTCGGCCATCGTGCGCGAGGCCGGCGACCTATCGGCCGGCATCTTCGACCGCCAGGGGCGGATGTTGGCGCAGGCCGTCACCGGCACGCCGGGCCACGTCAACTCCATGGCGGCCTCCGTCACGCACTTCATCCAGCATTTCGGGCTAGAGACCATGCGCGAGGGTGATGCCTACATCACCAACGATCCGTGGATGGGCACCGGCCATCTCAACGACTTCGTCATCACGACGCCATGTTTCCACAGGGGCAAGCTGGTGGGCCTGTTCTCGTGCACGTCGCACCTGATGGACATCGGCGGTATCGGTTTCGGGCCGGACGGTACCGATGTGTTCATGGAGGGCCTCTACATCCCCTTTCTCAAGATCCTCGATGCCGGCAAGGTGAACGAGACGCTGATGGCCATGATCCGCGCCAACACGCGGTTGCCGATCGACACGGTCGGCGATGTCTATTCGCTGATGGCGTGCAACGATGTGGGCTGTCAGCGGCTTGTCGAAATGATGGATGAGTTCGGTCTGAGCAATCTTGACGAGTTGGCCGAGCACATCTGCTCCAAGAGCCGTGAGGCCGTGCTGGCGGAGATCGCGCAGTTGCCAAAGGGCGCATGGTCGAATGCCATGACCACCGACGGCTTTGACGGGCCGATCACGCTGCGCGCCACCACGACCATCAGCGATGCCGGCATCCACGTCGATTACACGGGCACCGATCCGCAAGCGCGCAAGGGCATCAACGTGCCGCTGGCATACACCACCGCGTACACGGTTTTCGGCCTCGGCTGCATCGTCGCAAGCCGCATCCCGAACAACGCCGGCTCGCTTGGTCCACTCACGGTGTCGGCGCCCGAGGGTTCAATCCTCAATGCGCAAAAGCCTGCTCCCGTCTGCATTCGACACGTGATTGGCCAGATGTTGCCCGATGTCGTTTTCGGCTGCCTGGCCCAAGCCATTCCCGACCGCGTTCCGGCCGAGGGCACGTCATGCCTCTGGAACATCATCGTGCGCGGCTCCGTGAAGGGCGGCCAAGTCGGCAACTACGGGTTCTCGATGGCTATCACATCGAACGGAGGCACCGGTGCGCGGCCGCAAGCTGATGGGCTCTCGGCCACGGCCTACCCGTCCGGCGTCAAGGGCACGCCGGTGGAGATTGCCGAGGCGATCACCCCGCTGATCTTCTGGAAGAAGGAACTGCGGCCTGGCTCCGGCGGGCAGGGGCGCACGCGCGGAGGACTAGGGCAGGAGATCGAGGTCGAGAGCGGTATCGGCGAGCCCTTCGAGCTGCTAGCGGCTTTCGACCGCATCGATTTTCCGCCGCGCGGCCGCAACGGCGGCGGCAATGGCGCGCCCGGCGCGGTCGCCATCAAGGATGGGGCAAGGATGTTTGGCAAGGGCACACAGCTGGTGCGGCCGGGCGAGCGACTGCTCGTGAGGACGCCCGGCGGCGGCGGTCTCGGCCCTGCTGGCGCGCGCGACCCGGCCCTCGTCGCCCAGGATAGGCGGGAAGGGCGCAGTTAGCGCCGGCCGCTGCCGCGGAACGGCGACGGGAACTTCTTGGCGGCGGTCGCGTTGCGGATGGCCATGTCCATCGCAGCACGCGACAGCCGACACGACAGCCCTCCGGCACCTGCAGTGGTCGCAACCGACATCCCGGCGCGACTCGACCGATTGCCGTGGGGGCGCTTCCACACGCTGGTGGTCGTGGCGCTGGGCATCACCTGGGTGCTCGATGGCCTCGAGGTGACATTGGCGGGGGCGGTCTCCGGCGCCCTGAAGGCGAGCCCTACGTTGGCGTTCTCCAATGCCGACGTTGGCCTTGCCAACAGCGCCTACCTGGCTGGCGCGGTGCTGGGATCGCTGTTCTTTGGCTGGCTCACCGACCGGCTGGGCCGCAAGAAGCTCTTCTTCATTACGCTCGCCGTTTACCTGGTCGCCGCGGTGGCAACCGCCTTCGCTTGGAGTCTCTCAAGCTTCGTGCTTTTCCGCTGCGTTACCGGGGCGGGAATCGGCGGGGAGTACGCTGCCATTAACTCGACCATCCAGGAGCTCGTTCCCGGGCGCGTGCGCGGCTGGACGGATCTCGTGATCAACGGCAGCTTCTGGATCGGTGCGGCAGTGGGTGCGGCGGGTTCCATCGTGCTGCTCGACCCGGCCGTGCTCGGCGGCGATCTGGGATGGCGGGCGGCCTTCTTCATTGGCGCCGTGCTGAGCCTCGTGATCTTCTTTATGCGCATGTGGATCCCGGAAAGCCCCCGGTGGCTCATTACGCACGGGCACACCGAGCAAGCGCAAGCGATTGTCGAGGGTTTGGAGGCTCGCTTCCGGAGCGAAGGCCACGTGCTCACGGGACCGCCATTCCCTTGCATCCGCCTGCGTGCGCGCAGCCACACGCCGCTGAGCGAGGTCGCCGGCACGCTCATCAAAGAACGGCAGCGCACGCTGGTGGCGCTCAGCCTGATGGTGGCGCAAGCTTTCTTTTACAACGCGATCTTCTTTACTTATGCACTGGTGCTGACGGACTTTTATGGCGTGAGGGCGGACCATGTGGGCTGGTACATCCTGCCCTTCGCCGCCGGCAACGTGCTGGGGCCCATCATTCTCGGGCGCTTTTTCGACACGATCGGGCGCAAGCCCATGCTCGCGTTCACCTACAGCGTCTCCGGCGTTCTGTTGGCGATCAGTGGGCTGCTCTTCGCATTGGGCATTCTCTCGGCCGCAGCGCAGACCGTGGCCTGGATGGTGATCTTCTTCTTTGCCTCTGCCGCGGCCAGCGCCGCCTATCTGACCGCGGCCGAGACCTTTCCATTGGAAATCCGGGCGCTTGCCATCGCGTTCTTCTACGCCGTTGGCACCGGGGTCGGCGGCGTTGTCGCGCCCTGGCTGTTCGGCATTCTCATCGACACAGGCTCGCGGCTCAGCGTGTTCGGCGGCTACCTGTTTGGCTCCCTTCTGATGATCGTCGCCGCCGTCATCGCCGCGCGCTGGGGCGTCGCCGCCGAGGGCAAGCCGCTCGAGGCCGTCGCCACGCCGCTTTCGCTGTCAGAGTGAGAGCAATTGACCCTCATCACACCACCGGGGAAAGGCCGCCGTCGACGTTGATGGCGGTACCGGTGATGTATGAGCCGGCGTCGGAGGCCAGAAACAGCGCCATGTTGGCGAACTCCTGCGCAGTGCCGATGCGGCCCATCGGGATGCGCCGGCCCATTTCGGCGTAGAAGGCCTCAAGCGACCGGCCCTTGTTCTCCGCGGCATGGCGAACCACCCACTGGTTGCTCTCGATGTTGCCGACCAGCAGGGCATTGACCAGAACGTTGTGCGGTGCACCTTCGCCCGATAACACCTTGGTGAGGGCCATGCCGGCAGCCCGCGTCACCGCCGTTGGTGCGCCGGTGGGCTGCGGCGCCTTGGCACCGGCGTTGAGGATATTGATGATGCGGCCCCAGCGTCGGGCCTTCATGCCGGGGAAGGCTTGCCGGCAGAGCCGGACGGCGGCCAACAGTTTGAGGTCGATGTCGTGCTGCCAGACCTCGTCGGTGATCTCGACGAAGGGACCACGCTGCGATGTGCCGGCGTTGTTGACCAATACGTCGATCTGCCCAAGCGCTTTGTCGGCTCCCTCGAACGCCGTGCGGCAGCCTCCGGCGGTGCCGACGTCGGCGGCAATCGTGATCACCTTGGTGTTGGCCTTGGCGGCGATCTGCGCCTTGGCCTCGTCCAAGCCTTGCTGCTGGCGTGCGACGATCGCCACGTTGGCACCAGCCTCAGCGAAGCTGCGCGCAATGGCCAAACCGATACCCTTGCTGCCACCCGTCACGAGCGCGTTGCGCCCGTTCATGCGTAACTCCATCACATCCTCCTCTTGCTCGTGTCCCCGTGTGGGACTAGTCGCGCCAGCGCTCGAGATTGGCTCTGACAAACGCGTCGTCGTTGAGTTCGGGATAGCTGGCGTAGAGGCGGTCGATGCCCGCGGCCTGGCCCGGACTGAGCACCTCGTTAGGATCAAGGCAGTGAACCGTGCGCATGAGCCCTTGACGGCGCAGGATCTCGTGGCAGCCAGGAATGCAGCCGGCAAATGCGTTGGCGGCGTCGAATATGACGCTGTTGCAGTCGGTCACCATTGCGTCCAGTGCAAGGATCGCGTCGGGAACGGCGGCGGCGTCGGTCGCGTCTCGCACGCGTTCGAGTAGGTCCACGGCCGATCTCGTCCACACGCTCCAGTGCCCAAGCAGTCCCCCGCGAAAGCGAATGACGGCTTCGCGCTTGCCTGTGCGGATGCGCAACGGCGTGACGAGGTCGGGCACGATGTGATCGTCATTGCCGGTATAGAGCGCCACGCGCGCTTCAGCCCCGGCCGCGACCACGCCGAAGGCAACGTCGAGCGTCTTGTAGCGATCGAAGGGGGCGACCTTGATCGCGATCACGTTCTCTATGGCGGCGAAGCGAGTCCAAAAGGCCCGCGAAAGCGCGATACCCCCAACCGCCGTCTGCAGGTAGAAGCCGATCAGGGGCGTGTGGCGGGCGACGGTGGCGCAGTGCTCGACGATCTCATCCTCGCTGGCACCCTTCATGGCACTCAAACCCAGCAGGACCGCATGGTATCCGAGGGCGCGGGCGGTTTGCGCCTCGTCCACGGCCTCCTTGGTCCTGCCGGTCGCGCCGGCGATCAACACCAGCGGCCGCCCGGTCCAGCTCGACGCCGTTTGCGCCGCGAGCTCGAGCACGGGACGATAGAGCCCGGCTTCGCGGATCCGGAATTGCGTGGCGTGTACGCCGACGGCCAGCCCGCCGGCACCAGCATCGATGTAGTACCTGGAGAGCGCGCGCTGGGATCGTTGGTCGAACCGCCGCCTTTCGTCGAGCGCCAGGGGATGGGCCGGGAGCACCGCACCCCCGTGCAGGATCGCGAGAACCTCCGCTGGCAGGTCGGTCCATGACGCGCTGGGCATGACTCCCGTCCCGGTGTTAGGCGAGTTCCGGCCCGGCAAGGGCGAAGGTATGCGCGCCATCCTCGAGGCGGGCCATGCCGCGTAGCATACGCACGAAGCTGCGGGGTGCAAAAGCGCCTTGCTCCCCCAACCAGCAGCGAAATCGCGCGTGGCGGTCGGGGATGTCGGCGATCACGGGCTGATCGGCCGCGGCAAGCGCGTGGCTCAGCAGCGCCAGGCCGATGGTCTCATCCTCAGCGACGATGGGGCCCAGTTGCGTGGCAACACGGCCATCGCGCGCCAGGCAGAAACCGGCGATGGCACCATCCCCACGTCGAGCAATTCTCGCAAGTCCTTGGGCGCGAGCCAGGAGATGTGAAAGGACGGGAGCGCGAGCCAATCCGGTGCGAGACGCATCCCACAGGCATATGCGCTCCATGTCGTCGGCCGTGGCCGGGCCGATGGCGATGCCGACGGGGGACGGGAGGGGTTGACGGGCGCCCAGGGGAACGTGCCATCGCGACAGCGGATACACATCGCGGAAGCCGAGCGGCAAATAGATGGGGCGACCAAGTTCAGTGGCGTCGAGGCCCGCCGCGGCACCACTGGCCTCGACCTCGGCGATGGAGCGCTGCAAGAGGCGCGTGCCGAGCCCTTGCCCGCGCATTGGCTCGGTGACGAGAACCATGCTGAGCCAACAAACGCCGGAGCCGAGGGGAAGCACCAGGGCGCTCGCGATCCATTTGCTGTTCGCGGCCCGCACACCATAGCCCCAGCCCAGCGTCAGCATCAGGCGCCAGTCGGCCGCAACCTGGTTCCAGCCGGCCTCCACCGATAGCGGGCACAGATGTTCCGCGTCCGCTGGCCGAAGGCGCTCGATCAGCCAAGACCCGGTTGTGGCCGCGGCCTCAGAATCGGCCATCGCGCACCTCGTAGTGCGTGGGTTTGCCGTGGCTCGGCATGCCCCGCAAGTGCCAGTCGGCGGTCCAGTCGAGCATGCGTTCAATGCCGACGTTCGGAGGGCCGAACTGAGCCACCATCCGCTCGGCATTGTTGAGCCACCCGGTTGGGGCCTCGCTGCCGCTCAGTCGCGCGGTGCGACCGAAGCGGCGGGCGAACTCGTCCGCCAGCCAGCGCACGGAGAGGGTGCGGGGTCCGGTGACGTTGAGCGGGCTTGTCGGTGCCGTGGTGTGCGCCAGGCAACGCAGTGCGACGGCGTTGGCGTCGCCCTGCCAGATGACGTTGACGTGCCCCATGGCAAGGTCGAGCGTCTCCCCGCTCAGCACTTTGGCAGCGATGTCGTGCAGCACGCCGTAGCGCATGTCGATGGCGTAGTTGAGCCGGACGAGACGGCCAGGCGTGCCGAGCCGCGCGGAGAAATGCTCAAGCATGCGCTCGCGCCCCAAGCAGCTCCAGGCGTACTCGCCGGGCGGCGGCCCGGCCGGAGTTTCCTCCGTGGCGCCTCCACTTGCAACGGGCACGAAGGGATAGACGCACCCGGTCGAGAAGGCAACGATCCGCGAGCGCGCAAAAACCTCCGCGACCATGGCCGGCACATGCACGTTCATGGCCCAGGTCAGCCCCGGATTGTCGGAGGCACCAAACTTCATGGCGGCCATGTAAATCACGTTGGGTAGTTTCGGCAGTGCCTCGACGGCGGATCGATTGAGCAAATCGCAGGCGATCGTCTCTACACCTGCCTTCTCCAAGCCGGCGCGGACCGCCACATCCGAGAAGCGGGCCACTCCGACAACTCGCCGATCCGCCGCCGCCCGCTTGGCCATGCGGGCGAGCGTCGGCCCCATCTTGCCGGCCACACCGAGGACAAGGATGTCGCCCGAGGCGCTCGCAAGGTCTCGGGCGAGCTCCGGCGTCGGCTGGCTCAGAAATTCTTCCAGGTGCGCGACCGAGGTGAAGCGTTCCGGCATGGAGACGGTCATGCAGCTCTCTCCGGATAGAGGGGCGCGATCCGGCCGCTCGGCGCTCGTGGCATCGGGCGCATTGACGCAAAATCCATGTCGGCTACAGCAGCAAAGCCGGGGCAGGCGAGGGAGCCCAGTGCGAGGCGGCCCTCTTGGATGCGCAAACGGGCAGGGCCAACGCGCTCGTAGAGGTCGGGATGGGCATGGACGAAGTTGGCCTGCTCGGCCTCTGGTGCGAAGGACATGCCATCGGTGAAGTGCTGGCTGTTGCGCTCGACGTGAGCAAGCCCCAGGAGCGAGACGAGTGCCAGATCTTGCTGCACGCTGACGCCGGCCAGGGTCGTCAGGTCCTCCCCCGTGATGAAGTACTGTTGTCGACGGGCCGCAGCACGGGCCGCAGCATTGAGCTTGGCGACGCGCGCGGCGTTGAGGATCGACTTGTAGAAGCCCTTGCAGTTCTTGCTGGAGACACCGCTGTAGCCAAGCGCCAGCGCCGCCGGGAACGACGCGAGCTCCCCGTCGGATTCGTCGATGATGAGAGGCTTGCGTTGCGCCAGCTCGGCGACAGGCTTGGCCAAGGCGTACGCGCGGGCGATGGGCTGCTCGATCCAGAGCGTATGAGCCGCAAGGCGAGAGAGCGCGGGCGTCTCGCAGATGCGCCGCCATAACTCGGCGACGCCCTCGAGGTCGTCATATTGCTCGTTACCATCGAGGGTGGTGCGATAATCCCCATGAGCGCGGTCCAGCACGGCGGCGATCCGCGCCAGGCGGTCGAGGTCCGCGGCGATATCGCCGCCAACTTTGAGCTTGAAATAGCGCGTGCGGTAGTGGGCGACGACTTCCTCCAGCGTTTCCGGCAATCCATCATTGACGCGTTCGCCAGGCTTCTGATCGGCGGCGACGATGGGGTCCAGTAGTCCAACGGTATGGCGCACGGCGATGGCGGGGCGCGCGCGCAGGTCCGCCAGGAAGCGCGAGAGGTCAAAGCCGGCCAAATCCGGGGTCAGTTCCGTGATTGCAAGCCCCGCCACGTTGCGCGAGATCATGTCGGCAAAGCCGAGGCCCTCGGCACGTCCGAGGGCATCGAGAATGGCGCGGTCGAGCAGGGCCGGACCATATGCGGCGACCAGCGGCAGCAGGCCGAGCTCCCCGCCCCGTGCCAGCTGCTCCTTGTAGGTGCGGGCATAGAACTCGAATGGCGTACTCCATGGGCAACCGCGATAGAGCTCGACGGCGAGGTTCAAGGCCTGGCGCAGCTGGTCAAGATTTTGCGCATCGCTGAATGCCGCGCGCTTATCGAACCATTTGGCTCCCAGGGTTTCGGCGGCGACACCGCGGCTGGTGCGGCCATCCTCGAGGACCACCGTGACGCGGATCACGGCTTGGGTGGCGCGCGTCACGGTGATGACCCCGAAGCGGAATGGCAGGCGCAACCGCACATCGCGCTCGAAGCACTCGACGGCCTCGAGTCTGAGTTTGGTCATGCGCGCCTCGCGAATGGGCAGGTCCAGAGCGGTCTATTCCGCGACGCGGGCGATATCGTACGTGAGGCGGCCGGACGCGTGCCTGGCTTCATTCACGACCACGTGGGTGCCGATCTGCGGGTCGAGCCGCAGCGCGCTAAAAGCTTCGGCCTCACGGCCGTCGTCGAGGCGGATCTCGACGATGGCCGCGGCACGGCCGTTGCCCGACTTTTTGATGTGCACCACCGTGGCCTGGCGCACCTGCACGTCCGTCGTCTTGTCAGCGCGCTCGACCTGGCGCACCAGGAAGAACGTAAGAACGGCGGTTACCGCGACAGCGGCGGCAACCAGAGGTATCACGCGCCGCGCCCGGTCCCGCCAGACGAGGGCGTTGAGGCGCCGTGCCTTGTCGTCGGAGAGTCGCATGCTTGCAAAGAGCCTCCCTGCCGCCAGCAGCTGGCTTCAATCTACTGCTGGTGTCGAGGCGCGCAAGCCCGGTTCGCGTCTGCCCCTCAGCTTGGGGACGATGGGTGCGCGAAGATCAGCTTCTGATAGGCAAGGCCGATGCCGATGAGGACGACGCCCAGGCAAATGACCGAGAGCGCTCGCCACAGCCCGCCGGTGCCGGTAAGGTCGAAGAGGAAAACCTTGACCACCGACAGAATGACGAGGGCAGCGGAGGCGAGCCGCGGTTCCCGAGTGCCGCGCGCAACCCCGTAGCCCAAAAAAACGAGGCCGAGTAGAAGCCAGGCGACCGAGTAGGACCAGATCTCGGGTTGGCTGGTCGGCTTCCAGACGGCGATGACATCGCCTTGGAACAGGTGGCGTACCTCGAGGGTGACGTAGCCAAAAAGCAACGCCATGGCCAGCACCGCGATGCCCAGGACAAACCATTGCGGCCGTAGGCCGCGCGCTGCCCGGGCGAGCAACACCGCGGCTGTGCCTGGCAGCAGGTAGGCCAGCAACAGCGAGCTGAAAATCGGAACGCCCAAGATGCGTTCGCTGTTGAGCAACGGGTTCTCGACGATGCCGAGGCCGAACAGGATGAAGATCGCCGAAAGGATGCCGAATGCGAGCGAGGCGAAGCGGAAGACCGGATTGGCCCTGCCGAGATCCAGTCGCATGAGGACGAACGAGAAGGCGAGGCTCGTCAGCGCAAAGAGCCCCTGCTCAATGTGTCCGGAAGTATTGGCCAATGGATCGCCACCGTTGAGGGCATGGCGGATTTCGTAGAACACGAGCAGGGCGGCAAACAGCACGCCGAGGGCGTCGCAGATGCGCACCGACAGGTCTTCGCGGTGGCGCTTGAGCACGAGCCCGGCGGTGAGGAAGGCAACGGCAGGCACGCCGTAGCCGATGAGCAGCCAATTGAAGACGGGCCAGCTGCCGACATCGGACCCCATGATGCGTGGATCCCAGAACAGGCGACCGAGCACAATAAACCCGAGCGCGGCGACCACGAGCCGCAGCAGGGCAATCTGGTGCCGGCCGGCGATGATGGCAGTGGTGAGGGCGGTGACGGCGAAAGCGACCGTGAGATAGCCGCGCTCGAGCACCATCACGAACGCCAACGTGACGGCCGCGGCGACCCCAGCAGCGAACGCGCCGGCGGCAAGACGCGTGGCTGGCGTATGAGCAGCCACCGGAAGGCTGCTGGCGCGGTGGGCCGCGAGGTAAAAGTCGGCGGCGAGCACGATCGAGAACAGGGCGAAGGGTATCGAGCGGTCAAATTGCGTGACGCGCAGGTAGACGAGAACGAGCGCCAACAGGGATGGCACGATGGCGGCAAGCGCGTAGAGGGCTGCGGTCGCGAGGGGCAGCGCGCGGCCGCGCTCCAGGCGCAGCGTTGCGCAGAGGCCGATGGCCAGAGAGGTCACTGCGGCAAAGATGATGAAGTGTGAGACGTTGTCGGGGAGCCTAATCACCTCGGCGACCGCGGGCGCAAGGAGGCGCGGTTCGGGGTCCGCCGTCAGCCCGGGCCAAGCCCAGATGGCACCGAGCGAGACGAAGCCGGCGAGGGCGGCGGCAGCCGCGGCGGGGGCACTGCGCCAAGAGGTAAGCGCCAGAAGTGCCATGGCAACGGCCGCAAAGGTTGTCCATTGTGCATCGAAGCGACCGGCAAACAGTGCTAGCACGGCCAGGAGCGACAAGGTGGCGAGCGCAGCCGTTGCGACCCAATCTGGACTTGCGTCTGCGTCGGGTGTCGCCAGATGCGGCTCGAGGGCAACAAATGCCGCCGCGAGCGCCAACTGTAGGCCCGTGTAGACAAACAGCGCCGATGTCCAATCACCGGCGATGCCGTTGGTGCCCTGGCTTATGGCCACGCCCCACAGGAATGCACCAGCGACGACGGCAGCTGCGAGCCACAGCCAGCGGCGCAGGCGAGCCAGGACGTAAGCCGCAGCGGCCACGATCGCCAGATAGATCACCAGCGGCCACGGGCTGGGTGTTTGGGAAGCAACGAGCAGCGGCGCCACCCCCGATCCCACGAGCCCCAACCCCGCCAGCGCCGGTCCATGCAAGGCCGCGGCCAGCATGGTGGCGACGGCGATAATGCCGAGCAGGACGAAGGCGGCGGCCGGGCCTATGAAGTCATAGAGCGCGTATGCGGCGTAGGCGGTCCCGAACGCGCCGACCGTGCCGGCGGCGGTGAGGATGCTTGGGACATGGGCCGCGGGGATGGCCGCAACGGGAAGCCCGCGTTCTGAGCGGCGGAACCATTCGCCCGCAACAACGAGTGCCGCCGAGAAGAGCGCCGCCAGAGCGATGCGCACGCCGGGGCCGAAGATGCCTTGCTCGATCGAGTGCCGCACAAGCAGCAAGGCACCAAATGCAAGTGCAAAACCGCCGAGCCAGACGGCCCAGCGCGTGCCGAGCCGCTCCTCTAGGGAGGGGCGCACCAGCGCGGGCGCTCGCGTCGGCACCTCCGGGACCGAGGCCGGTGCGGATGGTTCCACGGGAGCCTCAAGCTCAGGCGCGGAACTTGCCATGTCGGCGGCCTCCGGCGTCTGGGGCCCCTCGCCAGCGGGGGCTGCAGCATTGCCACTGGGGGTCTGCGAAGCCGCCCGGCGCAGCCCCTCAAGTTCGTCCTGGAGGCGGCCTAATCGCGCCAACACGCCATTGAGCTGAAGTTGTAAGGCTGTGCTCTGCTTGCGCGCGGCCATCGCCGTGAGCAAGGCGATGAAGCCGATGACAAGGACGATGAACTCCATATCAGTCACCCTGTGCGGACGGGGATCGCGTGCCCGTTCTTGGATCATCGCATGATAGGGTCAGGCATGCGTAAACCGCACCCCCATTCTGGTTTCGAGCTGTGGCCGGCCGACGAAGATTTCCGCTATGAGCAAACCAGGGCCAGCCTCTTCCCTCAGGGTTGGAGTGGCAACCCTTTCCCGCACGTCGAGGCGCGCTCCTTGACGTCGCCCCGATGGCCCCAAGGGCACCACCGCCCGATTGAGGAGGATGCATCCCATGCGGCTTGGTATCTATCTCAACTCGCAGCACCCCGAGAGCGAGGATCCCGCCCGCCGCTTTGCCGAGACAGTGGAGCAGGTCCGCCTGATCCGGTCGCTTGGCTTTGATTCGATCTGGGCAGGGGAGCACCACATCACGCCCGGCTTCCACTTCTTCCCGCAACTTGGTCTGCTGCAGCGCTTGGCGGCAGACGCCGAGGGCCTGTGGCTCGGCACCAACGTCTTGCTGCTGCCACTGCACAACCCGATCGAGCTCGCCGAAGTCGGCGCTTTCATGGATGTCATCACCGGTGGCAAGTTCTTGCTTGGCGTCGGTCTGGGCTATCGCCCGGAAGAGTATGCCATCTACGGCATACCCATGGCCGAGCGCGTGAGCCGCCTTAGCGAGGCGGTTGGCGTCATCCAGCGGCTGTGGACGCAGACGAGCGTCACCCATAACGGCAGGCACTGGCGGTTCAGTGACGCAACGATAGCGCCCCGTCCCCTGCAGTCGCCGTCGCCGCCCATCATCATCGGGGCGCAGGTTGAGCCTGCCATCGCCAGAGCCGCGAAAATCGGCGACGGTTGGCTCATCGTGCCGATCCCTACCCTCGACCAGGTTGCCAAGGACATGGCAACCTTCACATCCTCGCGCGCGGCGGCCAAGCTGCCCAAGAGCACACACGTCTGCCGTCTGCTGGAGGTGAGCTGTGCGCCCGACGAGGAGGTGGCCGTTCGCCGCGCCGCCCCTTATCTCATCGAAAAATATAAGGCCTATTTCTCCTGGGGGCTGGAGGGCTTGACGTTCGATCCCAAAGCCTCCCCCGAGCAGCAATTCCGCAGCCTCGCGGCCAACCGT
>JAMXLN010000207.1 GCA_024281145.1 Hyphomicrobiaceae bacterium | reverse complement strand
TCACCAAAGTCGACTTGCCGGCGCCGTTCTCCCCCAAGAGGGCGTGAATCTCTTTGTGATCGACTGAGAGCGTCACGGCATCATTGGCGAGCACGCCGGGAAAGCGCTTGGTGATGCCGTGCAATTCCAGGAGCGCCGGCATCATCGCCCACCGGCCTCGCTGACGAGCGCCTGTCCCGCCAACAGATCGGCATGCGGCGCTGCCAGCTCGACCAATTGGGCGGCCACCGAGACGTCGATCATTGCGCTTTGACCTTGCGCAGGGAGTTGAGGAGGGTGGTGGTGGACGGAACGTGTCGCGCCCTCTCGAGCCGCCCATTGCCGAGCAATTGCATGCTCTCGCGCAGGACCGCTGAATTCACGAGCGTGGCATCGAGCCATCGACCATCGGCTAATGCTCCCCACGGACGACGCGGCTCTTTGGATGTGCCGGCTTGAGTGATCCGCAGTCTGACACACCCGCCGGAGAGAGGAAAATTGATTTTTGCCATCGTGTGCGCCACCGCAACCGACCCCGCCGGAGGGTCGCACCCCCCTCTTCGCGATGCCGCCACACCCTTGGCCAGCCGCTTGGAACGCCCGCAAGGTTGCGAACCTGCTCAGTCCTGCTGTTGGCGCTCTTTGAGCACGCGGGTCGGCTCGTATCGCTCCTCAAGGCGATTGGCATGGCGGTGCACCAGGCGCCATTCGCCCTCGAAACGGAAGATGTGCGTCACACGGTTCGACCATTGCACCGGTTGGTCCATCCCCTCCATGCGCACGCAAAACGTCTCGACGTCTGTCGTGTAGGCAAGTTCAGCCGTTGCCACCGATGTCAGGTTCCGATAGCTGACGGTCCCGCCCTTGAACTGCTGCCCCGCCCAGTCCCAGCGCTTGGAGACCGCGTCCCAGCCCAATTCGTAGCCGCCCCAGCCGTAAAAACTGGTCGCATCATCGCTGTGCGCATAGAGCGCCTTGATGGCGGAGGTATCGCCGTTGGCCACCTTGCCCATCGCCGCATGCAACCGGGCGAGGGCAGCGACAAGCCCCGCCTGCAACGCTTGACCGCTCATGGCTCGCTCACGGTTTGAGCTCGCTCATGGTTTGGGCCGACTCATGGTTTGGGAGGCTCATGGTTTGGCATCCGTCTCGATGGGCAGCGATGGATCCTTCGCCCATTCGCCCATCGAGCCGTCGTAAAGCGTAAGATTGTCGTAGCCCAGCTGGTGCAGCAAGAAAAGATCGATGGTGGCGGAAATGCCGCCCCCACAATAGCAGACCACGCGCTTGTCTTTGCTGATGCCCTCAGCCTCGAATTTGGCCGCCGCATCGGCGAGAGGAATGAAATGCTTGCCTTTGGCGTCGACAAGCTGCGCGGCGGGGACATTCACGCTAGCGGGGATCCGCCCCGGTCGGCCGTAACGGCTGGGCTCCAGCCCCTGGTGAAACTGCCGCCCCAGCGCGTTGACGATCACCGTACCGCGATCGGAGAGCGCCGCCGATACACTGGCCTTGTCGACGAACAAGCCCGGCCGCGGCGCGGCCTTGAAAGGTGCCGCCGGATATCCCTTCGCCGGCCCGCTCTCGATCGGGAGGGACTCTGCCCCCCACTTGTCGAGACCGCCATCCAGCACGGCTGCATCGTCGAACCCGAGCGAGTGCAACATCCACCAGAAGCGCGTCGCCCACATCATGCTGCCGATGCTGTAAAGCACGACCCGTGTACCCTTGCCGATGCCATGGCGGCCGAAAGCCTCCTCGAGCCGCGCCGTGGCCGGCATCATGAACCTCAGTCGCGTGGCCTTGTCGGAGAACTCGCCCTGCAGGTCGAGGAAATCGGCGCCGGGGATGTGCGCTTGCTCGAACGTGGCGACGCCGGGAACGGCAATGTAGGGATCCTCACTGCCCATCGGTGTCGGCTCAAGGTAGGTGGTGCAGTCATAAATGCGCAGATTCGCTTGCCCCAGCGCGGTCGCAAGCTCTTGCGTGCTGATCAACGCCTTCGGGTCTCGCATGGGTCGCGTTCCTTCAATCCCGCAGAACTGCCACCGCGCGTGTCCAGCCGGCCGAGGCGCGGTCGACCTTCACGGGAAAGCAGATCACCTCAAATCCGTCCGCCGGCAACTGCTCGAGGTTGTGCAGCTTTTCCAGGTGCGAGTAGCCGATCTCGCGCCCGGCGCGATGGCCTTCCCAGATCAAACCGGCATCGCCCGTCGCCGCCACCTTCCGCCGCGTGTGGGAGAACGGCGCATCCCAGCTCCAACCATCGATGCCGACAAGACGAACGCCGCGCTCCAGCAGCCACAGGGTCGCCGCCTTGCCCATACCGCAACCTGAATCGACGTAGTCGTCGTCTCCATATTTCGCGCCGGCCGCGGTGTTGACCACCACGATCTCGAGCGCACGCAGGGTGTGGCCGATGCGTTTGAGTTCGGCTTCGACGTCGCCGGGGGTGGCAACGTAGCCGTCCGCAAAATGCCGGAAATCGAGCTTCACGGCCGGCTGATAGCACCACTCCAGAGGCACCTGATCGATCCGCCAAGACGGCTCCCCGCCCTCCTTCAGGGCATGGTTCATGCTGGAGAAGTAGTGGTAGGGGGCATCGAGATGGGTGCCGTTGTGGGTGCTGATGGTGCAGTGCTCGACGGCCGCGTACTCACCGCCGGGCAGCTGGTCGACCCTGACCCCCATGTACTCGGCCATCGCCGCAGCGGTCTGGTGGTGGTCCACGTACTCGATCTTTGGTAGCGCGTGTGGCGGGTCGCTCTTGATCCCGACCTTCAGCGGCGAGGAGATGTCGATCAGACGACGCGGCATGGCGCTTGTTGATCCCCCTCAACTGGCAAAGTGGCGCGCCGGCGGCCTTGTTGGACAAACGAAATGGCCGTTCCCGCAACCTTGCGTGTTCTGGCCGTGAGTCTGGCCGTGAGTCTGGCCGTGAGTATGTCCCAGTCGTTGCCCCCGGCATTTTCCTGTCATTTTGCCGTTCATGTGCTGGGCGCGGCACGTTCCCGATTGGACCAAGATAGACCGGGTGATGCCCCGCGCGCGAGCCAATTCCCCCCACGGACCTTGCAAATGGTCTTCGCCACCCTAAAGGTGGAGAGGATCAGGTGGAAAGACCGGCACGATGACCGCGCGCACCCCCAAGCTCTACATCGATTATAAGAGCCCCTATGCCTATCTAGCCAAGGACCTCGCTTACGATCTGGAGCGGGAAACCGGGGTTCGGCTCGATTGGCTGCCCTACACGCTCGACATCCCGTCCTTTCTGGGCAGCGCCCGCGTGAGCGCACAGGGCGTCATTGAGGAGGAAAGTCGCAATCAACACCAGTGGCGGCGCGTGAAATACAGCTACATGGACTGCCGCCGCGAGGCCAACCGCCGTGGCCTCACCATCTTGGGCCCGAAAAAGATCTTCGACTCATCGCTCGCCAACATCGGCTTGCTCTACGCCAAGCGGTCCGGCGTCTTCCGTGCCTATAACGATCTCACGTTTGAGCGCTTCTGGAAGCGCGAGCTCGATATCGAGCGTCCCGAGAACATAGCCGCGGTGCTCGCGGAAGCCGGTGCCGATGCCACCGATTTTGCAGCCTTTGCCGCCGATCAAGGGCGAAGGGAGCTCAAGGAGTTGGAGCGCCAAGCGGAAGCCGCCGGCGTCTTCGGCGTGCCAAGCTTCCTGTTGGCAGATGGCGATCTCTATTGGGGCCGCGAACACTTGCC
>JAMXLN010000206.1 GCA_024281145.1 Hyphomicrobiaceae bacterium | reverse complement strand
GGTCAGGTTTTCGGGCCACCCCTCCGGCCACCCCTCGGGCCACCCCTCTGGCTGCCCATAACGTCGTGGCGGCCCGAACCCCGTTATCCTCAGGTGGACGCAATGCCCGGCAAACCCGCCCCCCCAGTGATGCCTTGGAGTGAAGCCTTGGACTGAAGCCGTGGGGGGCTCATCCACACCCGATCGCGTGGTAGCTTATTTCGACCTGCGGGGAACCGGACTATCGTAGCACTCGGATGGAGGAGGGTCAGATATGGTCACCCATGGGTCGCCGACACGCCATCTGATTTCAGCTTATCGCGGCGTCTCCGCCAACCTCGAGGCCGTGCCGCTGCCCCGCAAATCCTTGGCCTCACGCGAGCCGCGAGCCCCACTGGGCGGTCCGCGCGCATGCGTTTTGGCCTGCGGTTTGGCATGCCTTTTGGCGCTCGTTCTGGCGTGCTTCCCTGTGGCAGCGCCCGTGCGCGCCGCAGACGACAACACGACGACCTCCAAGGCGCCCCCCGCCACAACGTGGCCGTTGCGACCCCTCACTCTCGCGGAGGAGCGTGCGCTTCAGCCCAACCAGCGCTTCAAGGAATGTGCGACCTGCCCGGAGATGGTGACCATCCCAACCGGTCCATTTCGTATGGGTTCGGTCCGGGGTGACGGCGATCGCGACGAAGAAGGCCCGAACGGTCAGCCGTTCACGGTCACCATCGCCGCCCCATATGCGCTTGGTCGCTACGTCGTCACCGTTCGCGACTACCTTGAGTGTTCCGCTGCGGCCGCGTGTCCGCCGGCCGCATGGCAAGACCCACAAAGCCCCTATCACGCTGTCGCGGGCAGCGATGATCATTATAAGCGCCTCGGGACCGCTCTCTCCGATCCTCGCCATCCCATTGTCGGGATCACCTGGAAACATGCTCAGAGCTACATCACCTGGCTGAATGGCAAGCTGGGCCTGGCTTCCGCGCACGGTTATCGCCTGCCCAGTGAGGCCGAATGGGAGCGCGGTGCCCGCGGCGGCATCGAGAACCTCAAATACTTTTGGGGTGATCGATTTACAGCCAACTCTGCCAATGCCTCGGGGCAGTCCGGGGCGGATCAGTGGCCCTATACGTCACCCGTCGGCAGCTTCCCCGCCAACCCCTACGGCCTCTACGACATCGCCGGAAACGTGTGGCAGTGGGTCGAGGACTGCTATCATCCAACCTATGCGGATATGCCCGAGGCGGTCATCAACACGGGCGTGGCATGGGAAAGCACATGCGATGATGCAGGTCGTCGTGTGCTGCGCGGCGGATCCTGGATCGACCTGCCGCGCGTCCTGCGCTTGGCCGACCGTGGCGGTAGCCCCCCTGACATGCACTATGGTTATGTCGGCTTCCGCGTGGCGCGGACGCTCGCGCATTGATGGGCAAGCACCACACCGGCTCCCAAACCGGTCGGCAAGTGACGGCTTAACAGCGCCCGCCCGGCCTGGCAGGACACAGGTCATGGACCCGCATCGGTGGGTCCCAACGCCCCGCCACGTGGGAGCAATGAAAGCGAATGTCCACGGGGCGGACGCGCGTGTCGTCCACGAGCCGGCCTTCTTGGAAGGCGATGACCCGAATTCGCTCGCCAAACACACGGGCCCACCGCGCCCACGAGCCCGCCTCATACGTGAGACAGACCACGGCGTTTCTTTCAAGATGGGTGCCGATGGGAGGTCCCAGCACCATCACCACGTCGCGCTGCGACATGCCAATCACCAACTCGCCTGCTTGGGCGAGGCCTGCACCCCAGAGAACCCCTAACACTTGGGCAACTATCGCAGCGGCAAGTCCCCACCGCATGGCTCCCTCCAACCCCGTTGCAAGCACGAACGCAGTTCCAACCCGCGCCAGAGGTGCGCGGGGGTCCCCGTCAGTTCCCTCCTCCGAGCCCCGTGCCGTTGATGCTGGCATTGGCCTTGGGCGAAGGAGCAATCTTCACTGCCGTCCCGTCCGGCCCCTGCGCCCCCAGTTCGGGGTTCTGCCCGCGGCTTCTCTTGCGGGTCCCGTTCCCGCCTTTGGGGTGCCCTGAGCGGCTTGGCCTCTGCAGTTTTGCGCAATCAACATCTGGCAACATCTGGCAACATCTGGCCTCCCCACATCGGCTCTGCCAACGCTCAGCGGAACGCCTGAGACCAGCCCCGCTATTGTGGACGCGCGATCGTCAGCATGTTGCTCAGGAAGATGGCACCTTCCGTCGCAACCAGCTCGCCGGCACGCACCCCCTCGAGAATTTGCCGATAGTCGTCCCGTTGCAACCCGATCTTCACGGTACGGCGGCTGAAACGTCGCCGATCCGTCGTCACCCAGACCGTCATCGTCCCATCCCCCTCGCGCACGACACCCATCACCGGGATCGCCGGCGAACGCACGGGGTCACCCGTGCGGATCACAAAATTGGCGAACATCCCGGGCCGCAGCTCATGCGTGGGATCGGCAATTTCCGATCGCACGAGCACGCGATGCGTAGCGGGGTCGACGGCAGCGCCCAGCGTCGTGATGTGTCCTTCAAACACGCGGTCGGCGTAGGCCATCACTCTGGCCTTGACATCCTGACCCACTTTGAAGCTCGGGCTCTCGCTCTCATGGACTTGGGCGATCATCCACATCGTCGAGATATCGGCGACGGAATAGGGAGCCGGCGCGTTCCCCGGCTGCACAAGCAGACCCGGCGCGGCGTTGCGGGCCGTAATTCTCCCGGAGATGGGGCTCGGTACGACGAGGGTGGAATCGACGCGGCGCTCGCTGACCATCCGGTCAATCTCTTCCTCGGTCTTGCCGAAGATGCGCACGGCATCACGCGCCGCCTTATGGGCACCCTCGGCAGCCTGTTGGTCGGATATCGCCTGCTCAAGATCACGCTGTGCCGCCGCTTTTGTTCTGGCTAGATCGCGCAAACGCACCAACGTGCGTGTCGTGAGTTCCAAGACCCCCGCGGTTGTGATCAGCGTTGAGGCGGCCTGCAGAAGATCTGGGCTATCGATCGTATAGAGCGTCGGCCCCTTGCGCACCTCATCGCCGATCTTGGCGAACAGTTCGATGATCCGACCCTGATAGGGGGCAAAGACCTGCACCGTCATATCGCCATTGAAGTCGATGCTTCCGACAGCCTCCTTCTCGATCGGAAAATCGCGCTCCTCGACGGCTTGCACCTTGACCGAGGCAACCAACCCTTCCTGCAGCTCCACGCTGTTATCCGGTGGTACTTGGGGCGGCGCAGCGGCCACCGCGGTCGGCGGCGTCTTCTTCAAACCCATGTAACGCAACGCCGGTTCGCCAAATAGGAAGCCGACACCTGCGAGTGCCAGTACTGCGCCAACGCCGATGAGGATGGAGCTTCTGTACGCCATAATCAAACTCCAGACACTTTCCCTTTCATGTTCTTCCACCCTCATCCTTCCTCAATGATCACGATGGTGTGCCCCCATCGGTCACGAACATCATCGGAGTCAACATCCGATCGGTTCCACCAGCCGCCACCGAGCGCCTGGAACAGCGCGATCGTGTCGGCGTAGCGATTGGCTTTGGCCACCACGACGCTCAGCAGAGCCGATAAATAGACCTGTTGCGCATTGAGAAGCTGTAGAGCGCTGACCTGTCCAAGCTCCAGCTGTTCACGCGTCAATCGCAAACTCTTCTCCGCCGCACGCTCCGCCGCTGTTGCCGCCCGCAACGCGTTGCCATCGAGTTCCACCGTTTGCAGCGCGTCAGCCACGTTCTGAAAGGCGGTGACGACCGTGCCGCAATATTGAGCCGCGGCCTGATCCCACCCCGCTTCCGCCGCACGTTGGCGCTGCTCGAGGGTGAAGCCGTCGAAGATCGTCTGGGTTACGTTACCGGTGATCGTCCAGAATAGGAACTGCGGCGCGGGATTAAATAAGTTGGGGAACTGCTCAGCCGTTTTGCCGGCATTCCCAGTGAGGTTAAATTGGGGCAGCCGGTTGGCGATCGCCACCCCCACCAAGGCAGCCGATGAGTGCAGGTTTGCTTCCGCAGCCCGGACGTCCGGCCGCTGCTCCACCAACTGCGAGGAGAGACTGACCGGCAGTTCCTTCGGCAGGTGCAGGGTGGCGAAATCGAAGCGCTCGGGCAACCCCTCCCCGGCCAGGTGACCCGTCAGCGCCGTCAACAAGTCACGCTGGATCGCAAGCTGCTTTTGCAGGGGTGGCAGGGCCTGTTCGGCCTGCGCCAGTGCCGCTTCCTGGGCGGCCACATCCACTTCCGACACCTGTCCCGCATCCAACTGTCGCCGTAACAATCCGAGCAGCTCTCGCTCAATGCGGATGATCTTTTGGGTGGCATCGATCTGGCCACGGACCGATGCTTCCTGCACGGCCGCCAAGGCGATGTTGGAGGTCAACGTCAGATACGTCGCCTCGAGCTGAAAACGCTGGGCTTCCGACTGCGCTTCGAGCGATTCCACCTGCCGCCGGACGCCCCCGAACACATCAGGCACATAGGCAATCGTCAGTTGCGCCGTGTGCAGCGAGAAGTAGTCGCTGCCAGAAGCGGTCGGTGGGGCAAGGTCCTCCGCGCTAGCTGCTTTCTGGCGGCTCGCCAGGTAGTTCCCAGAGACGGTCGGAAAAAACGCTCCCCGCTGCGCCTGGACATTGGCATGCGCGATCCGCAATGCCGCTTGCGCCGCCTTGAGGTCGAAATTGTCCTGGAGCGCCCGTTCCATCAGGTTGCTCAGGGCCCGTGACCTAAATAGCCTCCACCAAGCGCCGGGAATATCGAGCCCGTGCACAAAGCGCTGCGCTTCCTTGTCGGCGGTTCCCGGCCCCTTGAGCGGCTTGGGTGTCAAGGCCACGA
Organism: Hyphomicrobiaceae bacterium; assembly: GCA_024281145.1. Classification (GTDB taxonomy): domain Bacteria; phylum Pseudomonadota; class Alphaproteobacteria; order Rhizobiales; family Hyphomicrobiaceae; genus AWTP1-13. Next base: position 25 of record JAMXLN010000206.1, on the reverse strand, counting down.
CGGGGGCGGGTGGAATCGCAAAGTC
>JAMXLN010000205.1 GCA_024281145.1 Hyphomicrobiaceae bacterium | reverse complement strand
AACCGCTCCTGAACGGCGGGGCCTCGCTCGCCGAGGCCCGATAGCATCGCGGCCATGCCCGGTGCAAATTCGATGTGTTCGGACAGCCAGCGCGCGGAAGGCGCGTTCAAGCGCGCGGTCGCCGTCTCGATCATCGGCTGGGTCAGGCCTGCTTCGGCGAACAACGCTCGGAAATCGCCTTCCGCGCGGTAGCGCAGCTGGGCCGGAAGCGGCGCGGGCGGTTGCTCAGGGCACACCGCCGCGATGGCTCTGCGCAGCTCGGTGGCGAGTTCGTAGTTTTGCGGCTCAGTCCAGGTCACTAGGGAGACGAGCCCGCCGCGACGAACCACACGAGCCATCTCGGCCAAGCCCCGGGCGGCGTCGGGGAACAGGATGACGCCCAACACCGATAATGCCGCGTCGAAGGTGGCGTCGTCGAAGGTGAGGGCCTGCCCGTCCATGGCGCGGGCATCGATTGAGAGGCGGCGCTCGGCGGCCCTCGCCCTGATGCGTTCAACCATTCGTGATGAAGCGTCAATGGCCGTGACGCGCAAGCCCTGCTCTGCCAACTCAAGGGCGGCCCCACCGCAACCTGCACCCACATCGAGCACGGATTGACCGGGAACGCGACCAAGCCGTGCAATTGCAGCACGAGCCCATTGAAGGCTGAACGGCTCAAATACCGCCTCGTACACGGTGACGTGATCGTCCCATCGTTGCGGTTCCTGATCCGGCTGGCGGCCCGCGGGTAACATTTAGCCTCGTCGCTGCGAATGATGTGGTCGAGACGGCCGCACCCGGTCACGGGCCAAGGCCACTCTGATCTGCGGTTGATGAGCGAGCAAGTCCTCGATGTCTATGTCCGCCAACGTTGACACGTCTCCTGCCCCCGCCCGCGCCTTTGCGCTTGGCCTTGGCCTAACCAACGAGTGCAACTTAGCGTGCGCCTTTTGCTACCGCGACACGTCTCGCGTCGATCGATTGACGCTCGATCAGGTACGCGCTGTCATGGAGCGTATTCCCGTGCGGTCGGTCAATCTCGGGACCGGCGAGAATGGGCTGCATCCGGAATTCCTGCCCATTCTTTCCTACTTGCGCACGCAGCCGGTCAAGCTGACAATGACGACCAACGGCTTTTCGGTGGCCTCCATCGGGGACGCCGACCTCGCCGTCTTCAAGGACATCGAGTTCTCGCTCGACTACCCGACCGAGGCCGAGCAGGACAATCAGCGGGGCGCCGGCAATTGGCGGCTGTTGCACGAGCAGGCAGAGCGCTGTCGGCGCCTCGGCGTGCCCGTTACGTTCATTGCCGTGATGATGCAATCGAACTTCGACCGGCTTGCCGACATTGCCACCCTTGCCAAGGCTTATGACGCACCGCTGAGGGTCAACGTCTATCAATCCGTGCGGACCGACGCGTTCGCACTTTCTTACGAGCAATACTGGTCGGGGTTCGAACGGCTGTTTGCGGCCACGGACGTGATCGCCATTGGCGAGCCTTTGGTGCGCGCTTTTGCGGGGCTGCCGCCGCGCAGCGGCGGGTGCGGTGTTGCGACGGTAAGGGTGACGCCGCGCGCAACTGTGCTGCCGTGCGTCTACTGGCCGGGTAGCGGCGCGCCGCTCGATATCCTGCTCGAGGGGGGCGCCGACGTTGTGACGACGCGGGCGTTCGTGGATGCGCGCTCCGTTCCGGAGGCCTGTGGTGCTTGTCCCCACGTCGCCCAATGCGGCGGGGGATGCGCGGGACGGCGCCGCCTTATGGGCACGCTCGACAAGGCGGACCCCTATTGTCCGATCGTCCGCGGCGAGCAACGGCACCTCGTCATCCGTCAGGCTGCCGCCCGCGAGATGCCCAAGCTCGAGAGCGCCTGCACCACGATCGTCATGGCACGGGAATGAAGCCTCATTGCCCCAGGGATCGACGAGGGATCGACCAGGGATCGACCAGGGATCGACGAGGGATCGACGGATCGTAAGCCCCGGACAGTCGTCAGCCCCGCCGCGGCGAGAGGGATCGCCGCAAAGACCCCTCAATCCCAATCCGGTGTTTCCGGGCACCTTAAGTTCGCCGCGCCGGGCGGTTCAGCCACAACTGCCACGCCAGACGCAGGAATGACAGCATCAAGACGGAGGCCGCTCGCACCGCACTTCGCCAATCGCCCGATACCTTCGACACCCCACCGCGACGGCGGCGTTGGCCAACGGGGATCTCGAGGGTGCGCAGGCCGGCGGCGGCGACCCGCATCTGCATCTCGAGGTTCCAGCCGAAGGTCGTCTCCACCATGCCGAGACGATCGAGCGCGTCGCGGCGGATGGCCCGGAACGGAGACATATCGGTGAAGCTCGCGCCATAGAGAAGGCGAATGAGCAACCCGGCAAGGTGGCCGGCAATGATTTGCGAGGCGCTGAGGCTGCCCGCTTCGCGCTCTCCGCGCAACCGTGAGCCGAGGACGAAATCGGCTCGGCCGCTCGCAATGGGCTCGACCAGGGCGGGGACCATGTCGGGACGATCGCTGCCATCGCCGTCGATGAAGAGAACGATCCTGATGGTCGGTGCGAGGTGAGCGAGACCCGAAAGCATGGCTCGCCCGTAGCCGCGCGCCGGCTCGACGATGACCTTGGCGCCGGCCGCCGCCGCGCGCTCGGCCGTGTGATCGCTCGACTGTCCGTCCACGACAATGACTTCGCCTACGCCGTTTGCGAGCACGGCCGCAACGCACGGGCCGATCGCCTCTTCCTCGTTGAGGCAAGGAATAATCACGCCGACGCTCTGCACCTAGAGGCTCCAGCGTAACCCACAGTTGGCGCAACATCGGGGGGGTGCATCCGAGTTGAGCGCCGCTCGGAACGCCTGGTAGGAGGGGCCATTCCAGATGGCTCGCAAACTCGCCTGCGTGGCGTCGCCCAGCGTATAGTTCTCGTAGCCGTGCTGGGAGAAGGGGGCAATACAGCAGGGCAGGGCGCGACCGTTGGCCGTGAAGTACATCACCGTCCAGGGACGTCGGCACAAGGACCAGGGGCTCTTGTCAGTGTTGCGGGCAAGGCTTTGGTCGGGTTCCGTTGCCCCCGAGGCGTTGAAGGTGATGCCGAGCGAGCGGGCGAGCTTCGTTGCCGCATCGAGGTGCGCTTGCTCCTCGCCATTCATTCGTTCAAACAGCGCCTGATCGGGGCGCGCGAGGCCGATGGCGTTCTCGTCGAAATAGACGAGCCGTTGCAGATAGACCTCACCGACGCCGACGTCGTGGGCGATGCGCACGAAGTCGGAGAGCTGTGCGATCGTTTCCTTGAGGCCGGTGAGCCACAGCGAGACGCGTGGGCGCGTGAGCCCTTCGCGCCGCTGCATATGCGTGAAGGCGCGCACATTGCGCACGATGCGATTGAAGTAGTCCTTGCCGCGAACGCGAAGAAACGCGCGGGGCTCGGCGGCATCGAGCGAGACACGAAGCTCATCGAGGCCCGTGTTAGAGAGTTCGCGCCCCTTCCTGGCGGTGAGCGCGGTACCGTTGGTGTTGAAGAGCACGTAAGCGCCGCGCGCCTTGAGATAGCGAACCATGCGCGGCAGCGCCTTCACGAGCATGGGCTCGCCGACGCCGTGCAGAACCACGCGGGCAATGTTAGGTACCTGGTCGACGATGCCCGTGAATAGCTCCCAGCTCATGTCGGCGGGAGGCTCGAGATCGGCGTAGGTGCGCGGACAGGTGGTGCAGAGCAGGTTGCACCGGTTCGTGGTCTCCAGATAGAGGCACACCGGATCGTTGCTTGCGACCGGCCCAACGCTCGGCTCGACGCTTTCGTGATAGCGGTTGGGATTGACTGCGCTGCGGGCGCGCGATTGCGCTGTCATGTCGTCTCTCCAATGACCTCCGGGACACCCCTGCGCCACTCGCCCCAAAGGTCGTGCGCCAGGGCCATGAGGACCGCCACTGTGAAGGCCGTGATGCGGGCTTCATAGGGTGGCAGGACGTCGCCGGGTACGGCGTTATAGAAGAGCACGCTCGCGCTGGTGAGAACCCAGGCCGCGGCAGACGGTGCAAGGGCGAGAAACGGCACCAGGACCAGGAAATACCAGGGATAGTTGGGCGAGATGAGCACGAGGAACGCCGTGAGCATCCATCTCGCGCTGCGCATCGACGCCTGGGGCGTGCGGTCGGACCGCAGTGCGATCGCGAGCGCGAGAGCGCCCAAGCCGGCCATGGTGATGGCGAGATAGGCCACCCAACCGTAGCGTAACGGGCCCGTCAGTTGCTGCAGCAGCCAAAGGAGCTTCAAACCGTTGCCCGAGGCAAGCCCCTCTTCCTCGACGTAGCCCCCCACGAAGCCGAAGACGCCCCATCCAACGGAGAGATAGGGGGCGTAGGCCAACGCAATGGTGGCCGCCACGCACGCCGGCAGACGCCAATCCCAGGCACGCCAGAGCACCGGCAGCACCAACACCGCGAGCGGCTTGATCAGCGCGCCTAGCGTCACGAGCACGCCGGCAACGAGCGTTCGGCCTTGAAGGTAGAAGAGCAGTCCCAAGAGAAGAAACGCCAGCATGAACCCGTCGACGTGGCCATTGCCGGCGATCTCCCAAACAGGCAGGGGGTGCCAGGCATAGGCTGCGACGTCTGTGGCAGGCTTGCCCAGGCGCCGCAGCAGAGCAATGAGGGCCGCAACTCCCGCTGCCTCGAACAGCAAGAGAGCAAGCTTCATGGCCACCACGCTTTCGCTGACGCGCGTCACAGCCAGAAAGAGCATTTGCGCCCCCGGGGGATAGAGCGTGACCGCGTAATCGGCGCGATTGATGTGTGGGTAGATTTGAGGGTCGCGCAAGGACGCGAGCTCGGTTGCGGCGGGCACAAAGCGGTAAGGATTGGTGCCGGCGGCTTGGACGCGACCATCCCAGATGTAGCGATAAAGATCGCTGGACAGCGTGGGTTCAGGGAACAACAGCACCAGGCGCATGGCCGCTGCCCCGGCCAGAACGACGATTAAAGCGGCTTTCTGATCGGCCTGCCCGACCATGCGCCCGGCCGCGAAGGCGCAGGCGGTCCCGATCGCAAAGGCGGCGATGAGTGTCCAACCCCCAAGGCGCCGGTTGAGCAGAACTGCTGCTGCCGTAGTGAGGATGAGAATGAGCGCCACGCCCGCCAGGCGAAGGGTTGGCCGACCTAGCGTGGCGAGCACGGGCATCACGAGAGCCCGCCGATCGCACCACTGGCGACCATGCGCGCCTCCAATCCGAGCTCTCCGACGAGCGTTGCGATATAGTTTCGGGTTGCGGTGGCACATGTTGGGGTTCCGACGCGCCGAAACGGCTTGTCGTGAAGAACCTCATCCATCAGCGTTTGCAGGCTCGCCGTGCTGTCGACGTCGTACCAAGTTGGCAGCTCTATGACAGAGAGGCCCAGCGCGGCGGCTCTTTTGAGCGTCTGGGAAAAGACGCGGTCCGTGCTCCAGGCGATGTCCTCGAACAAGCCGGGATGCGGCCGCTTCATACCAATGAGGTAGTATCCCCCGTCCGTTGCGGGACCGAGTACGATGCGATCGCCGGCTGCGGCAAGCACCGTTGCGGCGGTGGCGAGATAGCCGACGGGAAGGGTCGGACTGTCGGAATTGATCAGGCAAACGGCACCGTGGCCTGAGCGCAGGAGTGTGGATGATGCGTACTGCAAGCACTCGCCCAATGATGGGGCAGCAGCCTCGAGCAACCCGATGTTTTTGGGAAGATGGCTGCGGAAGAAGGGCGCTGAGCCAACGGGGGTGTAGGCCATCCAGCCGCTGATGTTGGCGAGCTCCGCTGCGGACAGGATCATGTCGGCGGCGTCGCGCAAGAACACCGTATTGAGCGTTGCCGCCTCGTTCTCACTCAGTGGCGGCACCAACCGCGTCTTCGTCTTGCCGGGGATTGACGCCTTAGCCATGACGGCGATCGCGCAGGTGGAACGCAAGTGCCAGTCTAGCCCGTCGCCCATGAACGCCTCGATTGCACTTGGTGTGCCCGACCCCGTCAATGCCAGGGGCGGCCATCTTCTGTCGACGGCAAGGCGATGGGGTGACCGACGCCTCACGGGTTGATTTTCGTTTGGACCCCATGAAGGGTTACACTTGAGAGTGTCGCATTTTCCGTAGTTGGATTTGCGCTCAAGCTCAGCGCGCAGGCAAGCGGTCGGGCTGGCCCAAGATGCGTTCTCCGAAGCAACCGCCCAGAGCGGAAAAGACTGCAGCGGCTCCCAGATGCCAGGTCAAGACCATGATGCTGGCGTCGCGGACATGGGCGAACTGAAGGCCCAAATTGGCAAGCGAGGCGACGGCAAGAGCCGCCAGTGCCAGGGTTGAACGCGGGCGCAGCGACGGCGCCGTGCGCAGCATGGCGATTATGACGGCTGCCGGCACCAGGCCAATCATGATGGCCAACACCAGACAATCCCAGTCCGGCCGTATGGCGATCCCCTCGGCTCCAAGCTGGATCCAATCCTGGAGGCATGCATGGCCAACGCTGGCAAGCCACAAGGAGAGCGGCGCCAGCGGCAGCAGCAAGACGCGACGGTCGGACCCGGGAATGGCGCTGGCGAAGGCGGCAAATGCCGCCGTTAGCGCAGTAGCAAGCGTGGCCGCTTCTTCGACCATGAACCGAGCATCGCTCATAACGAATGAGGTGTCGACGTTCAGCTTTCCCCACACGAGGGCTGCCACACAGGGAAGTGCCAGGGCCAACCAAAGGCCAGCCCTTGCCCAGGGTGGCCGCAGCGGCCGCACCGGCGTTAAGTCTCCGGTCAGGCGTGTGATGAGCTCGTTGCTATCCATGCGCAACCTCTGGCCCAATCACTGGCCCAACCTCTGGCCCAATCACTGGCGTAATCTCTGGCCAAGTCTCTGGCCAAGTCTCTGGCTCGGCCTCACGCTCAGTCTCTGGTTCCGTCACTGGTTCCGTCACTGGTTCCATCTCTGGTTCCATCTTTGGCACCGAGCGCCTTGCGCAGCGCGGCCATGGCGCGGTGGACCGACACCTTGAGAGCGCCAATGGTCATCCCCGTGGCCGCCGCGGCCTCCTTAAGCGACATCTCCTGCAGTTTCATCAACTCGATGGCTTGCCGCTGGCCCGGCGTCAGGATTGTCATGGCTTGGCCGAGGGCTTGCGTGTCGCCATACCCGGTCGCTGAACTATTCGCTGCTTCCGCGGGAAAGGTTTCTAGGGGCTGCTCGGTTGCCACTTCGTGGGCTGCGCGGCGGGCATAGCGGCGAGCGCTGTCCGCCATGCGGTTTCGGGTGATAGCACCCAGCCAGGGCAAGAAGGCACGATTGGGATTGTAGGTAGCGCGACTTGCGTGCAGGGAGAGGAGGATGTCTTGAACAAGATCGTCGATGTCCTGCGGCTGTAGGAAGGGTAAGCGGTGGCGCACGGCCACGCGTATCAAGGGAAGCAGAGCATAGAGCAGCGCTGAATAGGCGTGTCGGTCGCCTGCCTGCGCGGCGCGCATGAGGGCGGCAAGGTGCTGCTCTTGTCCGACGTTGCCACTCATATGCCGCGGAGCCGTTGACCTCAGCCGCAGGTGCTCTGGCGCGATCTCGTAGCCTTCTTGCGCTTAGCGGCAAAATCAAGCCCCTTCGAGAGCCACACCGGCGAAACTCGAGGGCCCACGAAACGGGCGTCTCCCTCGTGCGTTTGCCCGGAGCCTCACAAGAGTGTCCGCTTCGCGCCTGAGGGACGCCCCATCCACTGGCGGATGGCTGGTCACTTGCGCCGATGCGCCATGCGAGATTTTTTATGCGGGCTAACCTCTGCCCGAGCGATGCTTGGGTAGGATGATGCTCGCGCTCCCCGGCCTCTCCCGCCTAAACTTGGAGGCCATCCACGTCTGAGAGGTCCGTTGATGCACAAGCTCCCGCGCTTCTCGCTCACTGCACTGCTTGTGTTGGGTAGCCTATCCCTTGCAGCCCAGGAGCTCCCCGACGGTCCGGGAAAAGAGATCGTGGCCACGGCCTGTGGAGCCTGTCACGACGTCAATCGCATCCGGATTGGCTACACCGCCGAGGGTTGGGGGACCGTGATCCGCATGATGCAGAACGTGGAGGCACCCGTCGAGCCAAGCCAGTGGGACACGGTCCGCGATTATTTGATCAAGAGTTTTCCGGAGCGCCCTCGACCCGCCGCCGTGGTGGTTTCCGGATCGGTGGAAGTCCTCATCAAGCAATGGGCCGTTCCCACGCCGGGCTCGCGTCCACACGACCCACTGGCGACGCGGGACGGCGCCATTTGGTGGACCGGTCAACTCGCCAACAAGCTCGGTCGGCTCGACCCGAAGACGGGTGACATCAAAGAGTTCGCACTCCCGACGTCGCGCACGGGACCGCACGGCCTTGCTGAAGACAAGGAGGGAAACATCTGGTTCACCGGCAACACCGCGGGGCTCATTGGCAAGCTCGACCCAAAGACGGGTGCGGTCGCGGAATACAACATGCCCAATCCCGATGCGAAGGACCCACATACGCTCATCTTCGATCGACAGGGCATTTTGTGGTT
>JAMXLN010000204.1 GCA_024281145.1 Hyphomicrobiaceae bacterium | reverse complement strand
CGGCGTTGCGGGGGGCGGCGCTGCTGCCCGCCGGGAGGTGGGGCGCGCGTGTCCTTGTGGCGGAAGTTGATGCGGCCTTTGTCGAGGTCGTAGGGCGTCATCTCTACGGTGACACGGTCGCCGGCCAGAATGCGAATGCGGTTTTTCTTCATGCGACCCGACGTGTAGGCGATCACCTCGTGGCCATTGTCGAGCTTAACCCGGCAGCGTGCATCGGGCAGCACTTCGGCTACCACGCCCTCGAACTCCAGCATCTCTTCCTTGGCCATGCACGCTCCTGGGTTGGCCTCTGGCGCTCCCCCCTTGTGGGACGGGTGTGGGACGGGCGTACGGGAGAGGCCGTCGACACGGGGATTAGCCCGGCCGTATATGGGCCGGTCGGGCACCTCCCGCAAGCGAAAATTGGGCACCCGGACCGGTCGCTAAAATTCAAATCACGTGACCGTGATCCGTGCTCGGCGCATTCCGCCTTCTTTCGGTACGCCGCGTCGGCCGATACTTGTCAGCACTGCCGTGGGAGCGCGCGCGCAAGAGGGAAAGGACCATGCAGGGAACCGTGGGACGCATCGTGCTTGGCTTCATCGCCGGGGCCATCTCGGTCCTCGTGGCGCATGAAGGCACCATCTATTTGCTGCATGCCGCCGGTTACATACCGACCAACGGATGGTCGATGACGCCGGCCATACCGCCCTGGGGCGTGCCACGCCTCGTCAACAATGTCTTCTGGGGCGGCCTGTGGGGCGCGCTGTTTGCTCTGCTCTACGACTGGCTGCCCGGTGGCATGGCATGGCTCAAGGGTCTGATTTTCGGCTTGTGCATCGTCCTCATCAGCAATTGGACCCTCCTGCCGCTGATCAAGGGGCGGCTCTTCGGCCAACCCAATCAGGTCCTATTTGGCGGTTGGAACCCGCAGCGCATGTTGATTGTGCTCGCCATTCTTGGCGCTTTCGGCCTTGGGCTTGGCATTGTCTACCGCCTGGTCGCCCGCGGTCGGACCGCCTAGACCCGCACGCGCCGCTGGCGGCCAATCGTCGGGCGACCGAGGCGCACGGGGGGAAGCGAGCCCAGGGTCGCGAGCGGCGCCTGGCCGCCGGCTCTCCAAGCGAGCCAGGCCATCCCGTTGCTCAGGCTGAGCCGACCTCGGTCCTGGTACATCGGGAGCGCCAAACGCAGCTCAGGCCAGTTGACCACGTCAAATTGGGGGAGGTCAATTGCGCTCAATGGGCCAGATCAACATGGGCCAGATCAACACAGATCAACTGGGGTCAGGATCAACCAGGGTCAATTGGCACGCGGCCGCTCGGCGCTCGTGCCGATGCGATTGATGGCAATGACCGCTTGCGTGCGGCTATCGACGCCGAGCTTTTGCAGGATTGCCGACACGTGCGCTTTGATGGTCGCTTCCGACACGCCGAGCTTGAAGGCGATCTGCTTGTTGAGCAGACCTTCCCCCAGCATCATGAGAACGCGCACCTGCTGCGGCGTCAGCGTCGATAGCCGCGACACCAACTCGGCGCTTTCGCTCAGCGGCGCGCTGGTGAGATCAACGTCGGGCGGCAGCCAAATCTCTCCGCCGATGATGCGACGGATCGCCTCGCGGATCCGCTCGACGGGCTGTGACTTGGGGATATATCCCGATGCGCCGCAGTCGAGACATTGCCGGATGGTGGCGGGGTCGTCGCTGGCCGACACGATCACCACCGGTACCTCGGGATGCTGCGCGCGAAGGTAAAGCAGCCCCGACACGCCGTGCACGCCGGGCATGCTGAGATCGAGCAGGATAAGGTCGATCTCACCCGCCGTCTCCAATCGCTCGGTCAACTGGTCGAGCGAACCCGCCTCGAGCACCTCGGCGCTGGCGAACGCCGACCTCAGCGCCTGGCCAAGCGCTCCGCGCAACAATGGATGATCATCGACGATGATGAAGCGGTGCTCTGCCATGACCCCTGTCACGTCCGCCTTGCAGCCCGACCCGGCCTGTCAAGGCCGACCCCTCATCTGTGGGCAAGCATCTGGAAATGTAGCGGTTTTTTACCGAAATGGCCAATGTCGCGGATTGACCGCGGGGTCCTGGGGCCACCGGTCGCACACAGACCCTCGCCGCACCCATGCAGTTGCCCCAGTTGGACCACGAATCGCGGCCAACCTGGCCCCCCATCATGGCCGCGTTGCGGCCGGTCCGCGAACGGCGAGTTTTTGCGGCGCAACCTGAGTTGGGGTCATGATCGAACGCAATGAGCGCAAGCCCTATTGGCGGCACACGAAAATGCAGATGCTCACGAGCCTGCTGCCGTTCGTGGTGGCCATGATCGTCTTGCCGCTCTATGCGGATGCCCTCAACGACAAGCGCATCCTCGGCGTGCCGCTCGGCTATTTCCTCGTCTGCCACGGGCTTGCGGTCATCGCCTTCGTGACGATGGCCGCGTTCGTCAACCGGCAGGACGCCATCGACCATTGGCACGGCGCGCACGAGGACTTCTAGCGCAATGGCCTTCGCCTCGCGCACCCGCCTCATCAACCCGCGGCTCGGCACCTACTTCGGCATTTTCACAGCCGCCATCACCGCGCTCGTCGTCATGGCGATGATGTTCGAGCAGCTGGGCGTCAGCGACGCTATCGTGCGCTTCAGCATGTTTGCCGGGCCGATCGGCCTCTACCTCGTGATTGGCCTCGGCTCGCGGGCACGCGAGGTTGCGGACTATTTCGCTTGTGGCCGCAGGGTGCCAGCGTTCTTCAATGGCTTGGTGCTGGCAGTGACGGC
>JAMXLN010000203.1 GCA_024281145.1 Hyphomicrobiaceae bacterium | reverse complement strand
AATGCGCGCGCTTGGCCGGCATTCTCACGCTCAATCAGGCCGATCAGCACGTCCTTCACCACCGGATTGATGCCGGCAAACGGCTCGTCCAGCACGTACAGGCGAACGTCCGGAACCATGAAGCCGGCGCAGGCTTGCAGCAGCATGCGCTGTCCACCGGAGAGCGTGCCCGCAGGCGCGTCGGCGAGGCCCGCGAGCGTGGCTCTGCTGAGCAGGTCGTCGGCGCGCGCTAGCCCGTCGCGCATCCTTGCTGACTTGGCTGCGGCCAGGAATGCCACCATCAGGTTTTCGCGCACGCTGAGGCTGGCAAACAGGCGGGCGACCTGGAAGGTGCGCATGACGCCCAGCGATGCAATGCGGTGGGGGGCGAGCCCCGTGAGGTCGACGCCGCCGAGCCCGATGCGGCCACCGTCCGGCCGCTCGACCCCCGTCAGCAGATTGACGAGGGTGGTCTTGCCCGCTCCGTTGGGGCCGATCAGTCCACGGATTTCGCCGGGCGCGATCGCGAGGTCGACCGCATCATTGGCGAGGAGGCCGCCATAGCGTTTCGTCAGCCCCTTGGCTTCGAGGAGGGTGCGCATCAAGCCTCCCGTCCGCGCTCGCCGAACAAGCCTTCTGGTTTCACGATAAGCACAAGGATAACGAGAATGAAACCGTAGACATTTTGATAGGGGGAGGAGATGAAGGCCGCGCCGAGGCTTTCGACCAGGCCGAGCAGGATGCCGCCGATGAGCGCGCCGGGGATGGAGCCGAGACCGCCGATGACGATGATTTCGAAACCCTTGACCGTGGTCACTGCCCCGTTGGTTGGAAAAACCATGAACAGCGGCGCGAGCAGTGCGCCTGCGAATCCGGCAAGCGCTACGCCAATGGCAAAAGCCGCAGCGTCCAGTCGATCGACTTTGACGCCACAGGTTTGGACCGCGATGCGATTCTGGGCGGCAGCGCGTAAGGCCAGTCCCACCCATGTCTTCTTGATGACGAGCCAGAAGATGCCAAGCGCGAGCAGCGCGCATACAAAGGCGGCAACCCGCGCTCCCTCCTGCGGTAAGGGACCGATCCACACCACCGGCAGATCGGATTCGGGACGGTACTGATTGGGCCCGCCGAGTGCGACGGCAAGGCTGCGCAGCAGCAACAGCAGGGCGATGGTGACCACGGTGGCGTAATCGTCGCGCCGCTGCATGGGCTGCGCGTACATGGGCTTTATGAGGATTGGCTCCAGCATCGCGCCGACGAGAAAGGTGCCCGCGGCAGACAAGATTGCGGCCAGCCACCACCAGCGCGGGCCAAGCAGGAAGTGCACGGCCACGAACTGGAGGTAGCTTCCGATCATGTAAAATTCGCCCATCGCCCAATTGATGGTTTTTACGATCGAATAGATGAAGGTGATGCCGAGCGCCATCAACGCGTAAAGGACGCCGACCATCAGCCCCGACAGCAGCGTTTGCACCAGAAGCTCGCTGCTGAAGATCATAGGCGCGCCCTTCGCTTGCCCGCCGAAATGCTGCCGCGCACGCCCCCGTGCTTGCGCAGCCGGTGGCGCTGGTTAGTGCGATCCATCGGCCGCGACGTCGAAAGCCCGAGGATGCGCGGCAGGGCGATACCTCCCCCGGCACGACATCTGCGCGCCTTTTGCGTGAGCCACGACTATTGACCGAGAATATAGGCCACTTCGGCCGCCGCCGGCGTCTGGTCCTTGGCGGTGTAGTGCAACACCAGCAGCGGGGGCGACCAGTTGTGCCAAAGCGCCCCTTCGGCGCGCGGAAAGGTGATAGGACTGGTGGACCAGCCGATGAAGGAGCCCTCCTCCAGGGTTTTGATCATCGCCTTGGGATCCGTCGACTTTGCCCGCTCGATGGCGGCGGCAAACACGATTGCATTGGCAAAGCCGTTGAGCGCCGCATAGACCGGCGGCTCGTTGAACTTCGCCGCATAGCGCTTGGCGAATTCCTTGCCGAGGTCCGACAGCTCGGATTTCGGCGAGTAGAAGGCGATGAAATTAATGCCTACGCCCTGGTCGCCGTGGAGCTGCCAGAACTGCGGCCGCGCCGGACCGTCGTAGGAGGTCACCATCTGTGCACCCGGCAGTAAACCGACGGTGTGTGCCTGAGTGATCATCAAGTCGAGCGGCTGACCGACCCCGACGTTGACGATGGCATCGGGCTTGAACGCCTTTGCCTGCAAGAGCTGCGGCAACAGATCGGTGGTCGTGCGGTCGAACATGATGGTCTGGATCTCCAGACCGAGGTTTTGTTCCTTGTTCTGCTTCTCGGTCTCCTTGGCTAGACCGATGCCGTAATCGGTGGTTTCCGCTAACAGGCTCACGCGCTTCCACTTGTTCTTGGCGATCCAGCCGAGCCAAGCGGCAGCGCGCGGTCCATCCACGGCGTGCGTCCGGAAGGCAATGTCGTAGTGCTTGGCTGTGACGTCACCGGCACCGGTCTGGGTGCCCATGGTGGGGACACCCATTTCCTTGGCCACCTCGTTGACGGCGATGTTGACGCCCGAATGGATGAAGCCGAAAACGGCCACGGCCTTCTCGCTCGAGACCAGGCGACGATAGGCGGCGACGCCCTGCTCGTTCTTGCCCGCACTGTCTTGGACCGACAGCGCCACGTTTCGTCCGAGCACGCCGCCCTTCTCATTGAGGTATTCAACGCCAATCTCGGCGCCGCGCTTTGCCAATTGGCCGAGGGCCGTTTCGCCCGGCGGCGACAGGGGCGTGATCAGACCGAAGACGATGGGATCTTGCGCCAGCGCCGGCGCCAGTCCCAACCCCGCCAAGGTCGCCGCCAGCGCGGCCCCGCCGACAAATGCCCGTCGCTGCATGCTGTTCTCCAATTGATGGGTCCGCGGCGAGCCGCGTCCCCTCCATTCTGCCGTGGTGAGCGCCATCGTGTCGAGGCTCCATGCGTTCGCTTGGGAAGGCCGGTGCATCGGGGTCAGCTATGCCGCACGCGCGAGCAGACGGTCACGCAACTCGCACATCGCCAGCCAGATTTGCTCAAGGTCGGCTGCTGCAAAACCCGCAGCAAGTGTGGGGCTTTCCGCCGCCAGAAGATCACGCAGGCGGCCTTTATAGTGGGCACGCCCGTGCGCATCGACGACTAGGCCGGAGCGTGCCTCGTAGCCGACATTCCAAGCGATGGCGGCGTGCGCGTCGATGCCGGTTGGCAAATCGAGCTCGAGGCGCCCGCCCTCGAAGACGACCGGGTAGCCGCCCGGCAGGCCGCCCGGACCGGGCACGTGGCCGCGCCAGGCGCGCTGTTGCGCCATGGCGAGGGCGAGCGTCACGCCGCTCGCCCCCGAGATATCGATGACGGGCTCCGGGGTGAGCTGGACCCCGCAAAAGCGGGAGAAGACGTTGGCAACCTCGACGTCATCGAGCCACACGCGTGGCGTTGGCGCGCGCCGCTCGTGGGGTGGGCGGCGCCAGGCCTGGAGGTTTTGGTAGTGGCACAGCATCTTAAGTTTCGGCTGCGGCGCGCCTTCGAGCGCGCCGGCGAAGGCGTGCGCGAGAATGGCAATGTTGCCGATGCCGCAGGCAATCGGCAGCCCCATGGCCGCGATGATGCCATTGGCGACATCGGGAAAGCAGCAGTTGATGAATTGGCTTTGCGGCGAGGCCTGCGCCACGGCACGGGCGATGCGCGAGCTCAGCACGGATTGGAAGACGGCGGTGGCGCTGAGCCCGCCTTCGGCAACGAGGCGCGTCCAGGCATTGCCCGATGCGGAAATCACCGATCCCGATTGGAAGGAGGCAGCCTGCAGGATGACGGCCGGCCGACAGGCGGCAAGCAGCTCGCCGGCGGCTTCGGGTGCGGCAAGGTCGATCCTGCGGCCTGCAACTTCCACGGGTCGGGAGAACATGTGCGCGCGTGCCCGCGCTGCCGTTGAGATCCACTCGAGGCGGAGCCCGTTGCGACCGGCGATGAGGAGCCTGGTTGGGGTGGCTGCCGTTGCAGCGAGATCGCAGGCGATGCGCTGTGCGAAGCTGCCAGTGCCGAATATGAGGATGTCGCAGGTGTTGCCCATGGGTCGGCTTGCTCCGATCGATAGGGGGATTTGACGGTAAAATTCGCGCCCTGTCAGCGGTCCAGTCCGGGGGCCCAGCCCCGGGGGCCAAAGGGGCCAGTCCGGGTCACCGGACGAGGCGAGCGTGGGGGGCTTTTGGCGGCTGGGCTTGACTGCGACCGATGCGTCGAGGCGCGAGCCCTCGACCCGCAAGGCGGGCGCGGTGGTCCTTGAGGTGGGTAGGCTCGCCGGGTCACCGGTCCGCCCTCGCTGGCTCATCCTATCCGATCAAGTGGCGTTGGGTCTCCTGGTTCTTGCCACACCTCAAGCATTGACAGGCCGCCCGCGACGCGCAAGTTCTCCCGAGACGCCGCAAATCCCCGCGAGAGCTTGGCCCATGTCGAACAGCAACGAGCCCGCCGTCCTCACCGATGTGACCGGCGGGATTGCTACCCTCACGCTCAACAAGCCATGGAAGCTCAATGCGTGGGACACGTCGATGCGCGCGC
>JAMXLN010000202.1 GCA_024281145.1 Hyphomicrobiaceae bacterium | reverse complement strand
TGAACGCGATAGCCTTGCCGGCGCCATCCACTGCCCGACCGACGAGTTGGGCGATTGCCACAAGTTCACCACGGCGCTCGCGGAGCAACTCGAGCGCGATGGTAAAGTCAGCTTCCGCTGGAATACCACCATCTCGCGCCTCATCGGCGACCGCCATGCCATTGAAAAGGTCGTGACCAGCGCGGGCGACATGAAGGCCGACGTCTACGTTCTGGCGCTCGGCAGCTATTCGCCATTGCTGGCGCGGGATCTGGGCTTCAAGCTGCCAATTTATCCAGTCAAGGGCTATGCCTTGACCGTTCCTGTCGGTCGGCGCAACAGGGCTCCGAAAGGTTGCGGTGTCGACGAGAAGTACCTCATTGCGTGGTCGCGCCTCGGCGATCGCTTGCGGGTAACGGCCAAGGCAGACTTTGCCGGGTACGATCGATCGCATTCGTCCGCAGACTTCGCGCACATACTTGGAACCATCAAGCGTCTCTTTCCTGACGGCGCGGACTACTCGCAAGCCACGCAATGGGCGGGCTTGCGGCCGATGACACCGAAAGGGACACCCATTCTTGGTGCGAGCCCAATACGCAATCTCTTTCTCAACACCGGCCACGGACACATAGGTTGGACCATGTCACTGGGTTCCGCACGGATTGTTGCAGACCTCATTGGCGGGCGCGCGCCGGCGATAGACATGACGGGGCTTGGCCTCTCCGACGCTTGAGCCATGATTGCCAGAGCGCTAAATCGAGAACAGCCGGCCCCACTGCGAGAGCTTATCTCTGAGATTACCAAGACGAAGAAGATGCCACGCTTGCGCCGGGTTCGAGGCAATCATCGGCTTGCCGATGGCCTCCTCAACCTCGCGGATAATGTCGATGGTTCGGATTGACGTACACGAGACAAAGATGCCGTCGACGTGCTGCGATTTGCCAAGATCTATCGCGGCTGCGCGGGTCGACTCAAGGGAAATGCGCGCCACCTCGTCGTCATTGGAATTGTTGAACGAACCCATGACCGGAACGGCGACGCCGCGCGCCTCGATGTAGCTTCGCATCATATCGTTGATCGACTGCACGTAGGGGGTTAGCAGAGCAATTCGCTTCAGCCCGAGCGCGGTGATGCCAGCCATTGCCGCGGTTATTGGAGAGGTGCATGGGAGTGCGGGACGCACGGCGCGCATGAGGCCGAAGACCTTGTCCTCGCCGATGACCATAGCACCGGACGTGCAGGTGAAGCCCATCACGTCGAGCCGCAAGTCAGGCAATATGAGACGCGCACACGATTCGATATCTCTCGCCATTTCGGCGAGGGTTTCGGGTGTAATTGTTGCATCGTTCCAGATGCGCGAGACGTAAAAGTCAACGCCGGGGAGCTGAAACAGGCGACGAAACTCGTGCTCGCTGGTCTGATCCGTTGCAAGCTCGATGAGGCCAATCCTTAGGCGGGCTCCGAGGCCAGCATCTAAGGTGTGCGCCAGACCCGTCTTGTTGATGACGAGCCTGCCGGGTGCAGGCGGCGGCGTGGCTTGGGACATGACCGACATTGTTGCCTTCGAACCTGCCACAAATCGCGGGGCGCGTGCGCGCGCGAGTGCCACAGTCTAGCAAAGCGCGGCGGTACGGGCGAGCGGTCCAATGGCCGAACGCAACGACCAATGCCCGAGGGGTCGTCGAGGGCTCATTCGCTTCTGCCATCCTTGGAAGCGCCGTTGTCGATTGGGCGCTCACCATCCATCCTGGGCGATGTGAAGGTCGCGAAAAGATGGGCCGGCATGCTCGACATCACCGCCGGACGCCATCCCGGTGTTTTCCCCATAAAAGCCCTGCCGGGCCTATATCTCGCTACCGGCTTTAGTGGTCATGGTTTTGGCATCGCTGCAGCGGCGAGGCTCGCTCGGATCCCATCACGAGCGACACGCCCCTCGATCGGCCCTTCCCATTTCGCTATTCCCGAATGAGCGGTGGTACTACACTTGTCGCACAAACGGGGGCCGTTAACCCGGCTTTTGCTCTGACCGCTGACCGCCAACGCCTGAAGGTCATGCAATGGCTCGCCGCACGCGCGGAGCCAAACCCAAGCGAGGTAGGAGAATGAACGCAACCACCGTTGAGATACCGGCGCGACGGGGCAAGGCGGCGCATGTTGCGCGCGGGCAGGACGTCTTGGTCATAAACACGCACGGGGAGCAGGTGGTAGATACTTGGGCGTTCAATCGCGATGACTTGGGTGAGTTCATGTCGATGGAGCACACCCGTGCGCATACCCTGAGGCTTGTGCCACAGGTCGGTGACATCCTCCGCACCAATCGTCGGCGCCCCATTCTCACCCTCGTCGAGGACACGTCCGGCGGTATCCACGACACGCTGCTTGCAGCCTGCGATCGTTACCGTTACGCCTTCCTGGGCGTTGAGGGGCATCACGACAATTGTGCTGATAACTTGATGGCTGGGCTGGCAGCGCTTGGTTTGACAGCGTCGCACGTGCCGAGCCCGCTCAACCTCTTCATGAACATCCCCTGGACGCCAGGCGGTGGACTCGCATTTGCCGCACCACCGAAACCTCTGCCGGGCGGCTACGTGAGGCTGCGTGCGGAAATGGATCTCGTCATCGCCTTCTCGGCATGTCCCCAGGATGTCTTGCCGATCAATGGCCGGGCTTGCCGGCCAGTGGAAGCGCACTTCAGGATTGCCTGAACGTTCGCAAGGTGCGCCCATCACAGCCAATCCTTCGAAAACCAATCCTTCGAAGATTGCGTCACTCTTCTGACCAAGCCGGAGATACACCGGGCGTCCCACCGGCAACGCTCAAGCCTCGACTTTGCGCCACAGAGTGCGGAGGGAAGCCGCCAGTAACTTTTGAGGGAACACAGATATAAGTTCCCCGAATGCGACCGTGGGCGGAGCCGTTTGTTCCCCTCCCTAAATGAGGACGGCCGCGTGCTATAGCGCTTTATAGCGCTCGCTTTGCGCGCGCGTTCCCCTTCAAGAACTCCCCCAAAATGAGGATGGCAGCGCCATCAT
>JAMXLN010000201.1 GCA_024281145.1 Hyphomicrobiaceae bacterium | reverse complement strand
CACCCCTCCCGCGCCCGGCCAATTCGTGCGTGCCGTGATCGACTGGGATCTGCGTTCACGCCTCATGCGCATGCATACGTGTCTGCATCTGTTGTGCGCCTTGGTAAAGTTCCCGGTCACCGGCGGTCAGGTCAATCCGGACGACAGCCGCCTCGACTTCGACATTGGGGATGCGTCAGCCGTGGATCGGGAGGCGCTCACCGCTGGTCTCAATGCGCTCATTTCCGCGGACCATCCGGTAAGCGAGCGCTGGATCAGCGATGCGGAACTGGAAGCCAACCCTGGCTTGGTCCGCACCATGGCGGTGAAACCGCCCTCAGGCACGGGCCGTGTACGCCTCGTCGTTATCGGCGAAAACGGGTGCGTCGACCTGCAGCCTTGCGGTGGCACGCACGTGAAGCGCACGAGCGAGATCGGGAAGGTCGTGGTCACCAAGATCGAAAAGAAGGGCAAGCTCAACCGCCGTATCCGCGTCTCGTTCGGATAAAAACAGAAACGGCCCCGCAGGCACGACAAACCTGCGATCGCAGGAACGGCCACGAACTGAAGAGAGGCAAGGAATGGCCGACGACGTACAGAAATGGCTGGTGGAAACCGATTGGCTCGCTGGACATCTTCACGCGCCCGGTCTCGTCGTGCTCGACGGCTCCATGCATTTGCCCACCACCAACCGCAACGCCAGAGCCGAGTATTTGGTGCAACACATCCCCGGCGCGATCTTCTTTGACATCGATGACATCGCCGACAAATCCTCACCGCTCCCGCACATGCTGCCACGGCCAGAGCTGTTCGCCAGCCGCATGAAGAAGATGGGCGTCGGCGACGGCATGCAGATCATCGCCTACGACAGCGAGGGCCTCTACTCGGCGGCGCGCGTTTGGTGGATGTTCCGCGCCATGGGCCATGCGGACGTCTCCGTTCTCAACGGCGGTCTCAGAAAATGGACGGCGGAGGGTCGTCCGCTCGAGGATGGCGAGCCGCGCCGGCGCAGCGAGCGTCATTTCACGGCCATGCTCAATGCGGAGCTCGTACGCGATGCAAGCGACGTGAAGGCGCTCATCACAAGCAAGGCAGCACAGATCGTCGATGCGCGTGCTGCCACCCGCTTTGAAGGCGTCGTGCCGGAGCCCCGCGCCGGCCTGCGCTCGGGCCACATCCCCGGCTCGCGCAACGTCCCCTTCGCCTCCCTCCTCAACCCCGATGGCACGCTCAAGTCCGCCACCGAACTGCGCTCGATCTTTGCTGCCGCCGGCGTAGCCGTGGGCAGACCCGTGGTGGCCTCATGCGGGTCCGGCGTCACCGCCGGCATTGTCGCCCTGGCACTCGCCATCCTCGGCCGTCCAGACGCCGCAGTCTACGACGGCTCCTGGTCGGAATGGGGCGCCGATCCGGGCCTGCCGATCGAGGCGGGGGCGGCCCCATGATGGGGTGAAACGCACTCAACGTTTGCAACCGCGGTTTACGCCTTTGCAGGTGCTCGATGCCTCCCAACGCACTGGCCGGCCCGGCTAGCCGGTAATTCGCGGCGAGATCGGCTTGAAGATGCGCACACCCGCAAGGTCGAACAATCCCGCGGTCAGGCGTCCAGCGGGAATGACGGCGATGCCACGGCACTGCGAGGACCGGTCGAGGTCAACACTCGCCAGCCGCGTAACGGACCC
Organism: Hyphomicrobiaceae bacterium; assembly: GCA_024281145.1. Lineage (GTDB taxonomy): Bacteria > Pseudomonadota > Alphaproteobacteria > Rhizobiales > Hyphomicrobiaceae > AWTP1-13. The sequence continues at coordinate 3,232 of JAMXLN010000201.1, read as the reverse complement.
AGCCACCGGCTCTGGCACTTGGGCATCGCCTTCGCTCACGAGCAAGTGCGCATCGGAAGCCACGTCGGGCGTGCTGTCGATGCCCGCGAAGAGGTTGCGGTACCAGTTGGTGTGCTCGGCCTGCCACTCGCCAGTGGCAGCCGGACCGCCACTGGCGCGGTACTCAGCGGTTTGAAACACTGCAGCCGACACCACATCGTGCATGGCCAGCCAGGGCGATGACGTCGGTGTGATGGCACGAAAGCGCTGGCTGGCGCGGAAGCCCGGCACCGTACGGATGAGGTTGGCGATATGTTGCAGATACCAGATATGCCAGTCCGCCTCGCGCGCCGGATTGCGGAAATCCATTTCTACCATGTAGAGCATCGCGCAAAGCCTCCGTAAGTGTTGGCGCCGCAACGGGCACATTGTCTTGCGGCCGATGCCCACCTCACGGGTGCCCGGATCGGCATGGTGCGCGCAAAGCCCTGTGCTATCAAAGCGCATCTGGGCTGCCGCCCGTGCAGCCGTCCCGTTCGGACAGACGAGGCGCCAACTGGCTACAGTACAGCCTTTTAGGAGTAGCCCCAGCACATGCACAAGGTTGCAGGTTCACCGCCACCAAGCGCTGACAGTCCGCTCGCGCGGATCGGGCGCATTGCCAACGTGATCGCAGGGTCTGGCGCGGCAAATGAGGCGCTTGGACGGTTGACACCTGAGGTGCTGGATAAGCTGAACGAACAGAGGCTCTTCCGCCTGCTGCTGCCCAAGGCATATGGCGGCGATGAGGTCGACCTCGTCATCTGGTTCCGCGCCATGGAAGCGCTTGCCAAGCTCGACGGCAGCACCGCCTGGTGTGTCGGCCAGATCAATGGCTGCGCTGCGACGGCGAGCGCGCTCGACCCGGCCGTCTCGCGCAAAATCTGGGGCGAGCCGCGCGCGGCACTGAGCTGGGGTCCGCCCATCCGCTCCCGCGCCGAGGAAACGGACGGCGGCCATCGCCTCACCGGCGAGTGGATGATGTCGAGCGGCAGCCGCCATGCGACCTGGATTGGCCTGATGGCACCCGTGTTCGGCAGGAGCGGCGTCGCCCTTGAGCTGCCTGAGGGCACGACCACGCGTATCTTCTTGGTGCCAGCCGGGGCCATCGAGTGGATCGAGAACTGGGACGTGCTCGGGCTCAGGGCCACCAATAGCGGCGGCTTCAAAGTGAACAACCTCTTTGTTCCCGACGGCTTTTCGGTCAACCGCGAGCACCTGCGCGACGTGCGATTGCCGGGACCGCTCTACAAATTCCCTTTAAACGGTTATTTCTCCATCGGCTTTTCGGCCGTAGCTCTCGGCATCGCCCGCGCGATGCTGGATGCCTGCGTCGCACTCACCATGCAAAAAACACCGCGGCTCGCCAAAACCGCGCTGCGGGATAGTCACCTTGTGCAGTTTCAAATCGGCAAGGCGGAGGCCCGGCTGCGCTCGGCGCGCACCTACGTTGAGACCACGGCGCGGCAGGTCTACGATGCGGTGGCTTTGAGCAGCAAACTCGAACTCTCCCAGCGCATCGACACCCGCATGGCCACCACCTTCGCCATCCACGAAGCCAAGGCTGTCGCCGATACCGCCTGGGAGATCGCCGGCGCCAATGCCATCTTCGCCTCGGCTGCTTTCGAGCGGCGCCTGCGCGATATCTCAACGCTGCTGCAGCAAGCCCAGGGACGCCAATCACACCTCCAGGACGCCGGCGCTTTCCTATTGGGCCACGAGGCCAACCTCGCGTTCGCTTGAGGGCATGGGCACCCCTGAGCCTCGGCTTACAGGACCTTGCTGTCACTGGCCCTGCGCGCGAAACTTGCTCTCCAGTGCGTCCCAGACCGGCTTCTGGACGACGTGCTGGCGCTCCTCGAAGGACGTCATACGGTCGACCACGCCGGCCAGCGAACCCTCCCGCTTTAGTGTCGCGAGAACGTCGCCAGCTGCCTTCACAGCGGCCTGCAGTGCAGCGTTGGCGTAGAGCACCAACGAGAAGCCCAGCTTCGCGAGCTCAATCCGCCCGGGATCAGGGGTCTTGCCACCAAACACGATGTTGGCGACCTGCGGTGCGGCGATCTCGCGCGGAATGCGTGCAAGCTCGGCAAGGTCGGCCGGGGCCTCGACAAAGGCCACGTCGGCGCCAGCCTCGATGTAGGCCTGAGCGCGCGCAATGGCGCGGTCTAGACCCTCGACCGCACGTGCATCGCTGCGAGCAACGATTTGCAGGTCGTGGTCGCGGCGCGCATCGACCGCCGCCTTCACCTTTTGCACCATCTCGTCGACCCCGATCACAGCTTTGCCGGAGAAATGGCCGCATTTCTTGGGAAATACCTGGTCCTCGAGCTGCAGCCCAGCCGCGCCGGCGCGCTCCAACACACGCACAGTGCGCACCACGTTGACGGCGTTGCCAAAACCCGTATCGGCATCGACAAAAAGGGGCAACGCGACCGCATCCGAGATAGCGCCCACCACATTGGCGAGCTCGGTCAAGGTGGTAAGTCCGATGTCGGGGGCGCCCAGGTGCATATTGGCGATGCCGGCCCCGGTCACGTAGACGACCTCAAAACCTAGCTCCTCGATCACGCGGGCAAACAGCGCGTTGGCAGTGCCAGGGGCCTGCACGGCCGCACGCCGCGCGACGATTTGCTTGAGCCGAGTGGTTGTGCGCATTTGGATCTCCATAGATCCGACGGCATTGTTGGGCAGCGATGGTGCACTGCGCAGATCATCACACCCGACCGCCGGCGGTTCAGCTTGCCCAGCACCCATCGACGCGCAACACTAATGTGCTGGCCTTCACCCGAACAGGTGCCAACGAACCCGACGATGGCACACGGAGAGCGGTTACACGCACGACTTCGCCGAGGCGCGCGGGAACACCTTCCCCCAAGGCGCGCCCCGCGGCTCGAATTCTTGACCACGAACGAGGAGTAACCCCGTGCGCGCGCGAGGCATAGCCTTTGCGGTTAGTTCGCTTCCTCTCGGATCGGTCGCGCTTGCAATCGCCACAGCCATCACCATCGTTGCCTCGGCGAGCGCCTCAGCAGAGGTTGGGCAGCTGCGCATCTCGCGAGGGTTTGGAGTGCACTACCTGCCGCTCTACGTCATGGAGGAGAAGAGGCTCTTGCAAAAGCGAGCGCTCGCGGCTGGCCTCGACGGCGTTGAGGTGGAGTACCTCCTTATCGACGGCGGCAATCACATCAACGATGCAGTCCTTGCGCGTTCT
>JAMXLN010000200.1 GCA_024281145.1 Hyphomicrobiaceae bacterium | reverse complement strand
CGGATCTGATTGGCCATGGGAGCCATCACTGGCCCGGTCCAGCTGAGGAGCACGGTGTTGGCGCGCGTGTTGGAGAGGCTCACCTTGAGTTCGCCGCGGGGCAGCTCCATGGCGCCGGCCGGTGCACGCTGCCCGACGAGTGAGAGGCCAAGCGCCAGTACCCCGAGGAGGGCGTTTCGCGCTCGGCCTGCCCCACTGGCTGACCATTTTGCTTGCCGCTTTAGCGTGCGCATTTCCGCCCTCCATGGCTCCGTCTGGGCAAGCCCAGATCGTCCGGGCCCCGAGCCCGGTTCAGCATGCGCGCACTCTGGCTTAAGCCGTGGACCGAGGCTGTTTCGCTCGGTACAAAGGATGTCGCGTTGCAGCGCTCCTCGCGCTCCCGCGCACGATCGAAGGTGATTGGCTTGGTCGATCACAGGTCCTTGAGCGAGACGGGCGCAAGCCTTACCTTTTCCAAGAACGAGTGCGCCACCCTCGATCTGGGAGGTGGGAGAAGCAACTCACAAGGAATGCCATGACTAGCCTCCACAAGACCGCCGTCTCCTGCCTCGCCGTCCTCGCCGTCGCTGCGGGCGTGGTGAGCTATGCCAGCGCCGAGCCCTACAAGAAGAAGCGGCTGCGGGCACCCTACGCGGGCAAGCTCTATTCCAGGGTTTACGACCACCGCGACAAGGACGACAGCATTGCCGGCTATTACGAGCACCGGCTTGACGCCGTCCGTTTCGGTTCGCAGCGTTGGTGGAAGATTTATGACGAACAGCACGGCGGCAGCAATCGGCGCTGATCACCAAGGGACAGCAGGCCCTTTTTTGGGGATGAGCCCATGAGGACGGCGACGATCGGCGCACTGGTGGTGCTCTCGCTCGCAGCTGGTCTTGTGGGACATGCCGATGCGGCGGGCCAGCCGCAAAAGAGGCGTTTGCAGGCCGCTCGCCACCCTGCACCCAAGGCGCGCTACCGCACGCCGGGCTCGGGCGGTGAGACCGGCTACTACGAGCACGTGCTGGAGAAGGTGCCGTTCGGCTCCAAGCGCTGGTGGGACATCTACGAAGAACAGCACGGCACGCCGGACTGAGATCACAGGCACATCATTCGAGGTCAGCCATGGTCAGCTTACAGAGGATTGCGGCGTCGCTGGTCGTGCCCATGTTGGCGGTGGGTCTCGCCGGCAACGGCATGGCAGCGCCCTACAAGAAGCGGGCCGAGGCGGGCATTGCGCGCCGGACCGCGGCGTCCGAGCGCTCCATGGCGGCGAACGGCTATGCCGGCTATTACGAGCACATCCTGGACAAGGTGCCCTTTGGCTCACAGCTTTGGTGGCGCGTCTATGAGTCTCAACCCAAGGGCCGGTGAGGCGCGAGATCTCTGCAAAGGACCGCCCCGCCCGTACTGGCCTTGAGGTGGCCCGGCCATCTGGGTTACAAGGCGCCCATCCCATTCGATCTGCAACGCGAGGAGTCGCCGGTGGCGAACCCCCAGTACGTCTATCACATGCACAAGCTCTCCAAGACCTATCCGGGGGGCAAGCAGGTTTTGAAGGACATCTCCCTGTCGTTCTTCCCCGGGGCCAAGATCGGCGTGGTGGGGCTCAACGGCGCAGGCAAGTCTACGCTGCTCAAAATCATGGCCGGCGAGCTTGAGGACTACGTGGGCGAGGCGTGGGCGGCCGAGGGCGTGCGCGTGGGCTATCTGCCGCAGGAGCCGGAGCTTGACGCCGACAAGGATGTGCTCGGCAACGCCATGGAAGGAGTGGCGGAGAAGAAGGCCCTGCTTGAGCGCTACAACGAGCTTGCCGCCAACTACTCCGACGAGACCGCTGAGGAAATGGCCAAGCTGCAGGACGCAATCGAGGCGCAGAGCTTGTGGGATCTCGATGCGCAGGTGGAGCAAGCGCTCGATGCCCTGCGCTGTCCGCCCGGCGATGCGGATGCGAGCACGCTCTCGGGAGGCGAGAAGCGGCGCGTAGCGCTTTGTCGCCTATTGTTGTCGAAGCCCGAAATCCTGCTCTTGGATGAGCCCACCAATCATCTCGATGCGGAATCAGTTGCCTGGCTCGAGCGTTACCTCAAGGGGTACGCCGGTTGCATCATGCTGGTGACGCACGACCGCTACTTCCTCGACAACATCACGGAATGGACACTGGAGCTCGATCGCGGCCAGGGCGTACCCTACAAGGGCAACTACTCGAGCTGGCTTGAGCAGAAGGCCAAGCGCCTCGAGGTGGAGAAGGGCCAGGAGGAGGCCAAGCAGCGCACGCTGAAGCGGGAGTTAGAGTGGATCCGCGCAAGTCCCAAGGCGCGCCAAGCCAAATCGAAGGCGCGCATTCAGGCCTACGACCGGCTGGCGGAAGAGGCAGCGCGGGCGCAAACCGGCAAGGCCCAGATCGAGATCCCCCCAGGGCCGCGCCTCGGCGGCGTCGTGGTGGAGGTAGAGGGCCTCTCGAAGGCGTTCGGCGACCGTCTGTTGATCGACAATCTCTGCCTAACGCTGCCGCCCGGAGGCATTGTCGGGGTCATCGGTCCCAACGGTGCGGGTAAGACCACTCTCTTCAAGATGCTCACCGGCCAAGAGAAGCCCGACGCGGGACGTATCAGGCTCGGCGACACCGTAAAGCTCGGCTACGTCGATCAGAGCCGGGATCACCTCAACGACAAAAACACGGTTTGGGAGGAAGTGTCTGGTGGGCTCGACGTCATGAAGCTCGGCGACAAGATGGAGGTCAATTCCCGCGCCTATGTGAGCTGGTTTAACTTCAAGGGCCCGGACCAACAGAAGAAGGTGGGGCTCTTGTCGGGTGGTGAGCGCAACCGCGTGCACTTGGCCAAGATGCTGAAGGAAGGCGGCAACCTGCTGCTGCTCGTCGAGCCCACCAACGATCTCGATACCGAAACCCTCGCTGCATTGGAGGCGGCATTGGAGGATTTCGCTGGCTGTGCCGTGATCATCAGCCACGATCGCTTCTTCCTCGACCGCATGGCCACTCACATCCTGTCCTTCGAGGGCGACAGCCACGTGGAGTGGTTTGAGGGCAACTTTGCAGACTATCTTGAAGACAAGAAGCGCCGCCTCGGCGAGGCTGCGGTGGAGCCGCATCGCATCAAGTTCAAGCGCTTTGAAAGGCGCTAGCGGCAGGTCCTGCGGCTTGCTCGCACGCCGCGGTGTGAGGCACCGCGGGTTCTCCAAGCAGGGGCGCCGCCCCCGGCGAGCACCGCACGTCCTTGATTTGTTGGCTTGATTTGTTGGCCCTGTCGGCTCGCACGATGCCCGCGGAAAAAGGGCAAACAGGGCGCCGATGCGACGCAGAACAGACGCGTGGACCAACAGGGGGTCGGGCGTCCTGGCGCGGGCCCGACCATCGGCCCAGGTGTCCCCCTTAACGGTTCAGGGCTGCGGCGAGCGCGCGTGGGTTGCCACCGTTCTTGGCGATGTAGTCCTCAAACAGGTTCTTGAGAAAGGGCGTCATCCAGAAGCCCAGCACCATGGCGTCTCGCACCTTGTAGGTTGCGCCGTACTTGGAAAGGGCCCAGCGCACGTCATACCCGGTGCCATCGGCCAGGATCACCCTGCTGTCCACCATGACCCCCGACCCACTGCGCACGCTCTGGTTCGACCACTCGACGCGCGCGACGGGGTATTTCGGCGCTTCGGCAGCGGCATAGCGCCCGATGAACCGGGCCGTGCCGGAAAAATAGCTCGGTCGCTCCTCATGCGGCAGCCTGGTGCGATATTCGCCCAGGGAATAGAGGCCGATCTGGGTTAGATCCGCGTTCCGCTCCACGACGCCGGCCATGGCGCCCGGCGAACGGGTGCGCGCTGCCGCCATGAGCTCCCGGCCGACCTGAGCCATGAAGACAACGGCGGGATCGGCGGCCTGCGCCGGCGGTGCCTTCATTCCGCACCAGACGAAGAACGAACCGGCCGCCGCGCATGCGGCGGCGATTTGCATCAAACTTCGCCGCCGGAGCAGCGCCCCGGCGCGCTCTCTCAGAACTGTGGTCATGCCCTGTTGATCCCTCAATTCCTCCTCGTCAGTCGAGGGGACAGCCCCCTATCCCCTCCACCGCGCGCAGCCCCAAAACGCGTTCCGCCCGGAAACGAATTGCCCTGCAACAAGAGCGTCCCTGTCAAAGCATCCGACCTCAACGAGGCCGGTTTGAACATGGAACGGGTGCGGACGTCAAAGCGCTTGGCGACCGGAGCGCACAGCTAGAGCAACAGCGCGCCCGGAGTGTGGCAAAAAAGAAAGCGGGCCGACCTGCGACCCGCCTCCCGCTCACCCCATGAGGCTGCGTGTCAACTCTGCTCCTTGACCTCGGGGAGCTTGCTCACCTCTTCGGCGGTCATGCCAAGCTGAACCTTGTCGCCGCTCCTGGTGAAGCGGCCTTCGGGGATGGCGACCAGCCTGGCGCCAAAGCCCAAGAACCCGCCGGTCCTGATGTGGAGGCTCTTGACCGAGCCGTCCGGGCCGGTGCTGACGCTCTGCACGGTGCCAACCTTGCTCCCGTCCGATGAAACGACGGCCATGCGGATGAGCGGATTGGCCTCGTGCGGCGCGGTGGCTGACTTTCCCGCGGTGCCGGGCTGGACCGTCCCGGGAGGTTTCGGCATTGGCTCTGCGCGCCCGGTGGGAGGCGGAGCGCCGGGGGAAGGCGGGCTCGGTGCCTGGGTTTGCGCCGCAACGGGCAGCCACGTGGTCCCCGCCAGGACGATGACCGCCCCGACCAGGCGAACCAGCTTGAGGTGCGACATGGCTCGACTCCTTTTCCTTGCACTGGTCCCACAACGGTCCTGCCGGGCGCCCGGTTCCCGTCCATTACAAATCTCCTAGAATTGCCAAGCATTCGTCATTTTCAATTAATGGACGATAAGTATAGGCATTAAGTTTACGACCATTTATTCGCCGCATTCTCGCACGTATTTTGCCCCAATTCATCTCCCGGCTCATCCCATTACTATGGATTTTGCGAGTCTCACGTCCATCCCGGCCAGCTCCGAGGGTCATTGCGTGAGAATGGGGAGCCGGTGCGAAAACCCGCTTGACGCATAAAGATATCTTTATATCATGAGCCATCTGCTTCTGGTGGGTGCGCCGGTGCGATTGTCTGTCCAAACCGCAGTCCTCGCCCTCAAGGCCATGGCCGAGCCGACGCGCCTGCGCCTCTTGGTGCTGCTGGCCACCGGTGAGCTCAACGTCAAGGACTTGACGGGCATCTTGGGTCAGAGCCAGCCCAGGATCAGCCGGCACTTGCGGCTTCTCACCGAGGCCGGCCTCATCGAACGCACGCCGGAGGGCAGTTGGGTGTATTTCCGACTTGCCGAGGGCGGTGCGGGCGGCGCGCTGGCGCGTCTGCTGCTCGAAGCCGTGAACCCGGCCGATGCCGTGCTCGGGCGCGACCGTCGTCGCGCCGAGGCGCTCAGGGGAGAGCGCGAGAGGGCGGCCCAGGCCTATTTTGCGGCGCATGCTGGGGAGTGGGATCGCATCCGGTCCCTGCACGTGGCCGAAGCGCAGGTGGAGGCCGTTATTGCGCGGATGTTGGGACCTGGCCCCTTCGATCTCTTCCTCGATCTGGGCACCGGCACGGGGCGCATGCTCGAGCTCTTTGGCCCCCGATATCGGCGGGGTCTTGGCATCGATCTGAGCCCGGCCATGCTCGCCTACGCACGCACCAAACTTGAGCGCGCAGAGCCCTCGCGCGCCTATGTGCGCCAGGGCGACATCTACGATCTGCCGCTCGCCGACCAAACAGCGGGGGCCGCCGTGATGCACCAGGTGCTGCACTTCTTGCGTGACCCGCAGCGTGCCGTGCGCGAGGCGGCTCGCGTGCTGGCGCCGGGCGGCCAATTGCTGATCGTCGACTTTGCACCCCATGAGCTGGAGTTTTTGCGCGAAGAGTTCGCCCATGAGCGTTTGGGCTTCTCCAATCAGCAGGTGGCCCATTGGTTCGCCGATTGCGGGCTGGAGCTGGTTGAGACGCGCGAGCTCGCGCCGGAGCACGGCGGGAGCGCTAATCTCACCGTGAAGGTGTGGCTGGCACGACGGCCGCAGATTGCCGATGCCGCATCGGAGGGTCTGGCAGGGCGCAAGTTGGAGCGGACGAGCTAGATGATCGACCTCGTGCGAGAGCGGCGCAGTCGCTTGGTAGGCGACGGTGACATCAACGTCTCCTTCGAGTTCTTCCCGCCCAAGAGCGAGAAGATGGAGGAGACGTTGTGGAGCGCTATTCGGCGGCTCGAGCCGCTGCGGCCGCACTTTGTGTCCGTCACCTACGGCGCGGGCGGTTCCACGCGTGAGCGCACGCACACCACCGTTGCACGCCTCGTGCGCGAGACGTCGCTCGTGCCGGCCGCCCATCTCACCTGCGTTGAGGCGACCAAGACCGACGTGGACGAGGTCGCCAAATCCTACAGCCAGGCAGGGGTCCGCCACATCGTGGCGCTGCGCGGGGATCCCGCCGCCGGCGTTGGCACACGGTACTGCCCGCACCCAGGAGGCTATGCGAACGCGGCCGATCTTGTGACAGGGCTCAAGCGCCTCGGCACGTTCGAGGTCTCGGTGGCGGGCTATCCCGAAAGGCACCCCGAGAGCGCGTCGCTCGCCGCCGATCTTGACAACCTCAAGGCCAAGGTCGACGCCGGC
>JAMXLN010000199.1 GCA_024281145.1 Hyphomicrobiaceae bacterium | reverse complement strand
CGCAAGTCATGGGTCACAGCCTTGCCGATCTGGCAAGGGAGATCATCGCGTTAGGTCGCCCCTTCGTTGATGCTGCTGGGCATCCCGCCAGCCTGGTACAAGAGCCTGGCCTACCGTTCCTGCAGTGTCGTCGACCCACGTGGCGTGCTCGCCGATTTCGGCCTCGAGCTGCCGAAGGGCGTCGAGGTACGCGATGCGGCCCAAGGCCACGCGCGGCTGGACCGAGGCCGAGCTCGCCCGCCTCGTCACGCGCGACTGCGTGATCGGCACCGCCGTTGTGGCAGCGCCATCAAAGCCTGCATCGCGGCGGCGCACGGTGCGCTAGATACAAGGCCACAGTCGCATCAGCGCCGGGACCGGGAAGCCCTCAGCTGCCCAAGTGCGTTCGGGGATCCCGACAACGTTGCCCAAGCGCCGGAGATGGCCCGACGGCCACGTAGTCCGACCTGGATCGGGCGCCTTTAGACTAACGGCATCGCTGCGGCTGGCGGAGATCGTGGATGCCATCGCCCTTTGGCGCCGCCGGGGTCGCACACCCCGCTAGCCTTTCATTGCGCGGGCCGCACTTCAGGCACGCCATGCCGCAACGTCGAGGAAGGTGCTCTGGTATGTGGCGCCCTCACCGACATCCGTGAAGCGGTCGGAGCAGAGCATATTGATGGTGCCCGACACAGCCTCCTCGTCTGGGCGCTGCCCGGGAACGAGCACGACGCCCGGCCTGACCTCGTCGCTGACACGGAGCACCAGGCCGACGGTGCCCAAATCGTTGAAGAGGCGCACGCGCTGACCATCGGTGAGGCCGCGGGCGTCGGCCTCATCAGGGTGGAGGATGCAGCAAGGCTCGCCTTCGCGCGTGCGCAGAAACGTGACCGCCGAATAGGCTGTGTGGCTCTGGAAGTAGCCAGGCGCTGTCAGAAGCCGCAGGGGCCAGCGCCGAGCGTCCGCCTCCTCCTGGGGATCGGGGTGCCAATCGGGCATCGGTGGCAGGCCTAGTTTGGCCATCGCCGCGGAATGGAACTCGAGCTTGCCCGAAGCTGTCCGGAAGTGCTGGCCGCCTTTAGGGGCGATGCGAATGGGCCCCGCCTCGCGCAGCCGATCGGGATCGGTGCCTTCGACCGTGCCGGTGGCATCCACAAAGAGCTCCCGCAGCATCGCTTCGGGCGACATGGCAAAGATGGGGTCCTTGAGACCCATACGCGCTGCTAGGGCCTGCGCCACTTCGAGGTTGGACCGCGACTGGGCAAATGGAGCGACCGCGCGGTGGCCCCATTGCATGTAGTAGGAGCCATAGCTGCGATAGAAATCCTCTGTCTCCAGATAAGTCGCGGCCGGGAGCACGATGTCAGCGTAACGCGCCGTCACCGACAGAAAAGGATCATGCACCACGGTGAACAGGTCCTCGCGGGCAAGCGCACGGCGCAGCTTGCCGGCGTCCGGATTGGTCACGGCGGGATTGTTGGAGGCAATAAAGAGGCCGCGGATTGGCGGATCGCGCATTTCCAAGAGCGCCTCGCCCAGCCGCAAGTGATTGACAAGGCGCGTGGCATCGGGGCCCGAGGGCTTGCGGATTGCGTTGTAATTGAGCTCGCAGGATGCCGCCGTGAGCAGCAAAGCGCCGCCACCTGGCCGGCCGTAGGCGCCCGTCACGCCCGGCAGCAGGGCCACCGCGCGCAGTGCCTGCCCACCGCCGGCAAGCCGCGTCATGCCCTCGCCGAGGCGGATGAAGGAGGATTTGGCCTGTCCATAGAGGGCCGCGAAGCGCTCTACGTCCGATACGGCGAGACCGGTAATTTCTGCCACCCGGGCTGGCGCGAAGCGGGGCAGAACCTCAGCCTTGAGCCGATCGAAGCCGACGGTATTGTTGGCAATGTAGTGGGCATCGCACAATCCATCGCGCACCAAGATGTGCATGAGGCCTAGGGCCAACGCTGCATCCGTGCCGATGCGGATGGGAATGTGCCAGTCGGCCCGTTGGGCGGTGCGGCTGCGGCGCGGATCAACGACGATTACGGCAACGCCCTTTTTGCGCGCGTCCTCCACTTTGGCCCACAGGTGCACGTTGGTCGCCATCAGGTCGGCGCCCCAGGAGACGATCAGGTCGGATTGGGCAACCGATTCAGGATCGGCACCGCCGACCGGGCCGACAGTGAAGTCCCACGCCGTTTCGCAGCACGTGTCGCAGACGGTGCCGGCCTGCAGGCGACTGGTGCCCAGAGCATGGAACAAGCCGTTGACGAGCCCGCGGTTCAACTGCCCTTGGTGTGCGCTGTATGCGTAGCCCAGGAGCGCCAACGGACCGTCTTTGGCGATGATCGCCTTCCACCGCGCGACGATCTGATCGAGGGCCTCATCCCACCCGAAGGGCTGGAACTTGCCCTCACCCTTGGGACCGACGCGGCGCAGTGGCGTCGCCAGACGCTGCGTGGAGTGCACCAGCTCGTGGTCACGGTTAACCTTGGCGCAGGCAAAGCCGGCGGTGAGCGGATTGGCCGGGTCGCCTTGGATGCGCACCACGCGGCCGCCTTCCACATGGGCCAGCATTGAGCACATATCGGGGCAGTCGTGGGCACACACGACGCGTATGGTCTGCAAGTCGGACCTCCATGGGTTTTGCCGCCGGAGGGCTCACTATGCGCCAGGGAGGGAGCGGCCGAAAGCGAGATCATCGCGCCAGCGCTACCCCCGATGGTTCGGCACCGCCCCTTGGGCCGCCACTGGGCCGCTCCTGGGCCGCCACTGGGCCGCCACTGGGCCGCCACTGGGCCGCCTGTGAGCCGCCTCTGGGCCACGTCGACCGGTGGCGCCGGGGAGCGGCAACGCATCCAAGCTTGGCCGAGCGAGGCAGCGCACCCCACATCGGCTTCCCGCCGGCGGCTGCGCACTGGGCTGCATCGGTTAGGCACTCAATCGCGCGCTGGGGTGAACCTCTCTCCGATCGGTCGCCATTGCCCGGGCGAAGGCTCCCCCTTATCTCGCACGCACTCTGGCGACCGCTGATGGGGGCGCGGTGGAGCATTTCGAGGGCCATACCAGGATTTCTTGCCGTTCTGGAGGACGTCGCGGCTTGCCGCCTCGCCGTGACGCGCTCAGGGACCGGGGAGCGTGCGCCTTACCGATCCAGTGCGAGGATCTCGCTAAGGTTTCCTGGGCAACGGAACTCTGGAGAGCGCAACCTGGCTCGCACGGCCTGCCTGGCAGAAGTGTCACTCAAGGCCTTCGCAGCGGCGCAGCCATGGAAGAGGGGCCTGTTGGTGCCGGTTTGTCAGGGGCCGGCCGGGCCAAAGTGGTAGATACCCCCCAACGATCGCTCACCACGCTGATGCGCGGCAAACACGTTTGCGAATAGAAAGCACTATACCTTTGTTTTTCTGTAGCTTCGCCGGGATGCTGGGGACATGAGTTGGATGTGACTTCCCGCGGCAGGGACGTTGTGCAGACGAGCGCGGGCGACAGGGTGGGCCAAGCTTTCCAATTGCGAAGTCAAGCTCGATGGCGCTGACGCTTTGTCATTCCGGCTGCTTCAGGCCGCGCCATTGGTGGACAGAGGCATTGCGGGGTCCGCGCCGGGTGCTTGCGGGCATGCTGGCGCTCGCCAGCTTGGCGGGATGTGCCGTGGGACCCGACTTCAAGCCGCCGGAACTGCCCGCGGTCGCGGGCTATCTGCCAGGGCATGATCGACAAGCGGGGCGCATCTTCGTTCCCGGCGGCGACATTCCGGCGCGCTGGTGGGAGGCGTTCCGGTCGCGCCACCTCAACGAGCTCATTCAATCGGGCATCGCTCACAATGCCGACCTGCAGGCGGCCGAGGCCGCCGTGCGGGTCGCGCAGGCAAACGCGCTTGCCGAGCGCGGATCGCTGTTTCCGCAAGTGGCGGCCAACTGGAACTCGAGCCCGCAGAAGACGCCGATCGCCGCGCTGCAGTCGAACGCGGCCAACAATGCTGAGACCTACGCGCTGCACACGGGCCAGGTCACCGTCGCCTACGTGCTCGACGCCTGGGGCGGCACACGCCGTCAAATTGAAACGCTCGAAGCGCAGGCCGAAGCGCTGGCGTTTCAGCGGGAGGCGGTCTACCTGACGCTCACCTCCAACATCGCACTCGCCGCCATCCAGGAGGCGTCGCTGCGCGGTCAGATCGCGGCAACGCGGCGGCTGATCGGCCTGCAGAGCAGGCTATTGGAGAACCTGCGCCGACAGCACAATCTCGGCCAAATCGGCATGCAGGACGTGTTGGTGCAAGAGACGGCGGAGGCGCAAGCGCGCATGCTCTTGCCGCCGCTGCAGCGCCAGCTCGACCAGCAACGTCACCTGCTCGCCGTCCTCACCGGCCGCTTCCCGAGCGAGGAGATGGTGGCCACCTTCGAGCTCGGCTCGTTCCGGCTGCCCCGACGGCTGCCCTTGAGCCTGCCCGCCGATCTTGTCTGCCAGCGCCCAGACGTACGCGCCGCCGAGGCCAATGTGCACGCTGCCAATGCGCAGGTTGGCGTGGCGATCGCCAACCGTCTGCCCCAAATCACCTTGAGCGGCAATGACGGCAGCACGGCGCTTGCCATCACCAAGCTGTTCTCGACGGGCACGAACGGCTGGCTCATGGCGGCCAATGTGGTGCAGCCGGTGTTCGACGGCGGCACGCTGCGCCACAAGCAGCAGGCGGCCGAAGAGGCCTGGATGCAGTCGGTGCAGCAGTACCGAAGCGTGGTGCTCACCGCCTTCCAGAATGTGGCCGATACACTGCGCGCCTTGCAGGCGGATGCCCGCGCATTGAGCGCCGCCACCGCGGCCGAGCAGGCCGCGCAGCGCAGTTTTGATCTCGTGCGCCGGCAGCTTGAGCGAGGACAGGTAAGCCTGCCCATCCTGCTTGGCGCTCAGCAAGCCTACTTGCAGACCTCGCTCGCCCGCGTCCAGGCCGAAGCGGCGCGTCTTGCCGACACCGTTGCGCTATTCCAGGCGCTAGGCGGCGGCTGGTGGAACAGGTGGGAAGCAACCATCATGGCCTCCGAGTAGGTTTGGCACGCGATGCGACACTTTCCATCAGCGATCATCGCAGGACGCATTGGCCACTGCCCCACCGCAAGGCCGACGCGCTCGAGGGGCTACCGCGCGTCGTGGCCCAGACTGTTGGGTGGCGCCCTCCTGCTGGGGCTCGTCCAGTGGGCTTCTTTGGCGTGGCTGGTGAACCCCGCTTGCGCGCAGCCGAAAGCAAAGCCCGCCGACACGGTGCAGGTAACGCCTGATCAGATGCACCAACTCGAGATCGTCAGGGTGGAGCTGTGCTCGTTTCGACTTTACAAGCCGGCGATCGGGCAAATCGCCTTCAACGAGGATGCGAGCACGGTCGTGCTAACCCCTTTTTCCGGGCGAGTGACACGCCTCCTCGCCAAGATCGGCGACGAGGTGAAGCGGGGTGACGTCCTATTCGAGATCGACAGTCCCGAGGTGGTGCAAACGCAGACGGATTTGATCGCGGCAGTGCAAGGATTGGAAAAGTCCAAGCATCAGTTGGCGCTCGCAAAGCGTGTGCTCGATCGCCAGACCGCGCTTTTTGCCGATAAGGCGACGTCCCAGCGCGAACTTGATCAGGCGCGCGTCGACTATGCCTCCGCAGAGACGGACTTGCGCACCGCCGAGGGCACGCTGGTTGCGGCACGCAACCGGCTGCGCGTTCTGGTAGGCCGCAGCGAGGAGGAAGTTGCGCGCGTCGAGGGCGAGCGCCTCATCGATCCGCTGATCGCCATCAACGCTCCCATCGAGGGCACGGTCATCGCCCGCAAAGTCGGGCCCGGGCAATACGTGAGGAGCGACTCAGGCGACAGCCTTTATGCGATATCAAATCTCTCGACCATGTGGCTGAAGGCCAACGTGCCCGAGAACGACATCCCGCTCGTCCGCGTCGGCCAAGAGATCGAGGTGCGGGTGGCTGCGGTTCCCGATCGCGTGTTCAAGGCGCGCGTTATCGCCATCGGTGCCGCATCCGATTCGACAACCCGGCGCGTTTCCGTGCGCTCTGAGATCCCAAATCCCGACGGCGCACTGAAGTCGGAGATGTTCGCGACATTTAAGATCGCCACGGGCAGCGGCGAGACCTCGCCAGGCGTGCCCACCGAGGCGGTGATTTGGGAGGGTGACCTAGCGACCGTCTGGGTCGAGATTGAACCCATGCTCTTCCGGCGCCGCAAAGTAAAGATAGGGTTGGAGCAGGACGGCCGATTGCAGGTGCGCGAGGGCCTCAATCCCGGCGAGCTGGTGGTCGGGCGCGGCGCCATTTTCGTCGACAACGAATGGCGGCAATGAGCCAACGAGGGGAGCTGTGCGGCGATGCTGCGTAGCCTGATTGCCTTCTGCCTGTCCCGACGGCCATTGGTTTTGGTGAGCTATGCCGCCTTCCTGGTGCTGGGCTATGCGGCCTTCACCCAGCTCAACATCGAGGCCTACCCGGATCCGGCTCCGCCCATCATCGAGATCATCGCTCAGAACGCCGGCCAGTCCCCGGAGGAGATGGAGCGCTACGTCACGATCCCCCTCGAGATCGCGGTGGCGAGCACACCAGGGCTCAAATACATTCGCTCTAACACGGTCTATGCACTAAGTTTCGTGCGCCTGCAGTTCGAGTACGGCCGCGATTATAATTTCGTGCGTCAGCAGACCATCAATCGGCTGAAGGATGCCGTACTGCCGACGGGCGTGCAGCCGGTGATTTCGCCGGCCGGGGGCATCAGCGAAATCTTTCGCTATGAATTGCGCGGGCCTCCGGGCATGGACGTCATGCAGCTTAAAACGCTGCAGGACTGGGTCGTCGAGCGCAAGCTGCGCATCGTCCCCGGCGTCGCCGACGTGAACGTGCTGGGCGGCAAGACCAAGGAATTCCAGGCCGAGATCGATCTCAACCGGATGATGGCCTACGGCATATCTCTCCCGCAGGTCATCAGCGCGATCTCCGCCAGCAACTCCAACGTCGGTGGACGGACCATCGCCTTGGGTGAGCAATCGGTCAACGTGCGCGGCCTCGGCGTGGTGAGCTCTGTGGAGGACATTGGCCGCATCGTGCTCACCCAGCAGGGCGGGGTGCCGGTGCTGCTTTCAGACATTGCCAAGATCCAGATCGGCTTCACGCCCCGGCTTGGCATCGCCGGACGCGACGACAAGACCGACGTCGTCACCGGTATCGTGCTGATGCAGAAACTCGAGCGCACGATGGATGTGGTGAAGAGGGTGCGCGCGGCGGTCGAGCGCATCAACTCAGACGGCAGCCTCCCTGAAGGGGTGAAGATCGTGCCGTTCTACGATCGCGGCGATCTCGTCGCCCTCACCATCAACACGGTGCTGCACAATATGGGGTTCGGCATCGCCCTCATCATCCTGATCCAATGGGTGTTTCTGGGCAATCTGCGCTGCGCGCTCATCGTCTCGGCCACCATACCTGTGGCGCTGCTCCTCGCCGTCATCATCACGGTGCTGCGGGGAGAGTCTGCCAATCTGCTTTCGGTTGGCGCCATCGATCTTGGCATCATCGTCGATGCCACGGTCATCATGATGGAGAATATCTACCGCCATCTCGCCGAGCACAGGGGTGGCGCGCAAGCCGGAGCAGCGGACCGTGAGGCGGGGCTCACCGAAAAGCTCCACCGGATCTTGACCGCAGCGGTGGAGGTCGACAGGGCGATTTTCTTCTCGGTCATCATCACCATTGCCGCGTTTCTGCCGCTTTTCACCATGCAGGGCGTCGAGGGACAGATCTTCGCCCCCATGTCGCGCACCTACGCCTACGCACTGATCGGTGCCATCATAGCCACCTTCACCGTCACGCCCGTGATGTCGTCGATCTTGCTGCCCGAGCGGGTCAGCGAGATCGAGACCTTCCTCGTCCGCCACATCCGCCGGGGCTATCAGGCGCTCCTGCCACTGGTCGTGCGCCGCTACCAGGCCGCAGCGCTCGTCGGCCTCGGCTTTCTGGCGATATGCGGTTTTCTCGGGTTGCGACTTGGCAGTGAGTTTCTGCCCAAGCTCGAGGAAGGCAACATGTGGATCCGCGCGCTCCTTCCGCCCACCATCACCCTGGAGGCGGGTATGGAGAGCGTCGCGCGCATGCGCAATATTATCAGGAGCTATCCGCCGGTTGAGACCGTGTTCTCGGAGCAGGGCCGCGGCGAGGACGGCACCGACCCCGACGGATCGTTCGTGGCCGAGTTCTTTGTGCCCCTCAAACCGCACGAGCAGTGGCCGAGGGGTCTGACCAAGGAGGATATGATCCAGCAGCTGAGCTCCCAGCTGAAACGCGAGTTCGTGGGCGTCGACTTCAATTTCTCGCAGTACATTCAAGACAACATCGAAGAGGCGGTCTCCGGGGTGAAGGGCGAGAACTCGGTCAAGATCTTCGGGCGCGAGCTAAGCGAGCTTGAGCGATTGTCGAAGGGCCTGCGCCGGGAAATCGCCGAAGTTCCCGGGGTCACCAACCCCGGCGGCTTCAACCTGCTGGGCCAGCCCAACCTCGTGATCAAGATCGACCGCGCCAAGGCCGCCCGCCACGGCTTTTCGGTCAGCGACATCAACTCGGTCGTGCAGGCCGCGATCGGCGGCCAGGAGGTGACGCGCGTCTACGAGGGCGAGTGGAACTTCGCGCTCACGGTCAGGCTGGCCCCGGAGTATCGCCGCAACGTCGAATCGATCAGAGCCATTCCGGTAGCCTTGCCGAACAACGATCCTAAGTCGCCGACGGCCTACATCTCGCTCGGTGAGCTTGGCGAGGTGAAGCTTGAGACGGGAGCGGCTTACATCTACCGCGAGAACAGCCAGCGCTTCGTGCCCGTCAAGTACAGCGTGCGCGGCCGCGACCTCGGCTCCACGGTCGCCGAGGCGCAGGGGCGCATCGCCGAGAAAGTTCCGATGCCGGAAGGCTATAGCGTCGAGTGGACGGGCGAGTTCGGTGCACTGGTGGAAGCCAAGAAGCGCCTGGCGTTCATCGTACCGCTGAGCCTACTGTTGATCCTGATGCTGCTCTACGGACTCTTCAATTCCGTGCGAGACAGCTTGCTTGCGCTCTCGGGGATCCCCTTCGCCGTGTGTGGCGGCATCCTTGGGCTTCTGCTCGCCGACCTCAACTTCAGCGTCTCGGCGGCAATCGGCTTCATATCGCTCTTTGGCGTCGCGGCGATGGACGGCATCCTGCTCGTCTCCTACATCCGTCGCAACATGGATGAGGGCCAGGGGCGCGAGGACGCGATTGTGCGGGCTGGCGAGACGCGCATGCGCCAGATGTTCATGACCGGCCTCTCCGCCAGTATCGGCCTGGTGCCGGCTGCCCTCTCCACCGGGATCGGTGCGCAAGTGCAGCAGCCGCTGGCTTGCGTGATCGTGGGCGGCATGTTCCTGTCGCCGATCTGCAGCCTGCTCATGATCCCCGCGCTGGCGCGCATGTTCATGCCGGACGTGCCCCGCACCTTGGCACCGGCCGCGCCTGGCGCGCTGCCAGCGGGCGTGTGACGGGTCCGTTAGCGGGCGCCCCGGCCCAGACCAGAGGAGAGGCCGCAGACACGACGATTGCCGATCACGATTTGTGACACCCATTCACGCATGCGCCACCCCTAGGGGGCTCGCCCCGCGACAAGCTCGAGCTCAGAGCTGGGCAGCCCCGAGGAGGGAAATGGGAACGCAGGGCAACCATCGTGTGGGGGGCAAGCAACATCCCAAGGGCGGCCCACCAAATAGGGGGAGGAAGCCGATCACGGATCCGCGAGCACTGCCTCTTCCCCTCGAGGGATGCCGCTCTGCCGCCCCATTGCGCCAGCAACCTTCCTTCGCACAAGACCGTTAATCCTGTTGGCCGCACCCAGCGGGGGCGTGCTAGGGTGCGAGCAATGGCAACACAGCAAACGACCTCTTCGAGCGCGCGGGCGCCGGCAACGGCGCTGGAGCGGGCCTTCGAGCGCAAGGTGTGGCTAGGCAAGTGGGCGCTGCTTTTTGAGCAGCTGTGGCCGCGTGCCTGGCTCGTCCTCGGACTGGCAGGGCTGTTCATCGCGCTATCGCTGGCGGGGTTGTGGCCGAAGCTGCCAGAGCTGCCGCACAAGATCGTTCTTGCTCTTTTCGGGCTCGCGTTTGCCGCCACCCTCTTTGCACTGGCGCGCGTGCGCTGGCCATCGCGCGAGGAGGCGATCCGACGCGTTGAGACGACTTCCGGCATCAAGCACCGGCCCGCCTCGTCCTATGAGGATACTCTGACGCTGGGCGCCGGCGATCCACGCACAGCAGCGCTGTGGCGCGTGCATCGTCAGCGCCTCGCCGCCCTGTTGCAGAAGCTGCGGGTGGGGCATCCCTCCCCGCGCACGGACCGCTACGATCCGTTCGCCCTGCGGGCGTTGCTGCTGCTCAGCGTTTTCGTGCTCGTGATCGCGGTGGGTGACAGTGCCTCCGACCGCCTGCGCTCGGCCTTCCGCTTCAGCGCCCTCTCCAAGGGCGCGGAGGCGCGCATTGACGCCTGGATCACGCCACCCGCCTATACGGGCAGACCGCCCATCATGTTGGCGGACGGTGGCATCAGCGGATTGCGGACGCCGGAGAAGCCCGTAGGCCCGATCGAGGTCCCGGACCGCAGCGTGTTGGTCGTGCGCGGATCGGGCGCCGCGTTGGGCGCCCTGGCGCTGGAGTCCCCTGGCGAGAATGGAGCGGCACGGCGGATCGAGGCGCCCGCACCTGCCGGCAGCAGCGACGTGGCCGAACTCAAGCTCGACGTGCGCAAGTCGGGCACGGTGTCGGTATACGGGGACGGCACCCAGATGCTGAGCTGGCCGCTCGTGGTCATTCCCGATCACCCGCCCAAGATCGCCCTCACCAAGGAGCCCGAGCGCACCCCCCGGGGCGCACTGAAGCTCACCTTCAAGGTTGAGGATGACTATGGCGTGGTGTCTGCCGAGGGCCGCATGCGCCGCATTCGACCGAAGGAGGATACCTCCTCCACGGCCTGGGCGCGCCCCGAGGCGAACAAGGGACCGCGGCCGCCCTTCGAGCGTCCGCCGGCGCTGGTATTGAGGCTGCCGCGCTCTTACCCCAAGCAGGCGGAAGGCCAGAGCCTCCACGAGATCGGCGACCATCTGTGGGCGGGAATGAAAGTCGAGCTGACCCTGGTGGCGAAGGATCTGGCCGGCCAAACCGGCCGCAGCGAGCCCGTTGAGATCGTTCTGCCCGAGCGGCGCTTCAGCAAGCCGCTGGCGCGCGCCGTGGTGGAACAGCGGCGCAAGCTTGCAGAGGATCCGCGCGACCGCTTGCAGGTGGCGCGCGCGCTCGATGCGCTGACCCTCGAACCGGAGGAGTTCATCGAGGACCTGCAGGTCTTTCTGGGGCTCAGGTCGGCTTACTGGCGCCTGCAGCGTGACGCCACGCGCAGCGCCCGCAACAGCGTATTGGCGCAGCTTTGGAGCATCGCGCTGCGGATCGAGGACGGCAATCTCAGCGATGCGGAGCGCGCCTTGCGCGCGGCCCAGGAGCGGCTGTCGAAGGCGCTGGAGGAGGGCGCATCTGACGAGGAGATTCAAAAGCTCATGCAGGACCTCCGGCAAGCGCTGTCCCAGTTCCTGGAGCAGCTGTCGCGGGAGGCGCAGAACCAGCCGCCCATGCAGGGCATGGATCGCAACAACCAGTTCATGACGCCGCAGGACATCGAGCAGATGCTGCGCAACCTTGAGAACATGGCCCGTTCCGGCAACCGCGACATGGCCCAGCAGATGCTGAGCCAACTGCGCGATTTGTTGGATCGGCTGCAGTCCGGGCGCATGGCCGACCAGGGCCAGAACCAGCGCTTCGGCCAGATGATGGACGAATTCGGCAATCTGCTCGGCCGTCAGCAGCAGCTGCTCGACGACACGTTTGGCCAGCAGCGCCGTCAGGGTGAGCGGGGCCAGCGCGGTCAAGGCCAACAGGGCCAGCGCGGGCAGGGACAACGCGGACAGCAGGGTCAAGGCCAACAACAAGGCGAGGGCGAGGGCGAGGGCGATCAGACGGGCGCGCTCGGCGATCGGCAGCGGGAGCTGCGCGAGATGCTTGGCCGGCTGCAGCGGGGGATGCGCGAGTTTGGACTGCAAGCCCCGGGTCAGCTCGACGGGGCGGGCGACTCCATGCAGCGCGCCGAGCGTGCGTTGCGCGATGGCGACCTCGACGGTGCCACCCAGGAGGAGACGCACGCGCTTGAGCAACTGCGACAGGGGGCACGCGAGATGGCCCAGCAGATGCTGCGACAGCTGCCGTCCCGCTACGGACTGAACGGCTCGCAGGGCGAACTCGACCCCATGGGGCGGCCGCCGCAGCGCACCGACGGGCCCGATCCCGGGGTGGGTGTCAAGGTACCCGACCAGATCGACGTGCAGCGGGCGAGAGAGATCCTGGAAGAGCTGCGCCGCCGCCTGGGCGAGACGACGCGGCCGCCCGTCGAACTTGAATACCTCGAGCGCTTGCTGAAGCGCTTTTAGCGGTCCCGGGCCATTGCCAGCGCAGCGCACGCCTTTACGGCCTGCGCAAAGGGCTTGCGTTTGCAAGGCCTTAACGGGGTGCCAGGGCTGCCGCCGTCACGTCCCGGGCGCGCGTCAGCCGGCCCAGTTCGATTCTTGTTTGAACGATGGCCTTTTCGCCGCTAGTCTATTTGCCGCGACGTATAACAGCGGACAAACAGCACCGTCGCAGGGGCAGCACCCAGTGTTCACCACCCCGGTGGCCACAGTTGGGTGTTGTGGTGTGGGGGAGCGGGAATGGACATCCAAGATATGCGTATTTTTGCCCGCGTGGCGGCGGTCCAGAATCTGTCCGCCGTGGGCACGGAGCTCGGACTGACTCCGGGCACCATCTCCAAGCGCATTCAATCGCTGGAGGACGAACTGTCGGCCCGATTGTTTGACCGCACGACGCGGTCGATCCGCATCACCGAAGAGGGCGCTGCATTTCTGGCCCACGTTGAGCGGATCCTGTCGGAGATCGAGGCAGCACGGGCCAGTGTCGACGACAAGGTGAGC
The DNA here is from genome assembly GCA_024281145.1 of Hyphomicrobiaceae bacterium. Lineage (GTDB taxonomy): Bacteria > Pseudomonadota > Alphaproteobacteria > Rhizobiales > Hyphomicrobiaceae > AWTP1-13. The sequence goes on along the minus strand of JAMXLN010000199.1, from coordinate 13,001 downwards.
AAACCCAAGGGCAAGCTCAAGATCGCTGCGCCCGCGTGTCTTGGTCGTCGCTACGTCGCTCCGGCGCTCTGCGAGTTCGTTCGCACGTTCCCGGAGATCGACGTCCAGGTCGACCTGCACGACCGGCAGGTAAACCTGCAGGAAGATGGGTACGACGTGGCGATTCGCACGGGAGCGCTGACGGATTCATCGCAGATCGCCAAGCGCCTGGCACCTGACCGCCACGTCATTGCCGCCGCGCCGGGCTACCTCGCCCGAGCCGGCCGCCCGGCAGCGCCTGCCGATCTTGCCCAGCACCAATGCCTTGTGCTGGGCGAGACCCGACAGTGGTCGTTCACCAGGGACGGCACAGAAACCACCGTACGGGTCAACGGCGCACTCAGATCCAACAACGGCGAACTCCTTTGCCGTGCGGCGGTCGATGGACTTGGCCTCATCCGCGTCTCCGAACTTGAGGCCTTGTGCGAGCTGCGCTCGGGCGGCCTCGTGCAGGTGCTTGCCGACTACGAAGTGGCTTCCAACGCAGCAGTGTGGGCCCTCTACTCAAGTGCCAAACACGTGCTGCCGCGCATGCGCGCGCTCCTCGATTTCTTGGCGGAGTGGTTCCGCGATGCCAAGGGCGGCACGGGCATCGCAGGCGTGGGCAGCTTGGCCATGATGGCGGAGGGCGCGACCAACGGCGCTGCGCGTGCGAAGATGCAACTTGGCGCGGGCTGAACCGTACCCGTTGCGATGGGGCTCCGACGACGTATGTGCTCCCCGGGCAGGGGTGCCCCGTCTGTCGTTCAGAAGCGTGGAATTTGCCCACCATATTTGCGCGCGCGAGCCACGGGGTCTGTTTGCCACGCATCTGCGTCAGTACGGCGGGCTTGATTCGGCTGTAAAGCTCCGACAGCTCGATGACGCCGTTCTGAACGGTATCGATACTGTTGCGTTTGGGATCGGTGATCGCTTTGACGATAGCGCTCGTGAAGACACCGCCGCCAAGGTCCGCTCGCTCGAAACTTTCTTGCCGCCCCTTTGCTGCGGCTACGACGGTGAAGTGCACCTGATGCGCATTGAGCGCGTCCGCGATCTCGTCGTTGCTGCCACCGTTGGGGATCGGCCCCCGAGTGACAGGCGTCGATGAACACGATGATGCGCGCGCGGGTCTCGCCGAACGCTTGTGCCAGCTCGTCCCACGACAGCGAGGTAGCCTCAAGTTGCGTCTGGTCGCTTTCCGTGACCAACAGATAGAGCTTGCCGTCGGGAGCCCGGTATCCATGCCCGGAGGCGAATAGCATGATCGTGTCATCGGCGGTCGCCGTCGTGGCAAGCTCGCGCAATCGGGTCGGGAGATCGCTCCGCAAGCCCGCCCAATCGAACAGCTCGCTCGTCTCGACCGTCGCATAGTAGCCGCTATTCTGGTGCTTGACGGCTGACAGGAAGTTGCGGGCATCCGCAACCGCATAGCGCAACTGCAAATCGGCCGGCATCAGCCGATAGGGTCCGTACCCACTTCGCCCAGCCATTCTCCTGCCCGAACCAGCTCACAAATCCCGTATCAAGGCTGACGCTCAAATTGACGGCCCGCCCCAGCCCCAGAAGCTGAGCGCCAGCACATTATCGCCACGGGCCCACGCGGCCACTGTCCACGGCGATTTGGGGGGAGACGCGTGTGCCGCTGCAGGCTGCCAGCCCATTGCTAGCAACGAGGTTCATCGCCAGCAGAATGGTGAGCCATCCGAGTGCGACCTTGATCCGCATCACCCGCACCTCCTGGCAAGAAGCCTTGCCGAATGTCGCGATAGAGTGGGGCCGTCCGAACGCGGCGCAGAAGGCTTGATGAGACTGAGGGAAAACGGCCCTTTGTCTGCGCGCCCGAGATGGCGCAATTGGCAATGGCTTTGTGAACTCAGAGCGAGAATAAGGTTCACCTGGCTCCGTTATTAGGTGCAAGAGCAACGAGACCCTGGAGGATTGATAGATCAGTCGAAGGCGCGAGGCGCCTAGCTCCCCGCAAGGCGCCTTCGCTTATCTGCATGCCCGCAAGTGGCGGTGCTTGAAGTGGCGTATGCTTGAAGTGGCACCCTTCAACGGCCCATCTCATTCAATGCGATAGTGCTCGATGGGGTGGATTGCCCAAGGGGCTGGCATTGATTAGCGAGTGATAGTTTAACGCGTGCGCTTGAATCAGTTCTGGGCTCGATCTGTTCTGGTCAAAACACCGCGAGAGACTCTCTACCCCCCCCACCCCCATAAATACCCGGTCATCATCGGCCGGCCGCCGATCCCGGGGGGCAGCCGAGGTATGGTCCCCCTTCAGCTTGTGCGATCAAAGGTTTGTGACGATCAAAGGTTTGTGCGATCGAGCCTCAATGGCGGCGCCCCGTTGGGGTGAGGCGCCGCACAAGTGAGCTCCATCCCTGGCTGACGGCTTAGCAGGAATGGCCCCTGACAACGTGCAAAAGGGACGGCTATTCCGACGTCCCCGCAATTCTTCTGTGCACGCCATTGAGGGAAGGGGGCACTTAGTGGAGGGCGGCGGCGCCTTCGCCAACGACCACGAACGGCGCCCAGTAGCCGGGCGGCTTACCGTCTTGGATGAGCGCGAGCATCGATCGCCGCAAAGCCTCGGCTCGTCCAAGGTGTGGAGTTGAGGCCATGGCTTCGAACGTCTTGGTGGTCAACTCGGTGGCAGCTGTTGAATAGACAGCCCAATGCGATACGAGCAGAGCCCGCGCGCCAGCGTAAAAGAACGCTCGTGCGAGCCCAGAAAGCGCTTCCGCCCCTTCGGCATTGCCTGCGGCCGTATTGCAGGCCGACAGAACAACCCAATCGGCGTTGAGCTTCAGGGTGGCAATTTCGGAGGCGGTGAGCAGGCCATCGTCGGCGTCGGTCGGAACGTCCGGCGGGGAGAGAACCAGAGCCGGTTCCGCGAGCCCGGAGAGATCGCCCGCAACCAGCGCGTGAGTGGCGAACTCGATGATTCGATATTCACTTAGCGCCGCCGTCTTCACTCGCGTCTCGGACGCGGCCTTGCCGAGGTTAATGGCATCGGAGGGCGCGCCAAGCGCCTTGGCTATAGCGCGCAATTCGTCGGCCGTCTCTGGCAGAGGCGCAAGCTCACGCACGGCCCGAATGTCGGCGAGGCCGTTGCGATAAAAGCGCGCCGGACTCGCCGCGGCGCGGCGCGGGCCGCTGCGTTGTCGCTCTGCGGGATCGGGCCCCTGGAGAATTGGATCGCCAACCCCAAAGAAGGGTCGCAAAGCGCTTCTGTCACCAGGCAGCTTGCGCAGCGCGCTCAGCGACGGCACCGACGGCAGCACGCTCAGAGCGTGCTCGCGAATGAGCCATGCCGCATTTCGGAGGGCCTCAGGGCCCGTATCCGCTGGCGGCTTGGTGATCAGCACCTGCAAGGGCAAGCTGGTCAACGGCCCAGTTGGCACGATGATCAGATGTTCCTTGTCAGCAAACACGCTCTCCAGCGCGCCAAGTGTCCGCTTGTAGAGGGCATGGGCGCGCGCCAAATCGAACCCTTGCACGATGCCAGCCAGGCTGCCCGTTGTTCCCTCAGCATCCTGTTGTGCCAGGGGGTCGAGCCCCATGCGCAGCGCCGTCACCTCACGGGCTAACGCTTCGCCACCCAATTCAAGTTGCGCCCAGCCCGTGCGTTCACGCGTTACTACCCATAGGAAGCTTTTGTCCGACCCAACCAAGATGGCAACGAGGGCCTCATCTGGTTTGAGCAGGGCCTGTGTCTCGCCGATCGACAGGGGCTTTGGGTCTGAAAGTGCCGCGTAGCTTGGAAAGGCAGAGACAATTCGGGCACGAGCCTCTCTTACCTCTGTCTCGGTGCGATCGATGTCGTTGCGCAGGGCCGTGCGCCGGGCCGTGAATTGGGCATAACCAGGCAGCGACTTCTCGGCAGTTTCCATGCGCCGGTGGACGGCCATGAGGGCATCTGCCCCCACGGAGCCGACCTTGGAGAGCTCGCCCAGCTCTCGAGCGATTGCCGCACGGTCCTGGTCGGCGGTTTCACACCCCATTTTCTTGTCGCCGGTCGGGCAACGCTGCGACAACGCTTGCAATTTCTCGACCAGCTCCTTCTGGCGCCTCACCGTCGGTGCCTGGTCCCGGCTGCGCGCAATCGAGGCGGCCCGAAACTCTTCCAGCAGGGCGCTGTAGGTAGGATCAGCACGCTGCGTGGCACTCCAATCCGTGAGTAGTTTGTTGTCCTCGGTGTTGAGCTGTAGGATGCGCTCCGATCGATCTTGCACATGGCGAATACTGCGGCCGAGGTCGGTATCGCCGGCACTGAGGCGTGCCGTCATCTTTGCGAGCGCCGAGCCCGCCGACGTGTTCCACGCTTGTTGTGCCGTGACGAAGGTCTCTTCAAGGAGAGCGTTGCGGCCGGTAGGCGAAACAATGCTCACTTCCCAAGCCGCGCGGCACAAGCCAACGAACGTGTCGCGGTATCGCTTGATCTCGTCGTCTGCGATCGCTCTGAGGACGGGTTGGGAGGTGTCCTGCCCCAACATGAGACGGATTGCCTGCCGATAAGAAGCGAGAGCCTGCGCCCAGTTCCGGCGGGCAAGGCTGACGTCTCCCAGGTCCGAGTGACCGCTGGCGGTGAAGTCATGGTCGGCTCCGACCAGGTCCTGCCGGATCTTGAGGACGCGGCGGAATAGGGGTTCGGCCGCATCCGGCTGCCCCAATTTGATGTACACGGCACCGAGGTCCTCAAGCCCCTGAGCGACACCTGCACTTTGAGCCCCATACACCTTTTCGCGGATGCGGACGGACTCGCTATAGTACCTTTGCGCCGCGGCTAGATTGCCCGCCTTCACTGCAATCAGACCGAGCGAGGTGTATTGGACCAAAGCTTGCTCGTGCTCGGCGCCGTACTCGCGCACGACCACGGGCAGAGCCTCCTCGGCTTTGCGCAAGGCCATGGCGTAATCGCCGGCTCGATAGAGCAAGTTTGTGGTTTCGCGAAGCGCACTCAATTGCGCGGATGGCTGTTGGGCGCAAAGCTGCGGCGCGAGCGCAAACGTTGCGATCAGAAGGACGCCGCTCAGCCACCGCCACCCGGCAGGCATGGACACGGGGGGCAGATCTCTAGGGCGACTTGTCCGGGCAGCCGCTCGTTAAATCGCCCGTGCGGGCGGCAGGCTTACCGTTGATAAAGACGCCACCGCCGCTGCCAAGCACAACGCCGCCACAACCGGTCCGGTCCCCGACGGTCGCGGCCGGACGCCCATTGATGAAAACGTTCGAGGATCCTTGGGCCACGGAGCCTTCGCCAGGGGTCGCATCCCCCTTACGCGCGGCCGATACTCCGCCGATCGAAACGTTGCCGCTACCCCCGGTCACCACACCGGGTCCGGTGTTTGCGGAGCTTTGGGCGGACGCACTCGATAGCAAGCCCGTCACGAAGAGCTGCACGATAGTCGCGATCAGTACGGCGCGCATACCAAACCCCCACCTGTGGAAGCGTGTTCTGAGCCATTAGAGCCGCCAATCTTGGACAGCTTATGGCGGACTTTGTCGCGAGAAATGCGGGTCCTCGGGTCACGAGAAGACGGCCCCATCGCCGTCAAAGCAGACGGAAAGGGACCGCCCGGTAGAACGCAGCCTCCTCGGGCCACGCCCCTTCTGGTGTCACAGGGCATGGATTTGCCCCTTTGTCCCGCAGCCAATCAGCGTGGCAGCATCTGCATCAGAGGGTCGAGATTGTCTGGGGAAGGCTTGAGCGTGCCGACGCCATGTTGATGGACAAGGCGGACGATCGCCTCGTTGAACGGCGTCTTCACCCCCACACGACGGCCCCGATCGACGACGTAGCCGTTGAGGTAGTCGATCTCAGTGCGCCGGCCGCGCAACACATCTTGGAGCATGGAGGGACGTCCTCCAGCAAGCCCCTTGGCACCGGTGGCCATGTCGGCCAACAGTTGGTCCGTCCCACGACCGGCGGCACCATCAACGAAGCGCTGGGTGTCAATGCCGTAGATTGGTTCGACCTCGAACCCACAGCCACGCCCGACGCTGATCGCCTCCGCCGCGACCTGGATCGCAATGCGTGCCGGGCCTGGCACGCTGCGGACCTGCGCCGAGCCGAGGCCGCTGAGACCGGCGATCGGGTTTGCCATGCAGTTCACTGTGAGCTTCGACCAGCGCTCGCCGAATAGGTTGGTCGTCACCTTGGCGCCGGCCACGTCGTTCATCACCTCGGTCAGCCGCCGAGTGCGTTCGGTGTCCTTGCCGTCGAGCTCGCCGATCTTGAAGCCGATCGACTGGGTGTCGGTGCGCATGGCGTGACCGGCCTCGTAAAGACCGGCACCGATCGTGATAACGCAACCGAGGGTCCGCTCGCGCCCGGCCACCGCCGCCACGCGCTCGTCGTTGATGCCGTTCTGAAAGTCCACAACGAGGCCATCGGGTTGGGCGAGATACGGCAGCACGAGCGCCGTTGCCCATTCGGTGTCGTACGACTTCACCGCCACGAACGCGGCGTCAAACGGCTGGGTGACCGACTGCAGTTCGTGAACGTGAATAGCCTTCACGGGGATGACGTGGTCGCCACAGGTCCCCGACAGCCGCAGACCCTGTCGTCGCATCGCTTCCACGTGCTCGGGCCATTGGTCAATCAGCGTGACGTCGCGTCCCACCTTCGTCAGCATGCCGCCGACGACACAGCCGATTGCCCCTGCGCCGATGATGCCAATTCGCATGACGAACCTCCCCGGTTGGTTGCAGTATAGCACTTGCCTCCCATGCTGCCGTGCCGGATGCGACTAGCCAACCCTTGAAAGCACACGAATTTTGGTTTTTGACGCGTGAGGCCCTCCTATCGAGGGCAAAGCCGCCGGCTGGGGTGGCAGGCAGTTCGTGTGCCTTGAAGCACGTTTTGGGCGCCACGCGGGCCTCTAGGCAGGTAGCGGCGATATCGGCACCCTGAGCCGTACACACTCCCGGAGCATGGCTGACGCATCTCACGGCGGCGGTGACGGGCCGGTGCGACCCTGAGCAACTCATTCGCTCACAACCTGATCCCACAGGTTTTGCCTGCGGCGTCGAATCGGAGCATCTCTCCGAGTGTCTGCCTCAATAGCGCCGGGGAGGCTTTTGCATTGCGCACGACCCTTGCATTGATCTTGGCGCTATTGATTTCGGGCTGCGCCTCTCGCACAGAAGATAGGCGTTTGTCGATCAAGGATACCGCTGCGCACTCCGCAGCAGAGCCTGTCCCTAAACCATCTTCCAAGTGTGGCGATCGACATCTCGATCATCAAGCTGGGCGCTCACCTGGAGGAGCGACTACGCTTGAGGAAAAGGAAGCCGATGATCGTGTATGCGGGGAGGAGTATCGTTACCCCGGCTACTTAAAGCGCGATTGAGGGACACCTAAAACTAGCAGCTCGTTTTTGCCCTGGGCCGAGGAGGCCGGACCTTCGCATTAGGCGCTTTGGGACAATCAAGCCCGCAGAGGCAAAAGCGTGCGCGGCCGGTAGAGCCGCCAAACGCTGTAAAAGAACCCCAATGCAGCAGAGATGAATGCGGTGGCAGCAATCAGCAAGCCAGTTCGGAAATTCTGGGTGTAAATTACCACGACACTCCCAAGCACGACCGCGGCCGACGCGATGTAAAGGAGCGCGGTGAGTGTCTCCGCAGATACGTGCAACACCGTGCGCACGACAACCTCCTCTTAAGTTGCCCATTTCCGCACACTCATAAACTCTAAGCGATTCGCAATTGACTGCCCAGCGATGAGGGGTGTTTTTCGGCAAGCGAGGCAAACATCACTCGTCCTTTGTCTGAGCGACATGCGCCTGGAAAAGGGCGATCGCTCGACCGCCCCGCACAGAAGGTCGGGACAAAGAACGGATAAAGAGAGGCGCGTCGCCGGGCATTGTCCACACCGGGTTTTCCCGAGCGCTGAGCTTATTGTGGATAGTTTCACAAGCAAGGATCCCACGGGGCCGCAAATCAGCGTAGATAGCCTTGCAGCTTTCGGCCTCCAAGAAGCTGCATCCTCCGAGGGCCTCACTTGCAGCAACGGGTGGGGCCTTCATCTCTTATGGGCGAGGCTCGGTATCCGGCCTACATGATGCAGCGGCTTCTTGCACTTCTGCTGATTGCGTGCAGCGCGGCGGGCTGCGAGGGCTTTGATGTTCTATCACCGCAGCGGACCGGCGCACTGATCCGTACAATCCAGATCGGCATGACCGAGGCGGAGGTTATCAACCATCTGGGCAAGCCGCAGAGAGAAGAGATTCGTGGCGATACGAAGTTCCTCTTCTACGCAACGCCCTGGCAGGTCGCTGAAAAGGCTAAGGAGCGAAACCCGATCGCGATCAGGGACGGCAAGGTCGTGGGTCTCGGCATCGCCTATCTGGGAACGCCAGCGCCTAGGCCGTGGGACACCTGGTCGGTCCAAGTGCAGCCGGAAGGGGAAGAGCGGGTTCGCTACAGCACCACGTTTGCGATCGGTGCTTCGAAGGATTAACTCTGCACACGTGGCTGCGTCGCCTCTTCGTCTAGAAAACTCGCCACCCTATCTGAGCGACGCCGACGAGGCAGCGCAGGGGTTCCTGCCGAGCGATGGCTATGCAGCGCCTTGGCGATCGAGGTTGAGGCGCTTCGTCTGCAATTCCGTCCCATCACTCAAGACCCGTTGATACCCAAGATCGACGTGGGCTTGAGAAAGCCCCGGGTTGGCCTTCGCATGGCTTCCCAGGGGTGACGCACCTAACACCCACGATGTCATCTTGTTACGGCGATTTCACGTCTCACTGTTCCCCGGGACACAGCGTACATTTGAGGCTTCAAGCAGAACGTGCCTCTAGCTGCCATCATCGGAGCTGTCGTTGTGGCTGCTATCGTTGGATCGACGCCCACCTTTGTGCCGCCGCACGTGGTCCCACCAGCCCGAGCGATCAAAGGACTTGCGCTCATAGCGGGCTTCCTGCGCAATCCCTTGGAGATCGTGCCGCAGGACGCCTACGAGCAAGATTATGTCGCCTTCAACGGTCTCGGTCCGCGGTTTGCGTGGGTGACGGGACCGGACCTACTAAAGACTGTGTTGCTCGATGAGAGCGACAAGTTCAGCAAGAGCGTGCAGATCGAATTCTTCGGTCCGCTCCTTGGCCAAGGCATTCTGACGAGTGAAGGCGCCGATTGGAGGTGGCAGCGTCAGGTGGCCGCGCCCATGTTCCGGCGCCAGGACCTCCTGTCCTTTGTACCGGTGTTCGTAAGCGCTACACACCGCCTTCTTGATCGGTGGCGACGTTCGCCCGCGGGGACGCCACAGCGGATCGAAGCGGATATGACTGAGGTCACCTTCGACATCATTTGCGCAACCCTGTTGCCGTCGAGCGATGCCACCGTCGGCCTTGCCCTTGAAGCATCTGCCGATCGGCTCCAGCGGTCGGCGATGTGGCGACAGCTTTACGTTACCGCGCATATGCCAAAGTGGGTGCCACAGCCCGGTGCTCGAAGAATTCGAGCCGCTGTTCGCGCCCTGCGCGCATCGGTTGGTGCACTGCTCACGGAGCGGAGGCGCGCCTTATCTCAGCCGGATGACCTCATCCGTCGCCTCATGGCTGCACATGATCCCGTTACAGGCGCATCTATGAACGATGAGCAACTCATCGACAATCTACTGACCTTTTACCTAGCGGGCCACGAAACGACCAGCAAGGCGCTGACTTGGACGCTCTATCTGTTGGCGTGTTCTCCGCAATGGACGGTGGCCCTAACCGAGGAAATCGCAGAGGTTACGGGCGGAAAGCCCGTATCTTCCGATCATATCGACAAGCTCGTGCTGACCCAGCAAGTTATCAAAGAGTGCATGCGCCTTTACCCGCCAGTCCCCACGACGAGCAGGCAGGCCATTGGGGACGTCAGGCTCGGCGAACATTTGATCAAAGCAGGGACTTCGATTGCCATACCAATCTATGCCATGCATCGCCATCAGAAGCGCTGGCGCCACCCGAACGCGTTCGACCCGACGCGCTTCTCGCCCATGAATGAAGGGGACATCTCGCGTTACCAGTACATGCCGTTCGGCGCAGGACCACGGATTTGCATCGGCATGGCATTCGCCATGATTGAGATCACCTCAATCCTAGCCACCATCCTACAGCAGGCGAAACTTGCGCTAGCCGATGTTCATGCTCCGTTACCGGTTGCTCGAATAACGCTGCATCCAAAGGGTGGCATGCCCTTAAGAGTATGGGTTCCATAAGGCCCATTCGCCGTCCACACGCGCGGGAAGGCGCCTGACGAGCACCTGGGACGAAAAGGAGCCACGGGCGCGGCGGTTTCGCTCACCCGCCGTCCCACATGTTCCTCTTGCGAGGGCCGCTGTGGGCAGCGCAGTGCCCCGCCATCACCTCAGCCCATTCGCAACAGTTTTCTCGGCATCTGGTTTGGGCGCTGGCTCAGCGCTATCGGGTATCGCGCCATCGCCTTCTGCAGGCCAAAACAGCACACCGATCATGACAAGAAGAAGCGCAAGCGGCCAATTGCGCCCCACAATCCTCGCGGCCTTGAGAGCAGTCGTGGCTCCGCCTGGCGTCGCAAAAAGGGCTTCGAGCATGGCTAGCGGCGCTTGCATGACGGCCTGTGCCGTCGCATCGCTCATCACTTGCTGCGTGTCTAGCGCCTCAGGTTTTTGCTCCGCGCGCTCCTCTTCGTGCTCCTTGGCAGAGACGACAAATGCTGCGATGAGGCCAATCGCTGCAAGTCCGCCCGCCATGGTCCAATAGGCGACCACATGTCCGAACCGCTCAACGAGCATGAGCGTCATGGCGGCGAGGGCGAACCCAAGGGCAATCACAAATGGGATCGCCACCGTAACTCGCGCGAGATATTTGAGGAGCAGGCTGCTCGCAGCAGCCTTGGCTTGATTGGCGAGGCCCGCAAACACGACAAACTTCCTAGAGGGCGGTTAGGATTTCCAGAGTGCGCCGAGGAGGAAGCCGACGATTGCGGCCGTCACCAAGGTTGCCGCGGGCTGCTCCCTGAGGGAGCTATCAAGGGCACCTTTAAAGTTGCGAGCGACCTTCTGCATGCTCTCGCTCATCTCGCGCCCTTGGTCAGCGACGCTCGTGGCGATGTCCTCGGCTTGACCAGCGACTTTGTTGAAGTGATCGGTCGCCTTGTCCGTGATCTTGGCAACCCTGTCGGTCTCCCGACCAAACGACTGCTGAGCCATCGTATTACTCCCATCGTCAACGGTGTCACCTCAAACGCAGCCGCCAAGCCTTAGTTTCATCCACTCGATGCGTGGCTTTGTTGCCCTTCCCTGTGCCGTGCTCACAAACGCATGGGTTTGCGGCGTCATGCGCCCTTACGGGGCCGGTGCCTCAATGATTGCGTGCGCGGTCGGCTGGGATGGTAGCTTCAACGGCATGATGGTCTCGGAGGTCAGCTCCGCATAGAGACGGACATACTGGGCTGCCATCCGTTTGGCTGTGAAGCGCTGTTCAAAGCAGCGCCGCACGGCTCTACGGTCCAAACAGGTCGCCGCTCGGATCGCCCCGATTGCTTCTGCCATGCTGTTCACGATGAACCCGCTTACGCCGTTATCGATCACCTCCCGTACAGAGCCGCGATCAAAAGCGAGCACCGGTGTTCCACAGGCCATCGCTTCGATCATCACCAAGCCGAACGGCTCCGGCCAATCGATTGGGAACAAGAGCGCTTGCGCGTCGCCGATAAACCGAACCTTCTCTCGCTCATCGATCTCGCCAATGAACTGCACGGACCTGGAACAGAGCAGCGGGGCTATGACCTGGCGGAAATACGTTTCGTCAGCGCGGTCAACTTTGGCCGCTATCTTTAATGGCATTCCAACTTGGCGTGCGATCTCGATCGCCCGGTCTAACCCCTTTTCCGGCGCGATCCTGCCGATGAAGGCGAGATAGTCGCCGTTCCGCCGGTACGTCGCCGCCAAGAGATCCCGGGGCAAGCCGTGCAGCACGGTGCCGACGAAGTTCGCATCGGGAATCGGCGTCCGCTGAGCGTCGGAAATCGAAACGAGCGGCATGTTTGAAAAACACCGATAGAAATCTTGCAGCTCGAAAAGATCGAGGCGTCCATGCAGCGTCGTGACGGTGGCCTGTCGCGCACTCGAGAACACGGGAAAATGCACGAGGTCCGTATGGAAATGTAGGATGTCAAATCGTGGGGCGAGACGCTTGACCTTTTCCAGCATTGCCAGGTGATAGGGGATATGCTCGCGGACCCGTGGATCGAGGCGAAGGGCTCGCTCACAACATGTTACCAGCCGAGCGGACGTCTTGGAGTCGCCGCTCGCAAAGAGAGTGACGTCATGACCTTGCCGCACGAGTTCCTCGGTAAGGTAGGAGACGACGCGTTCGGTGCCGCCATAGAGGCGCGGGGGCACGCTTTCGATGAGGGGAGCGATCTGAGCTATTTTCATGGGCCCTACTGGAGATAAACCCTCCCCAAAACGGCTAGGGCTACGCTTTGGTTCCGCTTGGCAGGACCACCCATCCCGACGACCTCCCGATGGGTTGATGCTGCGTCGTTGGTCGCTGGATGCCGAGATGGCCATGCCCGACCGGCAGAAAGATGCAGCGAAATGACACTGCCACACTCACCTCCGCAAAACCCAGAAATGATGCGTGACCTAGCAGGGACGTTTCTGATCCAGGCGAAGCGCTCCTCACATGACGTCGGACGGGCTCTGCCAGCCGGTCCGACGCGCGTAATCTTTTGCTTCCTGGCGTGGGGAGCCCGTAACGTTTTGCTTTCAGCCGGCGCAACCCGATGCGCGCCAGTTGAGGGGCTGAGCCTACGTTGGGCTATTGGTAGATAGGGGATCGGCTCATCAAGTAGGCGGCCTCACCACAGCGCCGCCCGTCCCCGCGCTGTGAGCCATGATCGCTGCCGTTATTGCATCGGATGGGCCACCTTCCAAGGGATCCACCCATCCCAGCAGCTCTTCGAGCTTCAGCCGACCCCGATTGACGCGGCTCTTAACGGTCCCT
>JAMXLN010000198.1 GCA_024281145.1 Hyphomicrobiaceae bacterium | reverse complement strand
GCCGCCCTACCTGGTGCGCGAAGAGGTGATGTACGGCACGGCGCAGCTGCCGAAGTTCAGCGACGACCAATTTCGGGCAGAGAGAGAGGACGCCCAACGCAAGCATGCTTGCGCGGAAACTGCCGTGCATCGGGCCCGCATCCTCGATTATGCAGAAGCGAACGGTCTCCAAGCCGCGCGCAATGCACCGCTTCAAGCCCTAGGTTTGGAGTACCAGCCGACCCCTGAGCACCGTTGGCTCATTCCCACCGCCGAGGTCCCGCTGACCAATCTCGTTCGCGAATCGATCCGCGACGAGGGCGAGCTGCCCATCCGGGTCACAGCCTATTCTCCTTGCTTCCGCGCCGAGGCCGGCGCGGCGGGAAAGGACACGCGCGGGATGATCCGTCAACATCAATTTTCCAAGGTGGAGCTCGTCTCCATCACGACACCCGACCGGAGCTTGGAAGAACACGAGCGCATGACGGCGTGTGCCGAGGAGGTGTTGAAGCGCCTCGGGCTCGCCTACCGCGTGATGCTGCTGTGCTCGGGCGACATGGGCTTTGCCTCCCAGAAGACCTACGACATCGAAGTGTGGCTGCCGGGGCAAAACGCCTACCGCGAAATCTCGTCCTGCTCCGTGTGCGGGGATTTTCAGGCCCGGCGCATGGACGCGCGCTACCGGCCCAAGGGCGGCGGTCGGCCGGAATATGTGCACACGCTGAACGGCTCCGGCCTAGCCGTCGGGCGCACGCTGATCGCAATCCTCGAAAACTATCAGCAGCCGGACGGCTCGGTCGCCCTGCCGCCCGCGCTCGTTCCCTACCTGGGCGGCCTCGCGCGCATCGCCAAGCCCTAGCCGTCTTCGCCGGACCCGCGGGCGCACTCGGCCTAACCGCGCAACGCCCAGCGCGTCTGCGGCCTCTCCCGCCTTCCAGGGCCGCCCCGCCAACCGCGGGGGCGATGAGGGCTCCTCGCCACCCGCGAAGTCAAAGACCCCTCAACAACGCGTCGAGCTTGCCGGCGCGGTCGAGCGCGTGGAGCTCATCGCTGCCGCCGACGTGGCTAGCGCCGATCCAGATCTGCGGCACGGTGGTGAGACCGCCCGCCTTCTGCGCCAACTTGGCCCGCGCCTCCCAATCGCCGCTCACGTCAATTTCCTCAAACGTGGCGCCCTTGTGCGCCAGCAGGCGCTTGGCACGCTCGCAGTAGGGACAAAAGCGCGTTGTGTAGATCACGATCTTGGGCATGGGATGAGGCTAACAAATGCCGAGGCAGCCGTCGCCACCAGGAAGCACGCGGAGCTTATGGGACTTGGCTTGACCGCTCCTCGCGTTGGCCCGTCGCGGCCGCGCTCGCGCGCAGCACCACGGCCCCCGAACGACGGGGCGGGGAAGATTGCAACGGGCGCCAAGTTGGCCGATACAGTGCCCCCATGCGCATTCTCCTCACCAATGACGACGGCATCGATTCCCCCGGCCTCAGCGCGCTGCGCCAAATTGCCTCGGAACTGAGCCAGGACGTCTGGGTGGTGGCGCCAGAGACCAACCAGTCCGGCGCCAGCCACTCGCTTACCTTGCACGAGCCGCTGCGTCTGCGCCAGATCGACGAGCGTGCGTTCGCCGTGCGCGGCACGCCAACCGACAGCGTCATCATGGGCGTTCGCCACATCCTAAAGGATCAGATGCCGAACCTCGTGCTGTCGGGCGTCAACAGCGGTGCCAACATGGCGGAGGACGTCACCTATTCCGGGACCATCGCCGGCGCCTTTGAAGGCACGATTCTCGGCATCCGATCCATGGCCCTGTCGCAGGCCTACGGCACCGAAGGTCGCAAGGCCATCAAGTGGCACACGGCGCTGGCTTATGCGCCGGCTCTCATCCGCAAGCTCCTTGCCGTCGAATGGGCACCTTCAAGCGTCATGAACATCAATTTCCCCGACCGGGAGCCCAACGAGGTGGTCGCGACCGTGGTCACCACCCAGGGCAAGCGCGATCGGGGCCTCCTGCAGATCGAGGAACGACACGACACATGGGGCAACCCCTACTATTGGCTTGCGTTCGAACGCCGGCGCTCCGCCACCGAGCAGGGTACCGACCTGTGGGCGGTCTATTCAGGCCACATCTCGGTAACGCCGCTCTTTCTCAACCTGACGCACAGTTCCATGCGCGAGACGCTGGTCCGCGCCCTGGCCTGACGTGGCGACCGCCCCCGCGCCCCAGGGCCCGCTTTGGGCCGCCCGAGGCGCTGGCGCGACGCCCTCGACGTCCCTCGGGGTCCTCCTTGGGGTCCTGCCGGGAGGTCTTGCCGGCTCGCGCCCGCTTCGCTCATGGCGCAGGCCAAAGGGCGGCAGAAAGCGCCGGCGCCTTTGCCCGAACGGCAACGCCGCTCAATAAAGCATGGCGATCTGCGGCTTGCCCGGCGAGATGATCTCCACGCGCTTGGAGGTAATGACGGCAGAACCGGCCATGGTCGGAATGGTGATCTGATAGGGCACCAACACGTTGGCGCTGGGCACTGGCCGCAGGGCCACCTCGATGCCGTCGTTGGCGGCCATGAACTTGGTCTCGCTGTCGATCTTATGCCCGGCGATCGGCAGGTAGCGCACGCGGCAGACGTAGGCTACGTCGGGCTGACCGCTCGGCGACTGCTCGGTAACCCGCATTTCGCCCTTGCGACTGAGCAGGAGATCGAACCGCTCCTTGCCGTCGAAGATGGGAATGTGGCGGTCGCAGGGGTCGGCGGAGGCTGCGCGCGAGAGCACCATGATGGCACTGAGCGGGTCCACCACACCCTTGAGGTGGTGCTCGCGCACGGGGATGACCGGCTGGGTCGGGGTGCCCAACGGCAGATTGCTGATATCGGTGACGGCGCCGTCGGTGAAACCGAGCTTGGTAGAGCCGGCGCGCAGGTTGCTTTGGAAGTCAAACGTGAAGGAGGCGGGCTTTGGCGCCTGATTGACGATCATGCCGAAGCTTCGGGTATCACCGCTCCAAGTGAACGCGCCGAGCAGGATGGAGAGGCGGGCATGCGCGGTGAGCGTGTAGCTGTCGCTTTCCGCCTGCGACTGGAACTCGAACGTTCCGACGTTGAAGCCGTTCAAATCAATCTGATAAAGGGCGCGGACATTGGCGGGCCAGCTGTCGGCGGCAGCAGGCCCGTGCAAGCCCGCGACGAAAAGCAACCACCCCCCCAAAACGCAACCCGCGCTTCGGGGAACGCACGCAAACCACGACGCCATAGTTCCGCCTCATCCACCCCGCGCCGACGCAAGATCCAATTGCCCCCGACTGAGGCTACCAGGTTTTGCGTCAATTGTGTGTCCCGACCAGCGTGGCATGGAAATGTAAAGGATTCCCGCACCGCTGGCCCGCCCTGGCACCAGCGGGGACGGCCTTGACGTCCCGCCGGCCTCGTATAGAACGGCGCGCGAGCGCCGAGACGGCTCGCGGGATCCGCGACGGCCGGCGATAAGGAGCTTTCCATGACCCGCCGATGCGAGTTAACGGGCAAATTGCCCATGTCCGGTCAGTTGCGCAGTCATGCCGAAAACAAGACGAAGCGCACGTTCCGACCGAACCTGTGCGAGGTAACGCTGATCTCCGACGCGTTGCAGCGCAAGGTGCGCCTGCGCATCAGCGCCCATGCCCTCAAGAGCGTGGAACGGCGCGGCGGGCTCGACGCCTTCCTGATGAAGGCCAGGGAGGAGGAGCTGTCGCTGCGCTGCCGCAAGCTCAGGCGCGAAGTCAAGAAAGCGCAATCCGAAGAGGCAACCGCCGCTTAGTCGCACGCCGAGTGGGCTTTGGCACCTCGCATCGGCCCTCGGCAGCGCCGCGCACTTTAGGCGCGCCAAACTCAACGCTGGGCAGCGCCAAGCTCTTTTTCCATGCGCACCTCGGTGCGCTGGGCGCCCCAGACGCGGCTGGTCCGTGTTTCGGCGACGCGGAACCCGGCGCGCTCGTAGAGCCTCAGCGCATCGACCAGATCGGCGAAGCTCCATAGAGTAATGCGCAGGAAGCCGCGCTCTCTGGCGTAGGCCAAGGCGGTTTCGAGCAGCTGGCGGCCAAGTCCGATCCCGCGCGCCTCCGGTACGAGCAGGAACCAGCGCAGCTGACCCACATGCTGGCCGACGTCCACCATGGCGATTGAGCCCAGCATCCGCCCGCTCGCGTCCTCCGCGATCCAGATGCGGCCGCTGCCGTCGCGAAGCGACTGGGCAAGCGGTTCGGCGACATAGGGCTCAAACGTGGTGTCGAGCCCATACTCGCGCGCATAGATGAGCCCATGCAGGTGCACGACCATGCCCAGGTCGCCTGGCTTGAGCTCGTGGCGGATGTGATAGGCGCACGCGTCCGGAGCCATGGCGATCAGTCCTCGTGCAGCATGAATTGCAGGAAGATCGTGCGCTGCAGAATGTGATTGAAATTGTCATCGGAGATCAGCGACAGGATCGTTTCTCCATTGGGTCCATGGTGGACGCCAAGGCCCTCCATGTTGTCGATCTCAAAGCTCGCATCGGCCTCGACCAGCGTGCGCCCTGTCAGGCGAGCGCCAGGCGCAATCGCCTCCGCCGCGAGATGGCGCAGACGCATCTTGACGCCCTCGCTCCATAGAAAGAAGCGCTCCAGCACGAGCAGGCTCCCGTCGGCAAGGCCTGCGGCATCCGTTATGTTGAAGCCATCGATGTCCTTGAGCTGGAACTTTTGCGGCTCTCCGCCGACCCAGATCCACCCCGTGTGGTAGCCGCTGCCGCGCGTGAAGCGCTCGGCAAAGGCGACGACCGAACCCTTGTAGGGGCCGCCCTTGAGCGTGGTGAGCGCCTCGATGCCCAGATTGGCGGGCATACGCTTGGCCTCCGCCGGGAGCTCCAAGGTGCCGGTCGGCCGTCCCACTTCAGCGTTCTCCACCACATAGCGATCGATGCGGTGGTGGCGCTCGAAGCCGATCAGCAGTGTGCCGCGTTCCAGCGTGCCCTCGATGAGGGTGGCGGCTTCGGCGTCATGCTCCACTTTGCGAGTGAGGGGCCGACCATCGGCGCCGAGCAATGGGCCGAGGCGGGCGCGGCTCAAGCCCACCGGCCTCGCGCCCTCGTAGTCCACATCGGCCCTCATCCAGCTGCCCTCGTCGGAGATGGCAAGCAGGCTCCTGCCGGCGGGCTCCATGATCAGTGCCGACCAGCCGCCGAATTCGTTTGCCGAAGACGTCAGAACGAGACCGCCGCAGAACTCGAGCGGACCAAAGCGCTTCGCTTCGGGCCGATCGCGCTCGAAATGTGTAATGGGACGCGCGTCGATCTCGATGTGCTCGACGCGAGCGGCCGGCGCAGCATTGTCTTCGGCAAATGCCGGCGCGAGGAATGGGGCCGTCACGACGGCAAGGAGCCCGCCCGCGACGGCCCGGCGATGGATGGGCATCGGGGGGTTGGCGTCGATCATGTCGCGATCGTGCTCCCTCGCTGGCGCCCCATGCCGCGCACGGGAGCGGCGCCCGACGCGCAACAACCTACTGCAGTTTGCGGCGGTGCGAGGGCAGCGGCAAACGGTGCGGCTCCGGGACACCTTCCTCGAAGAGCTCCACGAGCTTGTCGGTCATGGCGCCGGCGAGCTCGGAGGGATCGGTAATGGTGACGGCACGACGGTAGTAGCGCGTCACGTCGTGGCCAATGCCGATGGCGATGAGCTCGACGGAGGAGCGCGTCTCGATCTCCTCGATGACCTGGCGTAGATGGCGCTCCAAATAGCAGCCCGTGTTCACGGACAGCGTCGAGTCGTCGACCGGTGCACCATCCGAAATCATCATCAGGATGCGCCGGCGCTCGGGACGTGCCAGCAGTCGCCGGTGTGCCCAAGACAGTGCCTCACCGTCGATGTTCTCCTTGAGCAGGCCCTCGCGCATCATCAGGGCGAGGGAACGCTTGGCACGGCGCCAGGGAGCGTCGGCCGGCTTGTATATAATGTGTCTGAGGTCGTTGAGGCGACCGGGATTGGGCGGCTTGCCCGCGGCGAGCCAGGCTTCGCGTGCCTGTCCGCCCTTCCAGGCCCTGGTGGTAAAGCCCAGAATTTCCACCTTGACGCCGCAGCGCTCGAGCGTCCGCGCCAGCAAATCGGCGCAGCAGGCTGCGACCATGATGGGGCGCCCGCGCATGCTGCCCGAGTTGTCGAGGAGCAGCGTAACCACGGTGTCGCGGAAATCAGCATCCCGCTCGGCCTTGTAGGAGAGCGGATGCATCGGGTCGACGATGATGCGCGGGAGTCGCGCCGCGTCCAGCGTCCCCTCCTCCAGGTCGAAGTCCCAGGCGCGGTTCTGCTGGGCCATCAGCTTGCGCTGAAGACGGTTGGCAAGGCGGGCGACGGCACCTTGCAGGCTGCGCAGCTCCTTGTCGAGGAAGGTCCTCAGTCGCTCCAGCTCGTCGGGGGTGGAGAGGCTCTCCGCAGACACCTCCTCGTCGTGGGAACGGTTGAAAACCTTGTAGCCAAACGCCTCCGGATTATCGAGAACGTTGAAGTTGGGCCGCCAGGGCTCCCGCGCCTCGGCCATCTCCTCGCCGTCGGCGTCGGCTTCGAACTGGTCGGCGTCGGCGTCCTGAGCTGTCTCGGACGTCTCACCCTCCTCGCCCTCACCGCGCTGCTCGTCGCTTGCCTGGTCCTGGCCGTCTTGGCCCTCGGAGGTCTCCTCAGCGTTCTGATCCCCACTCTCGGGATCCTGCTCGTCATCCTCGCCTTCCTCCCGCTCGCCTTCGGAGAGCTCATCGGAGAGATCAAGCACCCTGAGCAGGTCGCGCAATTGGCGGCCGAAGGTTGCCTGGTCGTCGGCGAGCTTGTCGAGCTTTGCCAGCGTCCGCCCCGCCCGCTCCTCGATCCAAGGCCGCCACAGGTCCACCATGGCCTTGGCACTGTCGGGGGGACCGGACCCCGTCAGGCGCTCGCGCACCATCAGCGCCAGCGCATCCTCCAGCGGCGCGTCAGCCCGCTCTGTGATCTCCGCATAGCGGCCATGCCCATACTGGTCCTCGATGCGCGCCGTCAGGTTGGACGCCATGCCGGGCATGCGGTTGGCACCCAGCGCCTCGATGCGCGCGCGCTCGACCGCCTCGAACACGGCGCGTGCCGGGCCCGCCCGCGGCGCCAGACGGTTGTGCAGCTTGACGTCGTGGCAGGCGGCCGTGAGCGCCAGGCTGTCTGCCCAGCCGCGAATGACGGCCACCTCCTTGCGCGACGGTAGCCGCGAGGGCTCGGGCAGCTGTACCAGCTTGCCATCGATCTCAGGCTTGCCCGGCGCGTAGCTCACTTGCACCTCGCCGTCGCCGGCGATGGCGCGCACGCACAGGCCCAGCACGCGCTTGAAGGGCTCCGCGGGAGATTCCTTGCGGTTAGGGCCTGCCGCCATGCCGTGCCCGTCTCAATTCAAGGCCACATTGATGGCGCTCTCGGGCAACTCCTCGCCCAGGCAGCGCTGGAAGAACTCCGCCACCAGCGGGC
>JAMXLN010000197.1 GCA_024281145.1 Hyphomicrobiaceae bacterium | reverse complement strand
CAAGCGAAGCCTTCAGCTTCTCCGTCGAGGAGACCAGGAAGGGGAGGGTGAACACATCGACAGGCTTCATGAAGTTCGAATACCAGGCCGGCACCGCCATGGTCATGGTGAGTGAGCCGACCTGCGTTTGCGACAGCATCTCCGGTATCGTGCCCAACTGTGAGGCCGGATAGACCTCGATCTTGATCTTTCCCGAGGTTAGTTTCGCCGTTTCCTCGGCAAAGAGCTGAATGGTCTTGTGGTAGAGCGTGTCGGCCGGCAGCATGTGGCCGAAGCGGAAGGCGCGAGCGCGCTGCCCGAGGGCTGGCGCGGCGGTCCAGAGGGTGGCCGCGGCGGCGCCGCCAACGCCGAACTTCAAGACGTCGCGTCGCGTGACGTCCGCGATCTCGGCTGACGTATGAAATTCTTCCATGGCACAACCTCATGTGTTGCCGCTCTTGCGATGGGTTATTGGATTGTGCGCTGAACCCCGAGCCGCCACAACATGAAAGCGCTTCTGTGCTGGATTGGGCGCTCACCGGCGGATTTCGAATTGTTGCGAGAACGTTGCTTGATGCTTCGCCCGAGGCGGAGGTCGCTGCCCCCGCCGCGATGCAAGACACGGTTCGACAACGCTGGCCTTAAAGATCGGTGTTGCGCACAGGGCCCCGCGGTCAGCGCCCGATCAATTCGCGTGGTCGCAACAGCGCGCTTTGCAATTGGCGATACCCGCTTTTTCCCCCGCGATGCGAACGGACGGGGCCATCGGAGCGGCTCTTCACCCTTGACAACGGGATTCGTCGGCAACTAGCGTCGTATCGCTGACCGACACAGGCTGTTCCAATGGGTGAAACGACCGCGATCGCAGACAAGTCGCCGGTCACGAAGGCGCTCAGGCTGCTCGCATGCGTTGCCGGCAGCAGGGAGCCGATCGCCTTGGCGGACCTGAGCCGCTCGATCGGTTTGCCCAAGCCTACGACTTTTCGCTTGCTGCGCTCGCTTGAGAACGTCGGCTTCGTGCAGCGCGACCCGCTGACGCGGCGTCACGTCATCGGGTCGCTCTTCGAGGACGTCGCCTTGAACGCCCTGCGGCATAGCGCCGGACACGGTCGGCGCCGCCTGCTTCTCGGCGGGCTGGCGCGCAAGATGGGCGCGCGGATCAACCTCGTGGTGCTCAAATCGGCGAATGTGCTGTTCGTCGAATGGGTCGAATCGATGACGCCGCTGCGGGTGGACATCGATCCTGCCACCGCGATGCCCGTGCACTGCACAGCAAGTGGCAAGCTGTTGTTGGCCTTCGGGCCCACCGAGTTGCGCGAGAGCGTGCTGCGGTCGGCGCCGTTTCCTGCCTGCACCAAGAACAGCATTACCACCGCGCGTTCGCTCCGGCGGGAGCTTGAGGAGATATGCCGGCGCGGCCATTCTGAGGATGACGAGGAACTGCTGTTGGGTGTCAATTGCATTGCCGTCCCGGTTCACAACCGATCCGGACACGTGGTCGCCGGCTTGGCCGCCATGGCACCTGTTGCGAGCCTGCCGCTCGATCGGTTGCGTCGCTCCCTCCCAGATTTGCGGGAATGCGCTTCGAGCATCTCGCACGAGCTCGGAGGCGCGCTCCAGGCCAGTTCATCCAATGGTGAGCCTCCCCGGCCGCCGGCAGCAAAGCCTCGCCTGCGGGGGCGCAGCAGCAAGAAATCCAGGACCGAAGATGGCGGGGGTGGCAGCGTGCACTCGCGTGCCAGCCGACAACCCCGCTCGAGGAGGAGGCGCGCAAGGGTGGGTCCTTTCGATGACCAATGACGCACTAGCGCAAGTGGCAGTCACCAGGGAAACGCCGGTCCGCTCGCGGCCTGGCACCGTTGCCCGCAAGGTGTGGCAATTGGGGCTGCACGCCGGGCTGCGCGCGCTTCCCTGGCTCATCGTGCTCCTCCTCTGGTACCTCCTTCCTGCGACAGGCCTAGTCAATTCTGCGCTTGTGCCGACCCCGTGGCAGGTGCTCGTCAAGTTCTATGAGCAGCTGACGACAAATCGCCTTTGGCTCGACATGTACATGTCTTTGCAGCGAGTGACGCTGGGCTTGGCGTGCGGAATCATACTGGCTGTCCCGATTGGGTTCCTGCTCGGCTGGTATCGTCCCGCTCGGATGCTGTTCGATCCGCTCGTCAACTTCTTTCGCTCGCTCCCGCCAATCGCCCTCATTCCCCTCGTGATTGTCTACTTTGGCATCGATGAGCTGGCGAAGGTGGTAATGCTGTTCTACGCCGCGTTCTTCTCCGGCGTCATCGTCATGTACGAAGGCATCGTGCAGACCAATCCCCTGTTCATCCGCGTGGCGCGCACGCTTGGCGCGACCGACGAAGAGATCTTTCGCCGCATCATTGTACCGCTGGCTCTCCCTCATGTGCTGACGGCACTACGCGTTGCCCTCGGCGTGTCGTGGGCGACGCTCGTGGCTTCCGAGCTGATCGCCGCGCAGCGCGGCCTTGGCGCGGTGATCCAGAACGCGTCCAACTATTTCCAGATCGATACCATTTACGCTGGCATCATCTGCATCGGGCTGCTGGCATTGCTCATGGATCGCTGTTTGCGCGTGATTGCTGCCAGGCTTTTGCAGTGGCAGGAGCGCATTGTGCCATGACTGCCTCGCCACGGCTCGTGCTGGACACGGTTTGCAAGCAGTTCGAAGGGCCCTCAGGGGTGCTGCCGGTGGTGAGTGATGTCTCTCTGACGGTGGGAGAGGGAGAGTTCATCTCGATCATCGGCCCCTCCGGCTGTGGCAAGACGACCATACTCAACATGATCGCTGGCCTGCAGCGGCCCACCTCCGGCACCTTGCTGGTTGACGGCCGGCCGATCGCGGGGCCTGGCGCCGACCGCGGCGTTATCTTCCAGGACTATGGCGTATTTCCCTGGCTCACCGTCAAGGACAACATCGCCTTCGGCCTCACGCTGCGGGCCAACCGCATAGCGAAATCCGACCGGGAGCAGATCGCCAACCGCTACATCGAGCTCATGGGACTGACCGGCTTTGAGAACGCGTATCCCAAGACCTTGTCCGGAGGCATGAAGCAACGGGTCGCCTTGGCGCGTGCCTACGCCATCAAGTCCAGCATTTTGCTCATGGACGAGCCGTTCGGCGCTCTGGATGCCCAGGCAAGGAGCGCGATGCAGAACCTGCTGCTCGAGGTGCTGCGCAGCGAAGGCAAGACGGTCGTGCTGGTGACGCACTCCGTGGAAGAAGCGCTCTATCTGTCGACACGGATCGTGGTTGTAACGGCACGGCCGGCCCGCATTCGCACTATTGTCGATGTGCCTTTCGAGCATCCGCGTCACGAGGAGCTTCACCGCAGCCAGCGCTTCGGCGAGCTGCAATATGAACTGCGCGAGGTGGTCATGCGGGAGTATGCGATGCAGGCGCGCCTGCGGGGAGAGGACGTCAGAGCCTCGGGATCTCCAATAACGCACAGGGAGGAGAGACGTGCGTAAAAAACCTATCAGCAGGCGCCAGTTTCTCGCCCACACGGGAGCGGCCAGCATCGCCGTCGCTGCGCCCGGAATTGCCAGCGCGGCGGCGCCGATCAAGGTCAGGGTGGGCTATCTCCACGTTCTCAGCGTCGACGCTCAAATGCTGCTCGCGACGCATCTCGGCACTTGGCAAAAGGAGGGTATCGAGATCGAGCCCCGCGAGTTCACGACCGGCATCGAGCTGTTTCAGGCCTTGGTCGGCGGCAGCCTCGATGTGCTGACGACCGGAGGCGTACTCGCCAACTTCCCGGCGCGCGGCCAAGGCAAGGTGTTCCTGTTCAACGATCTGGAGTTCGCGACCGGCCAGATCTGGATCTATCCCGATCAAGGCATCAATTCGGTGGCAGACCTAAAAGGCAAGAAGGTCGCCACCACGCGCGGCACCACTGCGCACAACCTGCTGCATCAGGCTCTGAAGGGCGCCGGGCTCGATTCCAACAAAGATGTCGAGATCGTCAACCAGCGCATGTCCGAGGCCGTCACCTCGTTCATCGCCGGCGCGGTCCCGGCGGTGGCTCTGTGGGTTCCGTTCAATGTGTCGATCAAATCCAAGGCGCCAAAGGCCAAGATGCTGCTCGACGCCTCGAGCTATCCCAACGCGACGATCGTCGACGGGTGGGCGGCGCGCAATGATTTTTACGAGAAGCAAAGAGACGTGCTGAAGCGCATCATCAGCGCGTGGATCCCGGCCAACGACTACTTTGTCTCCAAGCCCGAGGAAGCGCTGGCGATTCTACATCAAAAATTCTATCCCAATCTGTCCAAGGAGGATATCGGCGAGATGCATGCGGCGGCGCGCTGGTACAGCGCGGCCGACTGGGCCACGCACTTCCGGGACGGCAGCGCTACTAAGTGGCTGAACCAGGTCACCGACTTCAACGTCGAGGTAGGCGCGATTCAGAACCCCATTATGGCCGACAAGTACTTCGATGCGAGCATCTATCTGGAGGTGGCCGACAGCCTCGGCCTCAAGTAGCGCGGCGCGCGAGGATCTCTCCACCCACGCAGCAATGGTGAACGCGAGCATGGAACTGAGTTTCAGCGACGTCCAAAACATCCTGAAGATCATCGACGAGGCGCCGCATCTCGATGAGATTGATCTCGTCTACGGCGGTTTCCGCTTGCACGTAGTGCGCAATGGCGCAGGCAGTAGCAAACCCGTCGCGATCACGGCCGCGGGCGAAATTTTGGCGGGTAAGGCCACCCCGCCGGCCATTGCGCCGCCGCCTCCCGAGGCGGCTGTCGCTGTGGAGGTGCCGGCGGGCCTGGTGGCGATTCGCGCGCCCATGGTCGGCACTTTCTATCGCGCCCCAGCACCGGGCGAGAGGTCCTTCGTCGAGGAGGGCCAGCGCGTCTGCGCCGATGATACGGTGTGCCTGATCGAGGTGATGAAGCTCTTCAATTCCATCCGCGCCGGGGTCGATGGCAAAGTCGTCAAGATCATCGCCGAGAACGGCGGCCTCGTGGAGTACGACCAGCCGTTGATCTTGATCGCTCCTGTCAACCAGGAACGCAGCTGATGCCGGCGCGGCCTCTCAAGCGTGTGCTGATTGCCAATCGCGGCGAGATTGCCGTGCGCATAATCCGCGCCTGTCAGACGCTGGGGCTTGAAACCGTCGCTGCTGTTTCGCAGGCGGATCGCGAAAGCCTGCCCGCGCGCCTCGCGACACGGGCGGTCTGCATCGGGCCCTCCCCGGCAAGGGAAAGCTACCTCCGGCCGGAGCTGCTGGTCACAGCGGCCAAGGGCACCGGCTGCGATGCCGTCCATCCGGGCTACGGCTTTCTTTCCGAGCGCGCGGCGTTCGCGCGCCTCTGCACCCAAGCCGGTGTCACATTCATAGGGCCGTCCGCCAAAGCCATCGAGGCGATGGGCGATAAGCTCTCCGCAGTCCAGCTCGCAGCCGCTGCAGGGGTGCCGCGTGTTCCAGGCTCTGGACGCGTCGCGGGGCTGCCGGACGCGCACGCTTTTGCTGCCCGGCATGGATTTCCCATTCTCATCAAGGCCAGCGCGGGCGGCGGTGGACGCGGCATGCGCATCGTGCACAGGCAAGCCGATCTCGCCCGAGCGCTCGACTTGGCGGCGACCGAGGCAAAGGGGGCCTTCGGCGACCCGTCGCTTTATCTGGAGACGTTCATCGAGCGTGCCCGCCATGTCGAAATCCAAGTGTTGGGGGACAGCCACGGCAACGTGGTGCATCTGGGCGAACGCGACTGCTCGACCCAGCGCCGGTATCAGAAGCTGATCGAGGAGGCGGCCTCTCCCGCGGTTGACGCAGACCTGCGTGAGGCGCTTGCGGGCGCGGCAATCCGCCTGGCGCGGCAGGTGAACTACCAGGGTGCGGGCACGGTCGAATTCATCGTCGATGACGACACTCGGCGCTGGTACTTCCTGGAGATGAACACGCGTATCCAGGTCGAGCACCCGGTCACGGAGATGGTCGCCGGGCGCGACATCGTCGTGGAGCAGCTGCGCGTTGCCGCCGGGGCAGCGCTCTCCTTCACGCAGAGCGACGTGAAGCTCGCCGGACACGCCATCGAGTGCCGCATCAATGCGGAGGATCCTGCGCGCGGTTTTCTGCCCTCACCGGGTACCTTGCAGATCTGGAAACCGCCGCAATGGCCAGGCGTTCGTATCGACAGTCACTGCTATGCAGGCTACGTCGTTCCACCCTTTTACGATTCGCTGCTCGCCAAGGTGATCGTTCACGCCGGGACGCGGGCGCTGGCCATCGACAACATGCGTGCGGCTCTCGGGGCTTTCGAGGTGGCGGGCGTACCCACCACCATTCCTTTCCATCGCGATGTTCTGCGGCACGAGGATTTCCGGTTTGCTCGCGTGACCACGCGTTGGGTGGAGGAGAAGTTCCTTGCCGCTGCGGCGACCGGCCGGCAGCGTGGGCAGGCGCCGAGCGATATCGGAGTGCGGCCATGAGTGCATTGGATATTCTGGCCCGTCGGGTTGCCGTCGGCGTACGGGTGGGCCGCGCGTTACCGGCTCTGATCGAAGCGATGGGCATGCGAGCTGAGACGCCCTATTTGTTAGGCAGCGAGCCGGCAGGCCGCATTTCGCTGCCGCGCCTGACGCGTGCCGAGAAGGTGGCGCAGGTGGTCGCCATTCTCGCCTCCGATGCCGCAAGCTTCGTGACTGGCGCCTGCGACGACGTGAGCGGTGGGCGAGCAACTTTACTAGGGCGAACATGGCGATGTTAGATGCGTTGCAAGCGTTGCCGAGCCAGGCGTCGGTGCAGGCCCTGCACGACCTGAGCGGCCGTGTCGTGCTGGTAACGGGCGGTGCTTCCGGTCTCGGCCGCGCAATGGCTTGGGGCCTGGCTTGTTATGGTGCGAGCTGCGCCATCGTCGACCGAGACGGCGAGCTGGCACAGGCTTGCGCCAAGGAGATTGCGACGGGCCTTGGAGTTCGTGCCGTTGCCGTGAGTGGCAACGTCAGCAACGAGGCGGACGTTGAGCGCGCGGTCGTGCAGGTGCTCGCCGGACTTGGGCGCATCGATGTGCTCATCAACAATGCGGGACATAACATCCGCAAACCGCTCTTCGACTACAGCTGCGAGGAGTTCGACTCCCTCTATGCCGTACACGTCCGCGGCTCCTTCCTGTTTTGCCGCGCGGTGGGCCGCCACATGCGTGAAACGCGCACGGGCACCATCATCAACGTCGCCTCCATTCTCGGACATGTGGGGGCAGAGAACGTGGCTCCCTACGCGGCAGCCAAAGCGTCTTTGATCCAGATGACGAAAGTGCTGGCGCTGGAGCTGGCGCCACACGGCATTCGGGTCAACGCCATCGCCCCTGGCTACATCGATACGCCGCTCACCCGCCAACATGCGCCGCAGGTGCGTCAACGAATTATCGACACGACGCCGCTTGGGCGTTTCGGCGAGGCCCGCGAGCTGATTGGCGCGGCCTTGTTCCTGGCCTCTGACGCCTCGACCTTCGTGACAGGTACGTCGCTGATCATCGACGGCGGCTGGATGGCCAAATAACCGCGGCAATCGGAGAACATTCCCACAATGGTGGTCTCCAGCACTCAGGCCGGTACTGAGGCCAGCAGTCAGGCCGGTCGTGGCGAGCTAAGCTTCGCGGCCGCGAGCATGCGTACCACGTTGTGGAACCTAGTCTCCCTCGCGTGCGCATTGGCGCTTTGGCAACTTGCCGCCACCCTTGTCGGATCGCCGTTCTTTCCCGCGCCGCTCAAGATCGTCGACGCCTTCCTGCAGCTGGCAACGCGCGGCGACACGTTCGGCAATTCACTCCTTCGGCATGCCTGGGCAAGCATCGAGCGTGTGCTGGTCGGCTTCGGCTTCGGCGTGCTTCTGGCCGTGCCGATGGGTCTTCTCATGGGGCTCTACCCCAAACTCTACGCCGGCACCCGCTCGGTCTTGGAGCCTTTTCGCTTCATTCCGCCGATCGCCTGGATCCCCCTCGCCATTATCTTCTTCACCGGGCTCACGCGTTTCGCTTTCCTCATATTCCTCGGTGCGTTCTTCCCGGTTTTCACTTCGACCCTCGTGGGTGTGGCGCGCGTCGAGCCAATCCATCGCAAGGTTGGCATCGTCCACGGCGCGAGCAAGTACTGGACGCTGCGCCACGTGGTCGTGCCGACCGTGCTGCCGGACATCATGGCCGGCATGCGGGTTGGCCTCGGTACCGCCTGGCTCACCATCGTTGCCGCCGAACTTGCTGGCGGCATATCGACGGGGCTCGGCCGCATGATGACGAACTACGCTGAGCTGCTGCAGGTGCCGCAGGTGATCGTGGGCATGCTTCTGATCGGCCTGATCGGCTTTCTGATGAACGAGGTCCTGTTGCTGATCGAAAAGCGCCTCTTTCGCTGGCGCTGGCAGGTCAGCCTCTGAGGAATGGTGCAGCATGCGCGGGCAGGAACAGCTCAACGAACGCCCCAAGGTGGAGGTCGACGCTTCCCACCAATATGGTGATCTCGTCGTCTACAAGCGCTTGAAGTTCGCGGTCGCGGCCAACGAGTTCATCTGCATTTGCGGGCCCTCCGGTTGCGGCAAGACCACATTGCTCGACATGCTGGCCGGAATCCTGCGCCCATCCGAGGGCGCCGTGCTCATCGACGGCAGACCAGCCAATCCCAAGCAGCAAAGCATCTCGTTCGTTTTCCAGGAGCCGTCCACGTTTCCATGGCTCAACGTCCGCGACAACGTTGCGACGGGTCTGAGGATCAAGGGTATTCGCGGCTCCGAAATGGTGGAAAAGGTGCGTGACATCGTCGAGATGGTCGGCCTTACGGGCTTTGAGAGCTATTACCCCCATCAGATTTCCGGCGGCATGAAGCAGCGCGTGGCCATCGCCCGCGCATTCGTGACCGACGCCGACCTGATCCTCATGGACGAGCCCTTCGTCAGCCTTGACCAGCCTACGCGCGAGCGCATGCAGAACGAGGTGCTGGATATCTGGCGTCACAGGCGGCGGACCGTCGTGTTCGTGACGCACAATCTGGAAGAGGCGATCTTTCTCGGCGATCGCATCTTGTTTCTGTCGGCGAAGCCGGCGCGCATCCTCGCCGAATTGCCGATCGCGCTGCCGCGCCCGCGCGATCCGGTTTCGCCCGAGTTCATGGCCCTCCGCAGCCAGTGCATGCACTGGCTGCACGCGCCGAGTGGCGGGCAAATGCCAGCGCAAGGAAAACTCAATCACACAGAAAATCGATAGCGACGGAGGAAGCATCCATGCCAAGTAGACGGACCCTCATGCAGCAAATCGGTGCTCTCACCGTCTTGCCGGTTGCGGGCAGTGCCATTTTGCGAGCGTCCGCCATCGCCCAGGAGGCCAAGACGGTGCGGCTCGCCGACCAGAATGGCTCGGAGGTCGACTATGCAGCCGTGTGGGTGGCTGAGCTCAACGGCTACTACGAGCACGAAGGCATCAAAATCGACCGCAAGACCTATCCGAACGGCCCCTCCGCGCTGCTTGACATCAACAACCTCGATGCCGTGATGGCGGCCATTGTGCCCTTCATGCAGTATGTGGCACGTGGCGGGGACGTGCGGATTGTCATGTCCGTCACCAAGGGCAACGCGCCAATCGTCGGCAAAAAGCAGTACAAGTCCGTCAAGGAACTTGATGGCAAGAAAGTCGGAACGCCGGGTATCGGCACGATCCACGACGCGGTGCTCGGCTACATCCAACAGACGATGGGCATCAAGTACGAACACGTCCCGGCCAAAATCACGGACGTCGCCGTGATGATTCAGAAAGGCGAGGTTGAAGCCTTCATCGGCTGGGAACCGGCCTCGGCACAAGCCATCGCCCTGGCACCCGATCTGCTGCACTACGTCCAACGCCTACCCCCGATCCCAAATTCGGAGAGCCTGCAGCTGGCGTTCACTCCCGCCTACGTCAAGGAAAACCCCGACACGGTGGAGAAGTTCGTGCGCGCGACGCTCAAGGGCATCAATTGGATCAAGACGAACGGCAACGAAAAAACGGCGGAGCTGATCGCCAAGAAGATGAATGATCCGAAGTCCTACGACGTCAACTTCAACGCGCTGGGCTCGGTCGATCTTACCCAACCACGGCTCGATATGCCCTCGACACGGATCTGGCTCACGACCATAGCCAAGCAGGGCAAGATCCCCGAGGACCTGGTGAAGGACGTCGACGGCTGGGTCGGCAAGTACCTCGATTATTCGTTCCTCGACAAGGCCGAGGCCGCGCTCAAGAAAACCTGATGCAACGAATGGAGCGTGACCAGAAGGTCACGCCCCCAACCCGCTGACCCCGTCGAGAAAGGCACATGCGCGAAATTCCCGTCGTCGACACCACGCTGCGCGATGCGCATCAATGTCTCTGGGCAACCCGCATGACGACGGCGCACATGCTGCCGATCGCCGAGCAAATGGACAGGGCAGGATTTCAGCGCATCGACCTGGCGGGTACCATCCAGTTCGATGTCTGCATCCGCTATCTCAAAGAGGATCCCTGGGAACGCGTCCGCCTTATGCGCCAGCGCATCACGCGGACACCGCTCAGCTCCTTCACACGGTCGAAGAACTTGGTGAGCTTCGATGTCGTACCCGACGACATCGTCGCCCTCTGGGTGGAGCGCCTCGTCGCCAACGGCTTCCGCGAAGTGGGCTCCTTCGATGGGCTCAACGACGTCGACAACATGCTGGCGACGCTGGATGTGGTAGGCTCGCTCGGTGTCAAGAGCTTCGGAGCGCTGTCCTATTGCCTGTCCCCCGTGCACACCGATGAGCTTTATGTCAAGACCGCAGCCGAACTCGTGGCGCGGACCAAGGTCGATGCCATCTGGCTCAAGGACGCCGGCGGCCTGCTGACGGTTGACCGGATCCGCACGCTGGTCCCGGCGGTCAAGAAGGTGATCGGCGACATTCCGCTCGAGCTGCACAGCCACTGCATGACCGGCCTTGCCCCGATCGTCTACCTAGAGGGCATTAAGGCGGGCGCCGACCGCATCCATTCCTCGATTGCCCCGCTTGCCAACGGCAACGCGCAGCCGTCGACACAATCGATGGCGAGGAACCTCCGCGCCCTGGGCTACAAGGTTGGCGTAGACGACGCCGTGCTTGAGGAGATCGGTGAGCACTTCCGGCGGATCGCCGAGCAGGAGGGCAAGCCGCTCGGAACTCCGCAGGAATACGACGAATTCCACTACGAGCACCAGATTCCCGGCGGCATGATGTCCAACTTTCGCTCCCAGCTGGCGCAGGCGGGACTGTCGCACCTCTTCCGGAAGCTGCTCGAAGAATGCGCGCGCGTGCGCTACGAGCTCGGCTATCCCATCATGATAACGCCGTTTGCCCAACTCGTCGGCACGCAGGCTGTGCTCAACGTCGTGCAGGGCGAGCGCTATCGCACCGTGCCGGATGAGGTGAAGAAGTATGCGCTGGGCTACTATGGCAAGCTGCTGGCACCCGTCGATCCGGACGTTCTCGACCGCATCGTTGCCAACGGCTCGCCGAAGATCGCGCTCAAACCCGAGCCGTTGCCGCCTGCCGTACCAAAGCTGCGCAAGCAGTACCCCAACATCAGCGACGACGAGCGCCTGCTGCGCTTCATGCTCGCGGGCAGCCAGGTCGACGAGATGCTAGCAGCCGGCCCGATGGTGACCGAGTACGCGTTCGAAAAGCCGCTCGTGCGGCTCGTGCGTGAGCTGTCGCAGCGCCGACTGTCGCGCATTCACTTCAGCGTCAACGCATGAGTGGATCGGACTCTCACGTTCGAGATAGGAAGGGCACGAATGTCCCGAGACAATGGTGAGTTTAAGGGCTCGATCGAGCGCACGTACGAGACGTCAGTGCCGTGGTGGCCACCGGTTGCCCTCCCTCCCCAGGGCGCCCCCAACATCGTGACGATCGTTCTCGACGACGTTGGGTTCTCTGACTTAGGCTGCTACGGCTCGGAGATCCCGACGCCCCACATCGATGCGCTCGCGGCGGGTGGCGTCCGATACGCCAACTTCCATGTGACGGCCATGTGCTCGCCGACCAGGGCCTGCCTGCTCACGGGTCGGAACGCGCACGCAGTGGGGGTCGGCATTATCGCCGAATGGTCAAGCGGATTCCCGGGCTATCAAGGCAAGGTCTCGCGGCGCGCGGCCACCATCCCCGAGGTCCTGCGCGAGCATGCGTACGCCACCTACGCCATCGGCAAATGGCATCTCACCAATATCGCAGACTACGGCTCGGCTGGACCGCACGAGGACTGGCCGCTGGGGCGCGGCTTCAGCCGGTGGTACGGGTTCCACGGCGCTCTCGCTGACCAGTGGAACCCCGAGCTCTATCAGGACAATCGGCCAATCCAGCTCAATCCTGGCACGGACTACCACCTGAGCACGGACTTGGTCGATCACGCGATCGGCGACGTTCGCGATCACATGACCTCGGCGCCGCGGCGGCCCTTCTATCTCTATCTGGCGTTCGGTGCCTGCCATTGGCCCCATCACGTGCCGCGAGCTTACATCGAGCGCAATCGCGGGCGCTATGACGTGGGCTGGGACGCCATCCGCGAGCGGCGACTTGCCAAGCAGCTGGAGCTGGGTCTGGTGCCTCCCGCCACGCGCTTGGCCCCGCGCAACCCGGGCGTCGAAGCTTGGTTCGACGTGCCGGCCGAAGTTCGCCCGCTGTTGGTTCGGCTGCAAGAGACCTATGCGGCCTTTCTGGAGCACACCGATGCCGAGATCGGCCGGCTCGTCGGCCATCTCGACCGGATCGGCCAGCTCGAGAATACGCTCATCATCTTGATGTCCGACAATGGAGCGAGCGCGGAGGGCGGGCCGACGGGCGCAATCAATCTCAGGAAGCATATGGTCTACGAGGAGGAACCCCCTTCGGTCGGTCTCAAGCATCTGGAGGCGATCGGCAGCGATCGGGCGTTCAACCATTACCCGTTCGGTTGGGCACAAGTCTCCAATACACCGCTGAAATGGTACAAGAAGGATACGCACGGAGGTGGCATCAGGGCGCCCCTGGTCGTGCACTGGCCCAAGCGCATCACGCATGGCGGCGCGATCCGCGGGCAATATCATCATGTCTGCGACATCGCGCCGACCCTCTATGAGGTGCTGGGCATCGAAGCACCGCGCGAGTACCGCGGCGCGCCGCAGTTGGCGATGCACGGCACGAGCCTGGCTTACACCTTCAACGACGGCGCCGCGCCGACCCGCAAGCACACGCAATACTTCGAAATCCTGGGAGATCGGGCGATTTGGCATCGGGGCTGGAAAGCAGTCTCGCGTCACGTCAAGGGCTCGGACTTCGAGGCCGACCGCTGGGAGCTCTATTGCCTTGATCGCGACTTTGCCGAGATCGACGATTTGGCCCAATCGGAACCCAAACGGCTGCGTGACCTTATCGATCTGTGGTGGGTGGAAGCTGGCAAGTACGGCGTATTGCCGCTCGACGACCGCGATTGGGAGCGGGCCGCGGCCAGGCTGCGCATGAACACGATCACACGCTACGAGTACTTCGGCAACATGGCGCGCGTGGATCGATTGTCAGCGCCCGACATCAGCGATCGCAGCTATACGATTACGGCCGAGTTTGAGCCACCGCCCACCGGTGCCGAGGGCGTGCTCGTTGCGTGGGGAAGCCGTTTCGCCGGCTTTGCTCTCTACATCAAGGAAGGTGAGCTCAAATACGAGTACGTCTATTCCGAATCGGTCAGACACACCATCAGCGCCCCGTTTTCGCCCAAGCCCGGAAAGGTGGCGATCCGGCTCGAGTTCCGCCGCACGGGCAAGAGCGCCGGGCGCGTTACGGTCAAGCTGGGAGACGATGCCATGGGTTCGGTGGAGATTGCGCGCACATGGCCGACCCACGGCACCACGGCGGGGCTCAACATCGGTGAGGATGCAGGCTCGCCCGTCAGCGATGCCTACCGCCGGCCGTTTCGTCTCAAGGCGGAGAACTTGCGGGTCGTCGTCGAGCTTGAGGCTGCCGCGGGGGGCGATCCCGGTGCCGCCTACCAGGCCGTGTTGCGCGAACAATGACACCTTCCACATTGCCAGGGGCGCACAGCTCCTCGACGTTGCCTGCGCGGCTCACGCGGCGCTTCCTTGGCACGGGCTCGGTACTGGTGCTGCTGGCGGCATGGGCGGTGCTGACGATGGTGACGGACACAATCAGTACGAGCCGCTTTCCCTCGCCCCTGCAGTTCTGGCAATCGACCAAGCAGATCGTGACGGTCGGCTACGCGGACGGGACGCTTGTCGGGCACGCGCTGCATTCCACCCGGCTTGTCGTCTTGGGGTTTGCCGTGGCCGCCGGCATCGGCGTGCCGCTCGGCCTCTTGATGGGGTGGAGCCGGCGCGCCGAGGCGCTCATCAATCCGGCGTTTCTGGTCATTCGT
Organism: Hyphomicrobiaceae bacterium; assembly: GCA_024281145.1. Classification (GTDB taxonomy): domain Bacteria; phylum Pseudomonadota; class Alphaproteobacteria; order Rhizobiales; family Hyphomicrobiaceae; genus AWTP1-13. The sequence goes on along the minus strand of JAMXLN010000197.1, from coordinate 8,816 downwards.
CCCGTTCCGCCGCTCGCATGGATTCCGCTGGCGATCCTCTGGCTGGGGCTCGGCGACGCCGCAAAGATCATGGTGATCTTCTTTGCCGCATTCGTGCCGGCCGTCATCAACACGCTGAGCGGCATCAGGGCAATCGAGCCGCCCATCATCGAGGCCGCGCGCATGCTCGGCACGGGTCGGTGGCGCTTCTTGAGCGAAGTGCTGCTGCCAGCGGCCGCGCCGATGATCTTTACGGGGCTGCGTCTGGCGCTTCAGGCCGCGTGGACCACGCTGGTTGCGGCAGAGCTGGTCGGCGCACTTGCGGGTCTCGGCCGCGTTCTCAACATGGCGCAGCAGGACATTTACCCGGCCATGGTGATGGTCGGCATGGCGGCCGTGGGCGTGCTGGGCTGGGCCACCACGCGCCTGCTGGCCGAGGTGGAGCGGCGGGCCATGCCGTGGCTTGCCCATTGAGATCGGCACGCGACCATGGCCAACACATCCCAACGTCCCTTGTCGAAGCTTGAAGCCCTCATCCTCGGCGTGATCGGCCTGGCGGGCTTTCTCGGAATCTGGCTAGCAGCTTCGATGTCCGGCTACGTGCCGCGCCAGTTCCTGCCCACTCCGTTCGAAGTCCTCGCTCGTGCGACCTACCTCCTGACGGCGCCGTTCGCAGGAGCGACCCTGCCCATGCATCTGGCAAGGAGCCTCGAACGCTATGCCTACGGCGTGGCTCTTGCCGCATCGATCGGTGTCCCCTTGGGGCTCGCCATGGGCCTCTACCGCTGGCTCGATGACATCGTGACCCCCGTGTTCGACGGCTTGCGCTTCATCGCGCCGATTGCCTGGGTGCCATTCGCGGCGCTGTGGTTTGGCACCGGAATCGGCGGTCCCATTATGATCATCTTCTCGGGTGCGTTCCCGCCCTGTCTCATTAACGCCTACCGCGGAGCTCGGTTCGTCGATCAGAGGTACATCGAGGCAGCGCAGATGCTGGGCACCAACAGCCTGCGCACCATAACGGAGGTGCTGCTTCCCGCGTCCCTCCCTTCGATCATCGCCGGATTGCGCGTGGGCGCCGGGCTCGGCTGGCAGTCGCTCGTGGGGGCAGAGCTTATCGTCGCATCGGCGGGGGTGGGCTACATGATCGTGCAGGGCCAGAGTAACATTTCGACGCCAACGGTGATGGCCGGCATGCTTGCCATCGGGCTCGTAGGACTTCTGATCGACGTCGCCTTGCGGCAGATGGAGGTGCTTGTCCGCCGAGCAAGAGGGCTCGCATGAGCGCCATCATCTTCGAGAATGTGTACCGGTACTTTACGCGAGAGGGCAAATCGCTACCCGCGCTTGATGGTATCGATCTCACGGTGGCCGACAAGGAGGTCGTCGCCCTGGTGGGACCATCAGGATGCGGCAAGACGACCTGCCTGCGGCTCGCCGCAGGGTTCGAAGTGCCGACCAAGGGACGCGTGACGGTGGGTGGCCAGCCGGTGAACGGTCCCGGTCCCGATCGCGCCGTCGTCTTCCAACAGTTCGCACTCTTCCCGTGGAAGAGCGTGGAGGAGAATATCGCATTCGGCCTGCGCAATCAGGGTGTCTCGGCATCCACGCGACGGGAGCGGGTCTCCGCCGTGATTAAGTTGATGGGACTGGAGGGATACGAGACGGCCTATCCCCACCAGCTCTCGGGCGGAATGCAGCAGCGCGTCGCCATCGCCCGCGCCTACGTGCTGGACCCGGAGGCGCTGCTGATGGACGAACCATTCGGCGCCCTCGATGCGCAGACGCGCATCATGATGCAGGAGGAGCTGGTGCGCATCGCGCGCGTCAATCCGCGCACGGTCCTGTTCATCACGCACGCCGTGGACGAGGCGGTGTATCTGGCCGACCGCGTCGCCGTGATGACCAGACGCCCAGGGCGTATCAAGGAAATCCTCGATGTTCGCCATGTGCGTAACGCCGAGCGATGGAACGACCATGAGCGCATCGAGGACGTCATGGATCTGGAGAGCTTCGTGCACTTGCGCACACACATCTGGAGATCCCTGCGCGAGGAGAAGATCGGCGTCGCCCCATGAGTGGGGCTGGTGGTTCGCCCTCGAGAAGGCCGGGGGCGGGCGCCCCATGACCCGTCACCCATGACCCGTCACCCATGACCCGTCACCCATGACCCGTCACCCATGACCCGTCACCCATGACCCATCAGAAGCATGGCCCATCAGAAGGAGGAAGCGCATGAACAGGAGTTCGCGGATCGGGCTTTCGCTGGCCGTTTTGGCCGCCATCGGCGCGCTGCCTGGCAGAGGAGCGGCGGACCCCATCAAGGTGAGCTACCAGCCGGCAGTCTACTGGGCACTTCCCTACTACGTCGCCACGGAGAAGAAGTTCTGGGCCGAGGCCGGCCTTGAACCAGAGTTCTCCACCTTCCCGGCGGGTGCCCCGCAGGTGGCCGCAGCACAGGCGAAATCCTGGGATGTGGGCGGCACCGGCTCGGTGCCGGCCGTGCTCGGTGCGGCGCGCTTTGGGCTCATCACCGTCGGCATCACCAATGACGAATCCAAGGCGAACGTGCTGATGGTCCGCGACGACAAGTATGAAGGCGTGAAGAAAGATCCAAGCAGCATCAAGGGCCAGAAGATCCTGCTCACCAGCAACTCGACGGGCGATTATGCGGTGCAGGCGTGCCTCAAGAAGTGGGGCATCGCCAAGACGGATGTTCAGCTTGTGAATCTGGGCCAGGCGCAAATCATCTCGGCGATCACGTCCAACAACGGTGACTTTGCCGGCGTCTGGGCGCCCAACATGTACACGCTGGCCGAAAAGGGCGGCGCCAAGTTGCTGTGCAGCGGCTACGACGCGGGTGCGGTCGTACCGGGGGCTCTCGTGGCCCGGCCAGATTTCGCCAAGGAGAAGGCCGATCTGGTTGCCAAGTACCTCGCCGTCTATCTGCGCGCCTGGGCGTGGATCAAGGCGCATCCAAAGGAGGCGCGCGAGATGATGCGGACGTTTTATGCTCAGGGCGGCGTGGAGATTTCCGACCAAGGTATGGAGGCGGAGTTCGTCGATCGACCGGTCTACTCGCTCGACGAGCAGATCAGCAATATGAGCCGCTCCTCCGGCAGCTCTAAGGTCGACACCTGGCTTGGCAATATCGGCGAGTTCATGAAGGCGGTCGGCACGATTCCCGAGGTTCCCGATAGCAAGGCCTATATCGACGATGCCTACATGAAGAGGGTTGCCGCCGACCCGGCGCTGAAGGCGATAGCGAGCAACCCAAACTGATCCCTGCATTCCCTCAAGTGCAGGGTATGGCCTTCCAGATCGCACGGCGTGTTCGCCGGCAAGTCGGCCGGTGCAACTTGTGGCGAGGTTCCGCGTGCCACTCACGTACCTGAAGAGGGCGGCCAGGACGCCGGCATCGACGTCGGATGCGGCGCGCACGGTGGTGGCCGAGATGCTGGCCGAGATCGGCCAGCGTGGAGAAGAGGCCGTGCGCGCCTACGCCCTAAAGCTCGATGGATGGTCAGGGGACATCGTCATGACCCGACAGGCGATCGAGCAGCGGGCTCAAGATGTCCCGATTGCTGTACGCCGCGACATCGAATGGGCGATCGCACGCGTGCGCGACTTCGCCACGGCCCAACGGGAGAGCATCAGGGATTTCCACGTGGAGCTGGCGCCTGGGTTAGTTGCCGGCCAGAAACTTGTGCCGTGCAACGTGGCCGGCTGCTACGTGCCTAGCGGGCGCTATGCCCACATCGCGTCGGCCTATATGTCGATCGCAACCGCGAAGGCCGCTGGCGTCCCGACCGTGATCGCCTGCTCTGCGCCCTTTCAGGGGACGGGCATTCATCCATACGTGCTCTTCGCAATGCGCGCGGCCGGCGCGGATGTCGTGATGACGCTGGGCGGGGTGCAGGCGATTGCGGCGATGGCCCATGGTCTGTTCACGGGCAAGCGTGCGGATATCATCGTCGGTCCGGGCAACAAGTTCGTCGCCGAGGCCAAGCGTGCGCTATTCGGCACTGTCGGGATCGACGTGTTCGCCGGCCCCACGGAAATCGCGGTGATCGCTGATGAGACGGCCGACGCCGACATCGTCGCCACAGACCTTGTCGGTCAGGTCGAGCACGGCCCCGAAAGTCCGGCTTGGCTGATGACCACCTCGCGGCGTCTTGCGGACGAGGTCATGGAGAGAATGCCACGACTGCTCGCGAAGCTGCCGGCGCCGGCAAAGGAAGCCGCGGGTGCAGCCTGGCGCGACTATGGCGAAGTTGTGCTCGCCCAAAATCGCGAAGAGCTCGTCGAGCTGTCCGATCACTACGCGCCGGAGCATCTTGAGGTGCACGCCGGCGACCTCGACTGGTGGCTTGCGCACCTCACCGCCTATGGCTCACTGTTCCTTGGCGAGGAGACGACCGTGGCATTCGGCGACAAGGTCTCGGGCCCCAACCACATCCTGCCGACCAAGGGTGCAGCCAGGTACACCGCGGGTCTTTCGGTGCACAAGTTCCTCAAGCCGCTCACCTGGCAGCGCTTCGACCGACAGGCAAGCCGTGCAGTTGCTCCGATCACGGCTCGTATCTCGCGGTTGGAGGGCATGGAGGCCCACGCGCGCACCGCGGATGTCCGCCTTTCCAAGTACTTGCCCGAGCCAGGGCTGCCTGAAGAATTGGACGGCGCGGACTGATGAAAGCTTCGCGGCGTTAAGCACCTTGCTTCCTGCTAAACGGCGGCCCGGATCCGATCACGCCCGTCCTTGCTTTGCGGCTTGCACGGAGTGCCGACAGGCTTGGCGGGTTTGTGGGACGACAGGCCTGGTCCGGCTTTACGGTTGGAATTGGTTCGACCATGTGGCCCTGCCTGGCCCACCAAACTGCCGCCAGTGCTCCGTCCAGAGCGCGTCAGCGCTTGGAGGGACAGGGCGTCACCGGTCTAACCAAACATCCTCCATGCGCCAGCCGTTAAAGATGCTGTTCACCATGACGGTGAGGTTTTTGACCTCCGGCCGCCAACAGGTCCCACCGCGCAGGTAGTAGATCATCGGCCGCACGGCATCCGCAGTCAGCTTGCGGTCGATCTCCCAGGCGATCAGCTTGCGCTTCTCCTGATCACGCTCGGCTGACTGCGCGGCGATGAGGGCATCGATCTCCTTGTTGCAGTAGTCCATGTAAGTACGCGAACCGCAGGCGTAGTTCTCTGGGTAGTTTTGGTCTGGATCGTCGACGCCGTTACCGACTTGGCTGAGCGCCATCTGGTATTCGCGCCGGATCAGCTTCGGCACCCAAATCGCCGTCTCTACTAGGTCAAGCTCGGCGTCGATAAAGATCTCCTTAAGTTGGCTCGTCAAAATGACAGATGCGTCTCGGTAGGTCGGGAGATTGCGGGTCGAGAGTTTCAACTTCAGTCGCTTGTCCGGGCCATAACCATTTGCAGCCATGATGGCTCTGGCCTTGTCGCGGTTCTTTGCGATGTCGGGATCATAGCCCGGCAGATCCCGCAGCATTGCCTCCGGCAGGCCCCAACGCCCTTCGGGCAAGGGCTGCATGGCCCCGCCGACGTCGCCTTTGCCTTGCGTGAGTATGTCGACAAAGCTCTTGCGGTCGAGCGCCATAGCGACCGCTCGTCGAACATCCAGATTGTCGAAGGGTGGTACCGGGTTCATCAGTATGTTTGCCGCAACATTCATGGGCGAGATATCGCAAATCACGGTTGGCATCTGTTTCTGCACGTCCGCCACCAGAGGGACTGTGAGCTCATAGGGGAAAATCATATCGAAATTCCCAGCGACGAAGGCCAGGATCGCCGTCGAGCGGTTCGGAATGATTGTGTACTCGATGCCGTCCAAATAGGGCCGGCCGGGCTTCCAGTAGCTGGCATTGCGGGTGACCTTAATGCCTTGATTGCCTTTGTACTCAACGAATTTGAACGGGCCAGTCCCAATCGGCGCGCGTCGCATCTGCTGCGGCGAGACATGGCAGGGATAGACCGGCGAAAAGCCTGAGGCGAGTAACGACAGAATTCCCGGTTGCGGCGCCTTCAGGTTGAATACGACTTCGTAAGTCCCCGTGGCCGAGACGCTCTCGACGTTGGCGTACCACCCCTTCCGGAAATTGACTTTCAACGTGTCCTCGGTTCGGTCAGCCAGCAGATCCCAGGTGCACTTGACGTCAGCTGCAGTGAAGGGCTTGCCGTCATGCCAAGACACGCCTTGTCTTAGTACGAAAGTGAGCTTCTTGCCGTCTTCGCTCCAGGTCCATTTCTCAGCGAGGTCGGGGACAACTCCTTCGAGGCTGTTCTGACGTACGTGCTGGTCGAACATGACGAGGTTGTTGAAGACGCCCATCATTGGTAGCACGACCGAGATCGTTCCCTCTTCATGGATCGACATGCTTGCAGGACTGTCACGATGGGTGATGCGGAGTACCCCACCAGACTTCTGTGCAGAGGCCTCGGGCGCCGCCGCCAGGGACAGAAATGCGACACCCAAAAGCAGCAGTCTCCCTCTCATTGTCTCCTCCCGGATACGTCTGTACTGACGTCCAAAATGCTGCGCACGCTTTGCGGGCTCACGTCAAGGCCTCGTTGTCCTATACGTGTTCTGGTAACGCGGGCCTCCTGCCGTCAGGCCTTCAGGTAGTTGCGCAGCGAAACAATCAGTGTCGCCATGCCGATTGCGGCCAAAGTCGCAAGCGCCACCCGGCGATAATGCCTTTGGCCACCGAGCGCGAAATAGCGGGCGCCGAGCGCCGTCGCTGCCGAATAGAACGGGATGAGCACCAGACCAATGATCACCGTTTGGCGCGTAAAGAGCCCGTAATAGAGCAGCGGCAGAAACGAGGAAAGCGAAACGGCAGTCATCAATGCCAATACGTTGGCACGCTGCTGGGAGGTTTCGCCAGGCCGCGAGAGCGCCACGGCAACGACCGGTGGTCCTCCTACCCCTGCGATTCCCTGGACAAGACCACCGGCGATCCCGGCCGCGATCAGTTTGCCGAAACCAATGCGTCCTCCAAGCCGCCATCCGCTCGCAAGCAATGCAACCATGAGCAGGACAAGGGTGGATATGGCAACGGTCATGGCCGCCGGATCGGCCGAGACCAGAGCCCATGTTCCGATCGGCGCAGCTGCGAATATTGCAGCGCAGATCGGCAAGACAAAGGCTCGCTCGGCGCGGCGGATGGCCTCCGGCAACAGCTGGAACACAGCAGGCAACCCCATTACGTTGTTGACAGCGATGGCTGCGTGTGGGCCGAGCATTAGGCTAAACACGGGTACCGAGATCAACGCTCCGCCAAAGCCAACAAAGCCACGCAAAAGGCCAGCGACCATGATGGCAATGAAGACGACTGCCAGCCGACCATCGATTGGCACTGCGAGTAGCTCTGACACGTGAGCGAAGTTCCCCCAACGCGCGACACATGGCCATCAAGAACCCTGGGCGCCAAACCCGATCGGTGTCTCGCTCAATGTCCAAATCGCTTCATTGTACCGGTTCATTGTACCGGTACATTGTACCGGTCAACCCATCACCGGACCCAACGCGCCGAAGCCCGCCAGGCACCCGTGGGCATAGATTATTCTTGGGCGAGAATAATAGCGTCATCTGTTTCTGGCAAAGACACCAATTCTCGCCTGCGCGCTCCTACCGGCTCTGTCCTCACGTATGAGCTGGCCTGGTCCGCCTCGAGGTCGTTGGCATTCATGGCGCATCCGCTAGCCACGCCCGGTGTGACTGCGGGAACAGACCGCGGCTCGCGCGATCTGTAAGGTCGGCGGTCAGCAACTCATCCACCGGAAGGGCGACCGAAACAGTCGAACCAACCATGCTGATCCCTGCCGACGCCTTCTCGCATTTGCCTGTGCTAGTCGGCAAGGTCTTAGATCCTGAGAAATCGACTTTTCGCATCTCGCGCCAGACGTTTGACGACTGGGATAGGCGTGCGCAGGTCGCTGGCTACGGAGACAACTGGCGGCGCACCCATGAAGAGCGGGAGGCCACTAGAAGCAAGGCGCTGCGAGGCCGGCTCGGACGAGATCTCTGGATCTACGCCTACGGATCTTTGATGTGGGATCCGGCCATCCACGTCGTCGAAATCAGGGCGGCGGTATTGACCGGCTTCCATCGTCGCTTTTGCCTGAAGGTAGAGATCGGCCGCGGGTCGCGAGAACGGCCCGCTCTCATGGCTGCGTTGGATGTGGGCGGCGAATGTCACGGCCTTGCACTGCGAATCCCGGCCGAGGCGGTCGATCGAGAGACCGAAATCTTGTGGATGCGGGAAATGATCGGGGAAGGCTACACCCCATCTTTCTGCGACGTGGCGACCCCGCAGGGCCGCGTCGACGCCCTTGCCTTCGTCACAGATAGGCAGAGTGCCCGGTTTGCGGACATTGGTGCCGAAGAAGCCGCACACATTATCGCAACGGGGTCGGGAATTCTCGGCACGAACATCGAGTATTTCGAGAACCTCGCCACCCAAGTTGAAGCCCTAGGGATCACAGACAAGGTCTTTGAAGAGATACGTGCAAGTCTCTGCCGCCGAAGCCGAGCGCGTCTGCCAAGGCCATGTCGGAACATGCAAGGTGCGGGTTGAGGGACCACGAGAGAACCGAGTAAGGAAGTTTCAGGAAGTTTCTGCCCATGCGAACGACATTCGAGCGTCTTTTCATTGTCCACCCCCGCTCGGTGAACGAGGACTACCTTGCTCATGCTGGCGTTGCGTTGAGGTTTGCGCTGCTGCTCTTCCGTGCCGGCCTGGCAGCCCTGGTGCATGCCGTTTTCCCAGCTCTGTTTGAGACGAGCGCCTCGTCCATCATCAAGAAGCTGCATGGGGAAA
>JAMXLN010000196.1 GCA_024281145.1 Hyphomicrobiaceae bacterium | reverse complement strand
TTCAAGCGGCGTCTCGAGGTCCTCGCGGTGAAGATAGTAGATGTCGATGTAGTCGGTGCCGAGGCGCACAAGGCTGCGGCGCGCCGCCTCGAGAATCCATTTGCGTGACGAGCCGCGCTCGTTGGGTGAGCTGCCCATGATGCCATTGACCTTGGTCGCGACCACCCAGCGGTCGCGCTCGGCGCGGATGGACCGTCCCACGACTTCCTCGGAGCGGCCAGCGTTGTAGACGTCGGCGGTATCGATAAAATTGATGCCCGCATCGCGGGCCTTGCTGATGATGCGCCGCGAGGACGTCTCATCGGCGGCACCCCCGAACATCATGGCGCCAAGGCAGAGCGGTGACACCTTAAGACCGCTGCGGCCGAGCTTGCGGTATTCCACGGCAACTTCTCCTCTATTGAACAGACGCCTTGACGGTACGCAGCTCTTCCCAATCCAGGCGACGCTCGAGACGCTGACTGAGAAGCGAGAGCGGCCAGCACAGGGAGAAGTAAAGACCAGCCACCAGACCGTAGACGATGAGCGGGCGGAAGGTCGCATTGTTGACCATCTGCGCGGCGCGCGTGAGCTCAGTGAAGCCGATGATCGAGGCCAGCGAAGTGCCTTTCAGAATCTGCACGAGAAACCCGACAGTCGGCGGGATGGCGATACGGACGGCCTGCGGCAAGATGACAAGACGCAACTGCTGCAAATGGCTGAGCCCAAGGGCGTGGGCCCCATCCCATTGCCCGCGCGGGATGGCCTGGATGCAGCCGCGCCATATCTCGCTGAGGAAGGCGCTTGAATAGAGTGTCAATGCCAGCGCGGCCGACACCCAGGCGTTGGCCTCGATGCCAACGAGGCTGGAGCCGAAGTGGAGCAGATAAAGCTGCATAAGCAGCGGCGTGCCCTGGAAAATCTTGATGTAGCCGAGAGCAAGTGCACGCGACAGGCGCGCCTGGCTCACCCGCAAGATGGCGATGGCGAGCCCCACCAGGCCTCCACCGGCGAACGCGATCAGGGCCAGCAGGACGGTCCAGCGAAGGGCCTGTACCAGGAACCAGACTTCATTGATGGTGAACTCGCGGATCACCGGCGGTCGCCCCAACGGCCGAACAAGGCCCGATCGATGAGCGCGAATGTGGCTTGAAAGACGAGAGAGAGGCCGAGGTAGATGGCCGTTATCGTCAGGTAGAACTCAAAGGAGCGAAAGTTGCGAGCAACGATCGTGTCAGCGACCGCAGTGAGCTCTTCGGCGGAGATCACCGAGACGACGCTGGAGGCGAGCATGATCAGGATGAATTGGCTGCCCAAGGCCGGCGAAATGGTGCGCAGCGCCGGCATAAGGACGATGAAGCGAAAGATATGCCACGGTTTTAGTCCGAGCGCGCGGCCGGCCTCGAGCTGTCCGTGCGGCACCGCCTCGATGCCGGCGCGGACAATTTCCGTCGCGTAGGCGCCGAGATTGACGACCATCGCCAGCAACGCTGCCTGATCGGGGGTCAGCCGCAACCCCAGTGACGGCAGGCCAAGAAAAATCAGCAGCAGCTGCACGAGGAATGGTGTGTTGCGGATCGCCTCGACGTATCCTTGGATGAGGCCACGCACGAGGCGCAAGGATGAGGTCTTGCCGACCGCACAGACAATGCCGACGGCGAGGCCGAGCACCATCGCCATCGCCGATAGGCGCACGGTGAGCCAGGCCCCGAGCAGCAGCTGGTCGAGCTCCCGCCAGACAGTGCCGAACTGAAAGACGTAGGTCACGTGCTCGAGCGCCGCGTATGCAATTGCCGGGCGCGGGGTGCCCATTTGCTGCGGCGATTGCAGGTTCGCATCGTCGTGGGTTGGGTGTCAGAACACCGGCAAGTCGCCGAGCGGCAGCTCGCGCCACTTGCGGCTGATTGCGTCGAGCTCGCCGTTGTTCTTGATTGCATAGATGAAGGTGTTGAGCCATTGCAGCAGATCGGTCTGGCCGCGCCGAACGCCGATGCCGAAATGCAGCTCGCGCAGCACCACCTTGACCTCGTAGTTCTTGCCGGGATCGTTGCGGTTCAGGGTGCGATTCACCAGGAGCCCGGTGCCGACCAAGTCGATCTGCCCCGAGATCATGGCCTGCAGCCCCGTAGCCTCGTCGTCGAAGCGCATCAAATTGATCGACTTGGATTGTGCCACCGGCGTCAGGATGAGATCCTGCATGGCTCCACGAGGAACCCCGACCCGCAGACCTTTCAGGTCATCGATCGTCTTGACCTTGCGGCTTTCGGGCGCGACCAGTGTCGCAGCCTCGCTGGCATAGGGAATCGAGAACGAGACCTGCAGCGCGCGTTCTGGTGTGATCCCGAAAAGGGCAATCACCATGTCTACGCGCCCGCTCAACAGGTTCGGAATTCGGTTTGCGCCGGTGACCGAAACGAATTCGACAGGGACACCCAGATACTTTCCCACCAGCCGCGCGACGTCGGGATCGTAGCCCTCGGGCTCGCCATCCTTGCCCATCAGTCCGAAGATCGGCGTCGTGGTGTTTACGCCGACGATCACTTTGCCGCGCTTGATGATCTCGTCGACCGTTTGTGCGACGGCGGGCGCCGCGGCTGCGACAATGCCGAGCGCCAAGAACACGGTCGTCCACAGCGGCTTCACCAGCCCTTTCATGATTTCCTCCCTGGCTTGGCCACCATCACTGTGGCTCCGCAGTGTCGAAGGCAAGTGGCGTCAAATCTCCGGCAACCACACCAGCATTTCGCCGGGAGCCCGATGGCCCCAAACGTGATAGGGTACGGCCTTGAACGGTACACCTTCGCTGCCCCACGGTTGCGCGCTATAGAGCCGATCCTCGGTCGCTTGCATGGCGATGGCGCGGCCGGTAAGCGTTGTGACCCCACCCAGCAAATCGGGCGCAAATTGGCAGGCGATCTCTGCGACGCGCGGCAGGGCAAGCCGGTGCAACGGTGCGGGATTGTCGGTTGCCTCGAGACAAAAAACGAGCGGGCCGCGCCGCAGGGCGACACGCCCCTGGTTGGCGCGCACATCGGGATGGGCATACACACGGTCGACGGGCATGCCGAGTGTGAGCCTGACGTGATCGCCGCTCTGCCATCGCCGTTCCACACGGGCATAGCCACGCTCGGTCACGCGGGAGAGGTCGATGGTCTGGCCATTGACGGTGAGCTCCGCGCAGCGGCACCAGCCGGGGATGCGCAGGCGGAGCGCGAAATCGGCCGCCTCTTGCGGATCGACGCTGATCGCAATGGCGCCATCCCAGGGATAGCGTGTGGTCTGGGTCAGCGTGAGGGAGGTGCCGTCCACCTCCATCCTGCCTCGCCCCTCTACGTAGAGGTGCACAGCCGCTTCGCCGGGAGCCACCGAGTAGACGTAGGAGCCGAGCGAGGCGATCAAGCGCGCAATGTTGGGCGGGCAGCAGGGGCAACGGTGCCAGACCCAGCGATGATGGTCGCCGCGACTGGCCAGCGGGTTCTCGTAGAAAAACCGCTCGCCATCGAGAGAGATGCCGCTGAGCGCCCCGTTGTAGAGCGCCTGCTCCATCACGTCGGCGTAACAAGCGTCGCCTTCGAGCAGCGCCATGCGGTGTGCCCAGAACACCAGACCGACGGACGCACAGGTTTCCGCATAGGCCGTCTCGTTGGGCAAATCGTAGTCCGTCGTGAACCCTTCGTTGCCGGCCGAGGGTCCGAGCCCACCGGTCACATAGAGGCGCTTGCCCGTGAGATCGGACCATAGGCGACGGCAGGTCTGGAGCAGCGAGGCATCGTCGAGCTCGGCAGCAAGATCGGCCATGGCGCTATAAAGATACATGGCGCGCACCGCGTGCCCCACCACGCGATCCTGCTCGCGCACCGGCAGGTGCGACTGGCTGTATTCGTACGTCCGATGCCAATAGTTGGCGGGGTCCTGGCCGCGCTCCCGGGCCTCGATGTCGAAGTAGTGGGGCTGACGGCCGCGCTCGTCGATAAAGTAGCGGGCGAGATCGAGATAGCGCCGCTCGTCAGTTAGCCGGTAAAGCTTTACGAGTGCCAGCTCGATCTCCTCGTGGCCGCAATAACCGCGCTTCTGGTCGGGACCCGTACCAAACCTACGCCCGATATGATCGGCATAGCGTCGCATTGCGTTGAGCAAGGTATCCTTGCCGGTGGCTTGCGCGTGGGCCACTGCTGCCTCGATGAGATGGCCGGCGCAGTAAAGCTCGTGCCAGTCGCGCAGGTTCGTCCACTGCCTCGACGGCTCCCGCCGCTGGAAGAAGCTGTTGAAGTATCCGTCGGCCTGCTGCGCCTTGGTGATCCGCGCAATGACAGCGTCGATGCGGGCATCGAGCTCGGGGTTGGCATGCATGGCGAGTGTATAGCTCGCCGTCTCGATCCATTTGGCGATGTCGGAATCCCAGTACATCACGCTCGTCGACGTACCGTCGTTCCTGTAGGGGAAGGCGAGCGGACCGGGCGGCGTCGTCACATCGAGCGCCTCGAGCATTCCGATCTTCTCGCATTGGTCGTAGAGAAACGGCACGGTGCACTCGAGCACCACGCGCTGCCGCTCCGACCACAGCCGATCGCGGATATCGACGGCCGTAAAGGGCACCGGCCGATGTCGCGCCGTTGGGCTCGTGGGGGAGGACGCCGGCAATGCGCGCGCGATCATTGCGCAGCTCTCCCGGTTACATCGGCAGCCGCCCAGTGGGCGAAACCCGCAAACGAGGCGTCGCACGATTGACGCACGAGCAGCCAACACGATAGCCCGATCGCTTCGTCTTGCGTCGTTGCATCGTTGATCATCGCCGACATCCGGCGGCTGGCTCGCCACCTCAGTTCATGCAGGGTCATATCGATCGTCGTGAGCGGCGGTCGCGTTGCGCCCGCGATGACATCCCAATTATCCAAGCCGACGACCGCGATGTCCTCGGGCACGCTCACGCCGCGCTCGCGAAGGGCATCGACAACACCACGGGCCGGCATAGGTCCCCCGGGAACCGATTGCGGCCGCAGCGTTCCACGGAATGGCCTACCGGCGCAACGGAAAACCTTTCTCTGCCGGGGAAACTCGCAACGGCACTTCCCTGGAGGCCAAGCGGCGATCGTCCCCCGAGCTGTCGACCACGTGCCCGCACTGGCGTTGACCGCCCACGCGTCTGTGCCGTGGGGAACAGCCCGCGGCCGTTGACCTGGCCGATGCTGCCGGGATTGCGGGAGCGGGTCCGGCGATCGCACGGGCTTTCCCGCACAACAAGAAAGCCGGTTGCTTCTTGGCGCATGCCCGCAGGGCACGCGAGGGGACGGTTCATTGCCGACAAGCTCGGGAGCTAGCACCATGACATCGCATCAGCAGGCCATCGCTTACGAGGCCCCTGCGGGGCTCGCGTTACGCAGCAGCTCCAACGCCGGTTCGAGCACTCCCGCCAGTGCGCCCGAGGCGAAGCGATCGCGCGCCCAAGCCGTGGCAAGCCGCCAGGACACCCAGCAGCAGCTCGACGTGTGGCGTTCCCTCTTCGCTGAGCGGCTGGCCGCCTACGAGAAGGCGGTGGACTCCCACCGCTTGCGGCTTGAGGCCTTCGAAACGGAGCAACTGGGCGCACTGGAGCAGCTCAAGGCCTCGTTCGCAGCCGAGATCAGGGTCAGCGATGAGCTGCTGGCGGAGGTTGCACCCATCGCCGCCCACGACGTCGACGCGATCCCCTCTCGGCGCGCAGCTTATTCCGACCGCACCGCCGCTTTCCTCGCCAAGTTGGCCATGCTGGCCTACATCGCCTTTGAGGATGACGAAAAGAGAAAGATCCTCGAAGGCATGCTGACGCATGGCCGCGTGAAGCTGCTCGAGACCATCTCAATCGCCGACACGGAGGCGATGGTCGCCGAGACCGATAAGTTCGTTGTCGTCGCCTTCCGGGGGACGAGCAGCCGCGCGCATCTGAAGACCGATATCCAGGCTCGCCTGAACGTGGCTCGAGTGGCGGTCGACGGCCGCTCGGTGCGCGTGCATGCCGGCTTCTACGCCGCCTTCCGCAAGATCGAGGCCAAGCTGCGCGAGGTTCTGATCGCGCAAGACGAGACCAAGGCCGTCTACCTGACGGGGCACTCGCTGGGCGGCGCGCTGGCGCTGGTCGCTGCGGCGGCCTTTGGCGGCAACGACAAGCTCGGCGACCGCATCGCGGCGGTCTACACGTTCGGTGCTCCGCGCGTTGGCGGGGCGGACTTTCCCAACCTGGTCAAGGCGCCGCACTATCGGGTGGTGAACAGCGGGGATGTCGTCCCGCTCGTGCCGCCGAACTGGCTCACTGGTTATGTGCATACGGGCATGCCGATACTCCTCAAGGCAAATTCGGATCACCCAATCAAGCGCAAGCCCTGGTCGTCTGCATTTCTTCTCATCCTGCAAAGCCTGGTACTGTGGCCGTTTGCGCGCCGGCTCCGGCTCATTAAGTCGCACGACAGCAATCTCTACATCACCCGGCTCGACCGCATCGCCCGCTTTCGCGGCAAGTGGGCTTAGTTCTGAGCTCTCCAACTTGCGGCCAGTGCTCCCGCCAGAGCGCGCCGCGCTTGGCAAGCGGTGAGGCCGCCTCGCGCGAAGCGCGCTCCTAGCGCGGTGCGTGATCGGGAACCGCTGGCTGCATCATGCGCGAGGATGCAACGGGGACAGCGACCGCAAGACGGCTTGCGGGCGCTGGAGGCAATTGGCAGGTCAGCGAAGGCAGCGCGAGGCGAGAGCCGATCGCCTTCAGAGCGTGCCCGAGCCGGGAAGGTTCAGTTTGTGACGGTTGGGACAGCTTAACGCTCCGCGAGCATTCTGCGTAGTGCGCCCACCAGCGTGCCGGTAAGTGCGATGCACGCCGCGTCGAGCGGCTGAGGCTGCGAAGAGAACTTGGCGATGACGATCTCGTCCTTGGGGTCTACGAAGAGGTTCTGGCCGTGAATGCCGAGACAGAAGAGCAGCGGGCTCTCACTCAGCTCGACGTACCACTTTGCCCGGTAGTGGATGGGCACGCCTGGGTAATAGGCAGCGAGATTTCCGGCGGACCAGGCTTGCCGATCGCCGTCGTTGACGATCATGTCAATCCATGACGAGGGTACAATCTGGCGACCCCGGTAGGATCCTCCTTCAACAAGCATCTGCCCCACGCGCGCAAGATCGCGCGTTGTGGCGCACATGCCACCGGCAACGCGGGGCGCACCCAGCCGATCGACCGTGATGTAGGCGTTCTGTGCCGCACCCATGGGCTGCCAGAGCTGCTCGCTCATAAGGTCGGCGTATCGTCGACCGCTCATACGTTCGATGATCCAGCCGAGCAGATCCGTATTGGGCGACACGTACCAGAAGCGCCCGCCGTGACGCCCCTCGCTCTCGGTTAATTCCCGGAAAAACGCGCGCAAATCCGATGCTGGCTCGCCGGGTTCCGGCGGGTTCCATCCTGCTGCCCTGCGATAGGCAATCATCGGTCCCGAGGTGGCCAGATAATCCTCGTTGAATGCAACGCCCGTGCGCATGTCGAGCAACTGCATGACCGTCGCGCCCTCCCAAGCCGTCGATTTCAGTTCAGGGATGACGTCCGTTACAAGTTGCGAGGCTTTGAGAATGCCGGCCCCCGCGAGGATGCCTGCCAGGAGACCAAGCATGGACTTGGTGACCGACATTAAGATGTGGGGTGAGCGTTCGCTCATGCCGTTGCAGTAGCGTTCCAGCACAATCGATCCGCGGTGCAGGACGACGAGGCCATCCGTACTCGTTGCTCTGAGGGCTTGATCGAGCGTCAGCTCCTGAGCGCCCGGTCCAGTGATCCGCAGCTCCTCGAGGGGAGCGATCTTTACGGGCAGCTCTCGCACGTTTGTCGCGTCGTGCGGGATGTCGGCCGTCGGCAAGAGCTCGCGCACATGATGGAACGCCCATTGGTTGAAAGGAGTGGTCCGCCAGTTCGCCAGCGTCACCTGAGTGTCGGGCCTGGGCGGAAATCCGTCCATCAAACGCTCGCTCATCGTATCCCTCCTCGGCACGGCCTTCCCGATTGCGGAAAACTGCCGTGGATGGCTGTATGGCACAAGCACCAGCTCCCCATGAAGGAGACACGCTGCCATGTGGCCCAATCCGCGCATTCCCTATCAGATGTCCAGCGACCGCCCCCGGCTTTCTGCGCTCAACGGCAAGCCTTTGATGATCAATCCGGTCGTCGCTATCGAGTACTGGCCCTTCGACCGACCAATGCCGCGCGGAATCCTGCCAGCCCCCCATGGTCGCCCCAGCGAGCCGCCTGACGTCGCCAACTACTCGTGGGTCGAGTACGGTATGCGGTGCGGGCTGCCGCGCATCTTCGACTTACTGAAGAGGCGCGGCATCAAGGCCTCGGCATGGATGAACGCTCAGTGCGCCGACGTGTACCCGTCCGCTGCTCAGCGGGCGGTGCGCGAGGGGTGGGATTTTGTCGGCCACAGCTGGTTCCAGAGATCGTTGAAGGAGGTGGAGAACGAAGAGACCGAGGTCCGCCGTTCGCTGGCGCGCCTTGAGCAGCTGACGGGCAAGCGCGTGCGCGGGTGGTTCGGCGCCGGCG
>JAMXLN010000195.1 GCA_024281145.1 Hyphomicrobiaceae bacterium | reverse complement strand
TGAACGGCGAGCTGCCGTCGAGCGGGCAGAAATCGCAGTTTGTTTCGGACATTACGCATCACACGATGCTCAACGAGCAGATCCACGCCATCTATCGCGGTTTCCGGCGCGATGCGCACCCCATGGCTGTCATGTGCGGGGTAACCGGAGCACTGGCGGCCTTCTATCATGACGATCTCGACATTTTTAATCACGAGCACCGCCGGATCGCGGCGCATCGGCTCATTGCCAAGATGCCGACGGTCGCAGCGATGGCGCACAAGTATGCGATGGGTCAGCCCTTCATCTATCCGCGCAATGATCTCGGCTACGCGGAGAACTTTCTACACATGATGTTTGCGGTCCCCTGCGAGCCTTACGATCTGTCGCAGGTCGCGGCACGAGCCATGGACGCGCTGCTTATGGTGCAGGCCGATCATGAGCAGAATGCTTCTACATCAAGCGTTAGGGCCGTTGGCTCGAGCCGTGCCAATCCGTACGCATGCATCGCTGCGGGGATCGCGTCGCTGTGGGGGCCGCTGCACGGAGGCGCTAACGAAGGGGTATTGCAGACACTCGATGAAATCGGTGCTGTCGAGCGCATCCCGGAGATCATCAAGCGCGCCAAGGACAAGTCCAATCCGTACCGCCTGATGGGCTTTGGTCACCGGGTGTACAAGAGCTATGACCCGCGCGCCAAAGTGCTCCGCCGACACTGCTATGACGTGCTTGACGCTTATGGCAAGCGCAATGATCCTTTCCTGAAAATTGCCATGGAGTTGGAGCGCATCGCCCTGGAGGACGAGTACTTTGTTGAGCGAAAACTCTATCCGAATGTCGATTTCTATTCAGGGATCATCATGCGCACCATCGGTATTCCTCTGTCGATGTTCACGCCGATCTTTGCGGTCGCGCGCACGGTCGGGTGGATTGCACACTGGATCGAGATGGTGACTGACCCCGAGGCTAAATTGGTACGGCCGCGCCAGCTCTACATCGGTGCTAAGGAGCGCCCGTATGTAGGAGTTGAGTCTCGGGCTGAGCACCGGGCAGCCGTCGGATAGACCGTTGAGGAACGTTGCGGTGACCCATGCACTGGTGGCGAGGGCCTCGGGTCACATCTCCGCTACCCGTCAAATGGCGTGGAGGAACGCTCTGGGGATGCCAGCTATCTGCAGGACTGGCGTTGCGTCACGCACTTTACGGCAGTTGAGAAAGACGCAGATCATTGACCCGGCATGAGAGGGGTTCGGGGGCCGCCTCTGACCAATCGCCTCGCCTGTGGGGGGAATGATGCTCATCTCGCTGCGCGTAAGGTCTATTGCGTGAGGGGAGAGCATTCATGCGACTTTCGCGGTTAGCGCGCGATCGATCTCTTCAATTGTGCGCCCGCGCGTCTCAAAGCCAATGAACCAGATCGCGAGCGCACCGAGCACATACCAGAAGGCGAAGAAGTTCATGGCCGGAACCAACGCATCGAGCGTCGCCTTTGGACTGACGTAGTTGGATGAGCCGGCAATGACTGCAAGACCGGCTGGACCGATGAATTTGCCGAGATTCCCGACCCCATAACCAAGGCCCATGCCGCTTGAGCGAAGTTTGGAGGGCCACACCTCAGCCATGTACGGCCCGACGATCGCGTAAAGGCCACCGCCGAAGAACCCGGCGACAAGGACCATGATGTAGAACACCGAAATGGTGCCTAGGTGAGCATCGCTCCAATAGCCGCTCAGTGAGGTCGCCAAAGCCGCCATCACGCAGACAAAGACGACCGAGGGGCGTCGGCCCGCTGCGTCCGATAGCCAGGCGCAGAACAAGCGCCCAGCGATGCCGGCAACGCCGAACCAGATCACCAGGAACGAAGCATCGGCCGGACCGATTTTGAGCACCAATACGAGCAGGGTGGTGAGCCACAAGGTCAGGCCGGTGTTGCCGGTCTGGGTTAAGCCGGTAAGGCATGACACCGCGACGCTGCGCGGATACTTGAAGAGCTCTCGCCACGAGACTGATTGGATCTGGGGAGTGGAGGTCGGCAATTCGATCTGCTTGGGGTCGACCTGCAACGCCCAGGCAAGCGATCTGCGGGCCTCATCGAGCCGTCCCTTGCCGATCAGCCAATGCGGTGATTCCGGCACCCAGGCGCGGATCAGCAGCGTGAGGGCCGCGGGCAGGAGCCCCACAGCGAAGAGGCCACGCCAGCCAACGTAGTGCTCCAGATATGCACCTGTCAGGGCGCCCAACAGCGTGCCCGCCGGCAGCAGGGCTGTGGTCAAGCCGGTGATGCGGCCGCGCTTGGAGGCTGGCACGAATTCCTGCACGATGGCGATGTCGACGGTGTAGAGGCCCGTTACGCCAAGCCCGACAAAAAAGCGGCACAACGACAGAAACAGCCATCCCTGATCGGGTGTCAGCGCCATCAGTCCGGTCGGCAGCGAAAAGTTCAAGACCGTGAGGATCATCACCTTCCGCCGGCCGATCTTGTCAGCCATCCAGCCCCAAAAGAGGGAACCCAAGGGAGCGGCGATGCCCGAGGCCAGCAGGATCGCCCCTGATTGCCCGTAGGTGAGATCCCAGCCTTTGACCACGAAGGCGAGGATGAAGCCGATAAGGTAGAAGTCAAAGAAGTCGAGCATGTCGCCGATCGTTGCCGCGGCGAAGATCTTCCACTGGTTCGCCGTCAGCGACCGTTGCCGCTCCAGATGCTCCAGCATGGCGTGCTCCCACTTCGCGTGCGAAACGATGCGAGGGACGTGAGCTTAGATCCTGGCGAGAACGCCGTTCCCGAGCAAGCAACCCAAGTCCCGTCTGGCCGAACCATTTTCGGGCAATGCTGCATCAAATTGACCGCACCTACAATCAAGGATGAAGCAGGCTCGCGAACACAGACGTGTGGAGGCGGGCCGGCAAATCATTGCGCAGGCGGAGAAACGCCCCTCGAGAAACCAGACTGGGCCGATCCTTCCAGGATTGGTCGGTCCTCACGGGCTTAGGGTGGCCGCGCCCTGAACGCGCCCTGAACGCTAGCTCCGCAGTCCGCGTCCGAGTTCCGGTCGATCCCACCCTGCTGGGACCCGGCCAAGAGGGTCAACAAGGGAGTGCTCGAACCAAGCACTTCACGGCAGACGTGACTACGTCTTGATATCGAGCAGCTTGGCCGCCGTGCCGCCTAGGATTGCGATTTTATCTTCATCACTGATGGCTGGCGTCTCGAGAATGAGCTCAACAGCCGTCTTGGTCCACGGATAGGGATAGTCGGTGCCGATGACGAGCTGGCTCGCACCCACCTCGGCCACGAGATGGTGCACGCCTTCCGGCCGGAACACGATCGTGTCGTAGTAGAGCTGCTTGAGGTACTCGGATGGTGCCTTCTTGATGGGGCCGTGCGTGCCGCCGGGGCAAAGGTCGGGCCTGGTAGGACACCCGAAATCCCAACGCCCAATGTAGGACGGCAGGAAGCCGCCGGCGTGTGCAGCGATGATTTTGAGGCGCGGGAACTTGTCGAGAGTGCCCTCGAAGATGAGATGCGACAGGGCGATAGTCGTCTCGAGCGGATTGCCGATGACGTTGCTCAAATATCCGTTGCCCTTGAACCGATGGCCAAGCTGCACGGGGGCCGTGTCGCCCTGCGGGTGAATAAAAATTGTAGCGCCCAGCTCCTCAGCCTTTGCCCAGAATGGGTGGAACCTTGGATCGCTGATCTCATCGCCGGCAACGCTGCCGCCGATGTTTGCACCGCGGAGACCGTACTTCTTGATGCCCTCCTCGAGTTGCTCGGCTGCCAGATCGGGAAATTGGAGCGCTACCGTCGCGAATGCCACGAACCGATCTGGATGGGCGGCACACGCCTCGGCGAGTTTCTCGTTCTGGATTGTTATGATCTGTTTGGCGAGGTCGCGGTCTGTGACTTTGTACCAGTTGGGATTGATGCTGAGCGCCTCCACGTCAATCCCTTGCTCGTCCATGCTTGTGAGTCGGGTCGACAGTTCGGCTTTGACGTCGAGATCGGGACGCAGCTGTGGTCCGCCGAGCTTCAGGTTCATCAGCGCAAGCGCTTCTGGCACCGCGCAGTGGGCGTGGACATCGACCGTCCTGACGTGCTTGCCATTGACCACGACGTCTCGGCGTCGTTTTGCCTGGGCCCGCGCCTGGGAAGCGGGAATTAGGTTGCAGCCAACGAACAACAGGCTTGCCAGCGCAGCCGGTGTTGCTTGCAGAACATCCCTACGGGTGGTCACCTTGGTCTCCTCCACCTGCGATCCCCGGAACCATTGAGCGAGCGAGCTGGCGGCCAGCACGAGGTCTTCAGCATCGATTGCGTGCTATCATCCTCTCGCGTCCCCCATGCGAGCCCTCAATATAACACGCGGCAAAGAAACCTGCGGCCAGCCTGTGCGCAAAAGGCGCGACAATGGGGAGAGCGGGACTTTGCGCTCAGCGATTTCAGTCAGCCATTTGACACGGGGGTCTTGGCGTGTCGCCCACCAACGTGCCGGTTCACGGCCGCAATTCCGCGTGATGCCCGCGTGCGATTTGAGAGAGATTGCGGGACTTCTTTTGAAACGCCAGTTCATGATTCTTCAACCACGGCGCATGTAGGCTCTGTTTGGGCGCGTAGCGCCGACGCACAGCACGGCGCTCGGTAGTGTTAACCGCCACATAGAGGGACACTCGAACATGCGACTTCGACTTCCCATGTTTGGCGCATGCGTTGCGTTGGGGGCCGCGGTCGGCGCCAGTGCGGCAGTCGCTGACGAATATGGACCGCCGCCTGCTTATGTGGTTGTGCCATTTGTGAGTTGGACCGGCTTATATCTGGGCGGCCACGCGGGCGGGGCATGGAGTGACGTTGACTGGTCCAACATCAGCGTCACCGGCGAACGCTTCAGCGAGAGTGGGAGCGGCTTCATAGGTGGTGGCCAAATTGGCTACAATTATCAGATCGGCAACCTCTTGCTGGGCGTGGAGGCCACTGTTAGCGGCGCTGATGTCAGCAAAGACTTCCGCAGCATCGTGGTTCCGAACGCGCAGTTCAGCGCCGATATCGATACCGTCGTGACTGTAACGGGTCGCTTCGGCTTCGTCTCTGATCAGTGGCTACTCTATGGCAAGGCCGGATGGGCCGGTGCACAGGTTGACTTTTCCGGCCGCAATCCGGCTATCCACGACAGCTTCTCGTTCGACAACTGGCGCAATGGATGGACCCTGGGCGCGGGGCTCGAATACAAGCTCAACCGCTACATGAGCTTTGGGGTAGAATATAGCTTTATCGACCTCGATAGCGACAGGGATAACGGACTTACAAGACAGGGGCTGCCCGTCACGCTGCGGGACCATGACCTGCAATTGCAGTCCGTTACCGCACGGTTGAATTTCCAGTTTTATCGCGATGAGTACAGCATACCGCCGCCCGTGAAATAGCTGTCGTTAGGCGCGTGCTCTGAAGGGTCGCTGAGCGCGACCCTTCGTGCGGCTTGTTCGACGCAACCCTGCGAATAGGGATGCGCCGCCCCTGTCCCACCCCGGATCGCACGACCTGGCGGCGGCCGACGACCCTGTGCTGACCAGCACCGTTAACTGACGAACCCTTTGATCACCTTGAGGAGCTGCATGGGACTGTAGGGCTTCGTGACGTAGTGGTCGCAGCCGGCTGCCCGTGCCTTCTCCTCATCACCCTTCATCGCAAACGAGCTGACGGCGACGATGGGGATCGGCTTCAGGGCGG
>JAMXLN010000194.1 GCA_024281145.1 Hyphomicrobiaceae bacterium | reverse complement strand
TCGCCTCGGCACGGCGCCGAACCTCTTCGGCCTTCTTGGTCGCCTCAGATGCCGCGCGCTCCTCCTGAGCTTTCTTGGCTTCGGCCGCCTTGCGCACCTCCTCGTCGCCCCTGACTTCGGCTGTGCGACGCCCTGCAGCGTCAGACTTCTTGGCAGCCTCCGTCGCCGCCTTTGCCTCCTTCTTTCGCTGATCCGCCTTCAGGGCATCTTCGGTTTTCTTTACTTCGGCTTCGCGCTTGGCCGCCTCGGCCCGACGCGTCTCCGCGATCTTGCGCTCCTCGCCGCTTGCGATAGCAGGCGCTTGTGGCGGGGACTTTGCCGTGGTGGGCAACCCGGGCGGAGCCGCCGGCCCAAGCTTCACCGTCGCGTCCGACGCCTTCCCAGGCTGTGCCGTCGCCTGCTCCGTAGAGGCCTTATCGGCAGCCTTGGGCGGCTTCGCATGGGGCGGTGCCGCACCCTCCGCCAGCTTGCGCATGATGTCTTGGAAGCGCTCACTCGACCAGGTGAGCCAATCTGCCGGGGCACCCGCGGCCTGTGGATGGCTCTTCTCTGGGGGCGCGCTCGGCGTCGGTGTGGCCGGCGTGGGAGCAGGTGTTGCCTGGCTGAGCCGGCGCACCACCGACTTATACTCCTGGGCAGAGCGCTGGAGCCATTTGGACCCCCACGAACCCTCACCCCCGGCCGGCTGGCGACGCTGATCCCCTTGCGATTCGACCTTGAGAACTTCGCTGAAGCGCCGCGAGGCTGCGCGTGCCAGGTCCTCGGCACGCTCGCGCACGGGATCGGCATCCTGCGCAGCCTCAACGCCGGGCGGTTTGGCAAATAGTATCAGGGTCGCAGCGGCGGTAAGGGCCACCGCGATCGAGCGAGCCACCTGCATGGCCGACTTCCCTCCTCTAGCCCCCACGAAAGGGTGCGCCTTTTCCTCGTGTTGTTAGGGTGTGCTGAGATCCCCCGACAGCCGGATGACCCGCAACTTAACCAAGTCCCCGACCCGCCGCAAACGCCCGTCGCGTTGCGCCGCACAACCAAACCCAGGAGGCTCAATGGCACCGACCGATGCCGCAATTTAGCCGTCTGCCAGCCGCTACGGTTTACATCTCGGCAGGCTGCGGCATGACAACTACATCAAGAGGGTACATCAAGAAGCGGGCAACATCAGGCCGACCGTCGCCATCCCCGTCAAGCAAGGATCACATGCAACAGAAGACACTCAAGTCCCCATCCGCCGGCAAACGCCGCGTCCGCAATATCTGCGTCTACTGCGGTTCCAATGTGGGCATTAACCCGGCCTACGCCGCCGCCGCGCGAACGCTCGGCGCAGCAATGGCAAAGGAGCGAATAGGCCTCGTTTATGGTGGAGGAGGACTCGGCCTCATGGGGGAACTGGCGCGCTCCGTACTGGCACAGGGCGGGCGGGTCACGGGTGTCATTCCAACCTTCCTCTCCAGGAAGGAGCGCATGCTGCGCGATGCGGACGAGCTGATCGTCGTGGACGACATGCACCAGCGCAAGAAGCTCATGTTCGACAAATCGGATGCGTTTGTGGCGTTGCCGGGCGGCATCGGCACCCTTGAGGAGCTGGTGGAACAGCTGACCTGGGCGCAACTTGGCCGCCATACCAAGCCAATCGTTCTGTTGAATATTGAAGGCTTTTGGGAACCATTCCTGGCGCTCCTGCGCCACATGAGTGAGGAAGTTTTCATCCGTCCCGACATGCAGGTGAGGTTCTCGACGGTGAAACGGGCCGAGGATGTCGTTCCGACTATCCTGGCAGCAGCTGCCCAACCCCGGCGCGAGCCGGCCGCCGCGGCAGCAGTGAGCGACAAGTTCTAACCGGCCCGCCGTTGCGCCTTAGGCTGAGGGACATCCATCTCGGTGCGCCGGTAGCACTTTGGGAACACGATCCAATCGATTTCGGCGACCGCGATAACACCATGAGCGCACGTGCGAAGGGCAAGGCCGCAGCGGGGCCGGCCGGGCAGCGGCGAAACGTGCGGAAGCTGGAGGTTTTATAACACCTCATGCACGGACAGCGCCGGGCGCACCTGTCGGCAGACCTTCGGCGGACGCCGGTGCAAGGGATCTGTGGGCGACCCTGACTTCCTAGGATAGCCCTCGAGCCATCTGATGCTTATGCTGCCGGATAACGACGATGGCCTGCGTGGCCGCCGAGCACTGGGCCGGGACAGGACGCCGCTTTGACACCACTTCTCAACGACGATCAGCGCCGCGCGCACAAGTCGCGCAACGAATTGCATTCGGCTCTCCTGGTGGGCGGGCTCGGCTTTGTTACTGCATTCTCGGCGTGGCTCTTATGGTCCTGGACAGGCGTGCTCGTTGCGCTCGCCTCGATCGCTGTGCTGCATATTTTCGCGCCACGCCTCCCACCCGAGATCATCATGCGCATGTACCGCGCCCGACCCATCGATCCAAGTCAGGGTGGACAGATCCTGTACGTCGTGGGCGAGCTCGCCCATCGCGCGAAACTGCCGGCAGTTCCAGCGGTCTATGTCATCCCCAGCATGACCCTCAATGCATTCGCCACCGGCACGCCCGTGAAAGCCGTTGTCGGCATCACGGAGGGCCTATTGCGACGCCTCTCCTTGCGCGAGCTCGCCGGCGTGCTGGCGCACGAGCTGAGCCACGTGCGCAACGGCGATCTTTCCGTGATGGCACTGGCGGACGCGATGACGCGTTTCACCCAAATCCTCTCCTATCTCGCCATCTTCCTGGCGATTTTTAATCTGCCGGCGTGGCTGCTGGGCGACGTCGATATGCCGTTCCTTGGGCTGCTGCTGCTGTACCTGGCACCCAGCATCGGCAGCCTGCTGCAGCTGGCCCTGTCGCGCACCCGCGAGTACGACGCCGACACGGAAGGCGCCGAGCTGACCGGCGACCCACGCGCTCTGGCCTCGGCTCTGGATAAGCTCGAGCGCTATCAGGGCAGCTTCTGGGAGGACTTGATGTTTCCGGTGCCCACGCGGCGCATCCCCCAGCCCTCGCTTTTACGCACCCACCCGCCGACCGAGGAGCGCATTCGACGCCTGCTGGAGCTCGAGCACCGCGAGCTATCCCCGCCCATTGAGGTCGTGGAAGAGCCAATGGTGTCCATGGTCGGCGTGAGCCCCGGTTCCATGCAGCCGCGCTATCGTTTCCCAGGCGTGTGGTTTTGAGTTCGCGCTCAGCTGGAAACGCCCGCCGGGTGCGTAAGGTCGTCGCGCCGCACCCGCCAAAGATCATAGCTCCGTCCACAAGCTGCGCACGAACAACACGCGCATGCCCGCGCGCTCCATGTTGCGGTGGCTCTGGGAGAGGAAGTCAGCTCCACTGCACACAAAGTCGACCCCGGCAGCGCTCGCATCGGCGATGCGGCGTTGTAATAGGGCCGTTTGCAACCCACGGCCGCGGAATGCCGGATGCGTTGTCGCGTCCGCGCAATAGCCCACGTTTTCGGCGACGTAGAGGATGGCGGTTGCCGCTGGCGCGCCGTCGAAGCGCGCAAGATAGAGCGACCAGCCGGGTTGCCCAAGCCAGCCTCGCACATTCGCCTTGAAGCCCGCCTCGTCCGGTATCTGCCAACCCGTGGCATGCGTGCCGAGGAACACGTCGAGCCCAGCCGCATCGGCAACGCGTTCGATGGCAATGCGGGCGGGCGCGGCAGCCGCGTCGCGTCGCGGCTCGCACACGAGCGAGGTGTGAAAGCCCGACTGGTAGTAGCCAAGCCGCGCCAGCTCGCGGCCGAGCGCCCAATCGTAGTAGCCAGGCACAATCTCGAATCGTGCCTTGATGCCCTCCGCGCGATACCAGCCCGTCAGGGCTGCGATCTCCTGCTCCCCTCCGGCCCGCAGTCCAACGACGCTGTTGAAGTTGGCGACCGGCAGATGTCGCGCCATCAGAGCGACCGCGCCCCCCTCCAGCGGCCGAATGGTGATCCCAACAGGGTTGCCCGGCAGTTGTTCCAGCACGCGCATACGCGAGGCCGTGTAGGCGATCTCGCACTCAACGGTACGCCGCACCATGCGCAAGGATGGAATTGGCATGCGCGTTGGCCCTTATGCTACTTCTGGCCGTGACAGGCACCAACCGTCGGCATGCAGGCCAGCACGCCGCCGCCTCCTCGCGGTCCTCACGCGGCAGCGACTTGACGAGGTAGCCGAACACTCAAGCGCGATCTGGACCCACGCGCAAGGTGATGAGCGGATGCGACTAGGCCGCCTTGCGCGCCGCGCCGGCAATATCGGCCAACTGTCGCACCAGCGTGCGCACGCCACGCAGGCGATCGGAGGCCTGCGGCCACTGTGCCTTGAACACCAGCTTGTGGTCGGGCTGCATTCTGACGCCGCCGCGCGAGTTCTGCATGAAGAGCACGAGCCCTTCGGGGTTGGCGAACTGGTTCCTGCGAAATGCTATGACCGCCCCCTTGGGCCCTGCGTCGACGTGAGAGAGCCCCGCCTGGCGCGCCAATCCCTTGATCTCCATCACATCGAACAGATGCTTGACCGCGTCGGGCAGCTCG
Organism: Hyphomicrobiaceae bacterium; assembly: GCA_024281145.1. Classification (GTDB taxonomy): domain Bacteria; phylum Pseudomonadota; class Alphaproteobacteria; order Rhizobiales; family Hyphomicrobiaceae; genus AWTP1-13. The sequence continues at coordinate 4,454 of JAMXLN010000194.1, read as the reverse complement.
CCAAAGCGGTCCACCAATTCCGCTCCAAACGCATCGATGTCGGCGCGCAGTTCAAGCGTGGAGAGCCGCCGGTAGAGACCCAGGCGCAGCTGCAGGTCGGGGACGTAGCTCTCCGGGATCAGCACCGCAGTGCCCAGCGAGATCTGCGGGCTCCATTGCTCCTCCCGCTCCGCAACGTCGCCGCCCTTGAGCGCTGCCACCGCCTCCTCCAGCATCGACTGGTAGAGTTCAAAACCAACCTCCTGAATGTGGCCCGACTGCTCCTCGCCAAGGAGATTGCCGGCGCCGCGAATGTCCATGTCGTGGCTTGCCAGCGAAAAGCCCGCGCCCAGCGTGTCGAGGGATTGCAGCACCTTGAGCCGCTTTTCCGCGCCCTCCGTCAGCCGCTGATTGGCAGGCGTGGTGAAATAGGCATAGGCGCGTGTCTTGGACCGACCCACGCGGCCGCGCAGCTGATAGAGCTGCGCCAGCCCAAACATGTCGGCGCGGTGCACGATGAGCGTGTTGGCATTGGGAATATCTAGGCCCGATTCAACGATCGCGGTGGACAACAGCACGTCGTATTTACCGTCGTAGAAGGCGGTCATAACGTCTTCGAGCGTGCTCGCTGGCAGTTGTCCGTGTGCGCGTGCCACCTTGAGCTCCGGCGTCGCCTCGGCCAGGAACTCGCCGACTGACTCGATGTCGGAGATGCGCGGGACCACGTAAAACGTCTGGCCGCCGCGGTAGCGCTCGCGCCTCAACGCCTCGCGGATGATCATGGGATCGAACGGTGAGATGTAGGTGCGCACAGCCAGTCGATCGACCGGAGGTGTGGTTATCAAAGACAACTCGCGCACGCCGGAAAGTGCAAGCTGCAGCGTGCGCGGGATCGGCGTGGCAGTGAGGGTAAGCACATGCACATCCTCACGCAGCTGTTTGAGCCGCTCTTTGTGGGTGACGCCAAAGTGTTGCTCCTCATCGACGATCAGCAGGCCGAGCCGCTTGAACGCAATCGTCTTGCCCAGCAGGGCATGCGTGCCGATGACGACGTCGATCATGCCCTCCTTCAGTCCCGTCTTGACGGCGTTGAGCTCCTTGCCTGCGACCAGCCGCGAGGCTTGAGCAATGCGCACCGGTAGACCCTTGAAGCGGTCGCTGAAGGTGGCGAAGTGCTGGCGCGCGAGCAGCGTGGTGGGCACCACCACGGCCACCTGAAAACCAGCAAGCGCGGCGATGAACGCAGCCCGCAGCGCCACCTCGGTCTTGCCGAAGCCAACGTCGCCGCACACGAGCCGGTCCATCGGCTTACCGGCAGCCAAATCCTCCAACACTGTGGCGATGCTGGCCGTCTGGTCCTCGGTCTCTCCGTAGGGAAATCGGGCCACGAACTCGTCGAATGCGCCCTCGGGTGGCTCCATCACCGGAGCCTGACGCAGTTGTCTCAGCGCCGCTATCCTGATGAGCTCTGATGCGATTTCGCGGATGCGCTGTCTCAGACGCGCCTTGCGCGTCTGCCACGCCACGCCACCCAGGCGGTCGAGTTGCACTCCACCCTCGCCCGAACCGTAGCGCGACAGGAGTTCGATGTTTTCGACGGGAAGATAAAGCTTGGCACCGTCGGCGTAGGCGACCTCGAGGCAATCGTGCGGCGCGCCCAGCGCCGTAATGGTGGTGAGGCCGTCGAAGCGGCCGATGCCATGGTCGGCGTGCACGACAAAATCGCCGACCCCGAGGCTGGTGGCCTCGGTGATGACGTCGGCAGCGCGGCGCGCCTTGCGCCGCGGTCGCACCAGTCGGTCACCCAGAACGTCTTGCTCGGCGATCACGGCAAGATCGGGCGTTTCAAAGCCTTGCTCCAGACCGAGTACGGCGAACGCCGTCGCATCGGCAGGCAGCGCGGTGAGCTCCGCAAAGCTCTCCACTTTGCGGGCGCCGGCGAGCGCATGCTCGGCCAAGAGTCCCATTAGGCGCTCGCGAGCGCCCGGTGAGACCGCGGCAACGACCACGCGTTTGCCCCCCGCCTGCAGCGCGCGCACGTGCTTGGCCGCAGCATCGAACACGTTGCCACCTTCGCCCGAGCGCTCGAGCGCAAAACTGCGCCCAACCCGACCGCCGAAGGAGAGCAGCGCGCCGTGCGTCTCCCCGACTGTGCTCTCCTCAAACGGGGTCATGGTGCGAACGATGCGGCCGGCCTGCCGCTCGTCCCAGTCCGACTTGGTCAGAAACATCGCGGCCGCGGGCACGGGCTTATAGGGGGGCGCGCCGAAGGCGAGGGCTTCGAGCCCCTTCATGCGGGCGTCATAGTGGTCGGCGATCAGCGCCAGCCGCTCACCTACTGCCTCCTCCGCCAGATGATCAAAACTCACGGGAGCATTGCCCACGTAATCAAACAGCGTCTCCAAGCGGTCGTGAAACAGCGGCAGCCAATGCTCCATGCCGGGATAGCGCTGCCCAGCGCTGACGGCCTCGTAAAGCGCATCTTGCGATGTGGCAGGCCCGAACGCTTCGACATAGCCTGCGCGGAAGCGCTTTTCTGCCGCCTCGCCGAACGCCACCTCGCTTACCGGCATCAGCGTGAGCCGCTGCACGATCTTGCCGGTGCGCTGCGTCTCCACATCAAAGGCCTTGATGTGTTCCAGCGTGTCACCGAAAAAATCGAGCCGCACGGGCGCCGCGCGGCCCGGCGGGAAGAGGTCGAGAATGCCGCCGCGCACGGCGTATTCCCCGGGCTCCATCACCGTCCCCGTACGTTGATACCCGGCGAGGCTCAGGCGCTGCGTCAGCCGGTTCATGTCGATGCGCTGTCCGGGCGCGATGATTTTGAGCGACCGGCGGATGAAATCACGCGGCGGCAGGCGCTGTAGGATCGAGTTGACCGTGGTGAGGACCACGGTGGCCCCCTTGCGGGGTGCCGCCGACAGCCGGGCCATGGCCGCCACACGCATCGCCACGATCTCGGCATTGGGCCCAATGCGGTCGTAAGGCACCGTGTCCCAGGCGGGTACCTGGATCACCCGCACGCCGGGCGCGAAAAAGCGCAAGCCGTCCGCCAATGCCTCCAGCCGGCGGTCGTCGCGAGCGATGTGCAGCAGGAGGGGCGGTGAGCCTGCACCCTCCGCCTCGGTAAGCCGGGCCAGGACCAGCGCGGCCAACCCATCTGGCACGCCTGCCAGCGTCTGCTTCATGCCTCCGCCCTCGGGCAGCCAGTTTGCCGCGCGTCGGCAACGGTCCCCGACGCGTCGATGAACGGCGCCTCTGCGCAAGCGCGTGGTACCAGCCGCCTACCGCTGTCGTCCACGCCCTCCTTGCTGCTCAAACTCATGGGTCGAGCCCGTGAAAGACGCGCAGCTCGGCGACCAGCTCCGCAAATTCGCCGGCTGGCTTGAGCTCCGGGTGCAAGATCATGTCCTGCAGGTCCGGGTCGGGGAGGCTCAGCATGCGCTCGAACACGCCAAGCCTATTCGTCGACAATCTGCCAACCGTCGCGTCGGCGAAACGCCCCAAAATCCAGTCCATTTCCTTGGTGCCGCGGTGCTGCGCGCGATAGGTAGCGCGCCGGCGGCGCCAGTCGAGGTCATCGGTCATGTGGATCGGCTTTGATAACCCGGCACGGGTGCTTGACGGCGCAGATTGCCGCCGCCACCTTGCCGGCTCGCGCGTCTCATATAGGCCCGCACGCGCAAAGAGAAAAGGAGAAGTGGGGCGGGATCCCGGCGCAGTAGGCCTTGCGCCACAACAGCAACCATGAGGCGAGGGGTCCTATCCCCTTCACGGTTCGTGCGCCCAGAGCAACTCACCCCCCTCTTTGCCGCGGCGAGAAGCCTCGCCGGCATTGGGCCGCGTATGGAGATCCTGCTGAAGAAGGCGCTCAGATTGCCTCCTGGCGTGAACGAGCCGCGCGTCATCGATCTCCTTTGGCACACGCCCACCGGCATCATCGACCGCCGCGCCACACCCACGATCGCCGATGCCATCCCTGGCACGATCGCCACGTTGGAGGTGCGCGTTGGCAAGCACAAGCCCGCCCCACGCGGCAACACGCGGGCGCCCTACAAAGTGACTTGCGAGGATGACAGCGGCCGCATCGATCTCGTCTTCTTTCATGCCGAGCGCAGGTTTATCGAGCGCCAGTTGCCGGCGGGAAGCGTGCGCACCGTGAGCGGGCGCATTGAAAGCTACAAGGACCGCAAACAGATGACGCACCCCGACTACATTGTCGCCCCCGAGGTGCGCGCCGATCTGCCCCTGCTCGAGCCGATCTATCCACTAACCGCGGGGCTCTCCGGCAAGGTGCTGCTGAAGGCCGCCCGACAAGCGCTCGAGCGCGTGCCACGCCTGCCGGAGTGGCAAGATTTGCCCTGGCTCGCCCGGCGCGGCTGGCCCGACGCATGGTCAGCGCTCCTGCACCTGCACCGGCCGCAGGACGCCCACGATGTATCGCCCGCTTCGCCGCCCTGGCAGCGGCTCGCTTA
>JAMXLN010000193.1 GCA_024281145.1 Hyphomicrobiaceae bacterium | reverse complement strand
ACGTGCGTCTCGATGGCCAGGCTCACCGGTTGGCCAGCTTCCAACGCGCGCAAGGTACGGGCGGAGGCCTGCACCTCATAGCCCACGCCGCCCACATCGACGATGGCATGCCCTTCGCCGACCGCATCGACCATGCCCTTGAGCTTGCCAATCATGCGTGCGCCCCCTCCATGCTTGCCGGTTGATCCGGCCTTCCGCGCGGGCGAAAGACCTCAGCGTGCCGTCGCCAGGCGCGCGCCCCGCGCGATGGCCCACGCGGTCTGGCGGTGGCTGGCGTGACAGATGGCGATTGCCAGTGCATCGGCCTCGTCGGCGCTATCGAAGGTTGCCTTCGGCAATAAGAAGCCGACCATGGCCGCGATTTGGTCCTTGCCGCCGTGACCGGTGCCGGTCACCGTCTTCTTCACGACGTTGGGCGGATACTCGGCCACGCCAATCCCGGCCAGCGCCGGCGCCAGCAACGCCATGCCGCGCGCCTGCCCGAGCTTCAGGGTTGCCCGCGCATCCTTGTTGACAAAGGTCTCCTCGATGGCGGCCTCCTGCGGCTTGAAACTGGTGATGATGCCCACGAGGCCCTCGTAGAGTTGACGCAGGCGATAGGCGAGATCGCCTTCGGCGTCCGAGGTCACAAGTCCGCTCGCCACATAGCTGAGGCGCACGCCGTCGGCTTCGACGACACCCCATCCGGTGCGGCGCAGGCCCGGATCAATGCCGATGATGCGAATCGCTTGAGCACGCATGGGATTTGATACCACGTCGGCGACCCGCGCATTCCCCTTATCGCCAGGAGATTACCGCAATCGGCCGCGCAAGCTGCACCTCCTCAAGCGTCATCCGACCGTCCATGGCAGAAAAGGCGCCGCCCCGCTTTGTCGCGGTCGTTGAAGGCAAGGACCTTCTGCAGAGCCTTAAGACGGGTGCCATCCACGTGCGGGCCACGTGCGGGCCACGTGCGGGCCACGTGCGGGGAAGAAGCGAGCAGGTCAGAATCGAACAGGCCAGGATCAGGTCGGCGCGGTGGCGACCGGGGCGGCAATTTCATCGCGCTGTGCATATAGCCACTGCATGATCATGTGACAGATGATGGTCTGCGTGTCCTCGGCGATCTGCATGTCATCGATCGGAACGTGAATCGGCACGTCGGCGAGCGCCTTGGCCTGACCGCCCGAGTAGCCCAGGATGGCGTAGCTCTTCATGCCGAGACGGCGCGCCTCCTCCAGCGCCCGCAGGACGTTGCGCGAGTTGCCGCTGCCGGAGAAAGCCAACAGCAGGTCGCCCTTGGCGGCGAGCGCGGCCAACTGGAAACTGAAGATTTCATCGTAGCCCTCGTCATTGCCGAGGCAGGTGATCACGGCCGCGTTCTCGCTGAGCGCACGGGCGCGAAGGCCCGAGCCCTTCCTCTTGGATACGGGATAAAGAAAATCGTTGGCCATATGCGCGGCATTCCCGGCGCTGCCGCCGTTGCCGCACAAAAACACCTGGCGTCCGCTGCGCCAACAGTCGCACAGATCCTCCGCGAGCCGGACCACCGGCGCCCAATCGAGCCCAAGCAGGAGCGCGCAGAGGCGCTGGGAATAGCCTTGGAAGTGCTCCGCGGGGGATTTGCTGCTGGCCGGGCCGGGCGCGTTTTGCATGGCTCTGTCCATGGACCTCGCTTGGGACCTCTCTTGGAACCTTGCCCGGGACTTTGCCAGGGACTTTGCAGGGACTTTGCCGGGACTTTGCCGGGGACTTGTAACCTTGCCTGGAACCCGGCTTGGGACCCGCGTGAGAAGCCTTGGGAGCTGTCGTCGCCGTTGCGGCGATGCGGCAAATCAGATGCGACCTAGCCCTATAGCACAAGCGCGGCCGTCAGGAGCACTCCTTTGCGGCCCGGCACATCGGATGCGTGGACTGGACTCTCGGCTGGAGAGCGCGGAACCTCGCTCACGCCGAAACGGAGGGCCCACCCATGCATCCTCGCGAACGCCTTTCCTTCACACCCATTGCGCGGCGCGCCCCGCTGCGCTTGCCCGACGGCATCCGCCTCGTCGTGTGGCCGGTGCTGTCGCTGGAGGACTGGGACCTGGCGCGGCCCATGGCCCGCACCGTGATCACGCCGCCGCAGGGCGCGCCGCAACTTCCCGATCTGCCCAATTGGAGCTGGCACGAGTATGGCATGCGCGTGGCCTTCTGGCGCATGCGCAAAATGTACGAGCGCGTGGGCGCCGCTCCAACCGTTGCCATCAATGCCAGGATCTGTGAGACCTATCCTGAGGTGGTTGCGGCGTGCTTGGAGAGCGGCTGGGAACTCAATGCGCATTCCTACGAGCAAGTTCCCATGCACAAGCTCGATGATCAGCGCGCCATCATCGCCAGGACCCTGTCGGTCATTGAGACGTTTTCGGGCAAGCGGCCACGGGGCTGGTTTGGACCCGGTCTCACGCAGACATTTGACACTGTCGATCATCTGGCCGAGGCAGGCATCGAATACATCGGCGATTACGTGCTTGACGACGATCCGGTAACCCTCAAGACGCGGCATGGGCCGATGGTAGCGCTACCCTATACCTTTGAGGTCCACGACATCGTCATGATGAACCTCCAACACCTGCCCTCGGAGGCCTTTCACGCCCGCGCCATGGACCATTTTCGCTGCCTTTACAGCGA
>JAMXLN010000192.1 GCA_024281145.1 Hyphomicrobiaceae bacterium | reverse complement strand
TCGATCCCGCCGGCATTCTCAACCCCGGCCGCATGTACGCGAACGTGTGAGAGCTGATGCAGACGAATTTCAAGCCCGAGCAGCTGGAGAACCCGCGCATCGCGGAGGCCGACGCCATCCTGCGCCGCTGCGTCCATTGCGGCCTGTGCACGGCGACCTGCCCGACCTACGTGCTCCTGGGCGATGAGCGCGACAGCCCGCGCGGCCGCATCTATCTGATGAAGGACATGTTCGAGCACGACCGAGCGGCAAGCCCGGAGGTGCAGCACCACGTCGACCGCTGCCTGTCTTGCCTCTCGTGCATGACCACCTGTCCGAGCGGGGTCGACTACATGCACCTCGTCGACCACGCCCGCGCCCACATCGAAGAGACGCGCCACCGCGGCTTTAGAGAGCGACTGGCTCGCGCCTTCATCGCCGCCGTCCTGCCCTACCCGCAGCGACTGCGCCTGGCGTTGCGGGCAGCGCGCTTTGCCCAGCCATTCGCCGGGCTGTTGCATCGGCTGGGGTTTAAGGAGCTCGTGGCCATGCTCGACCTGGCCCCCGACGGGTTCTTGCGCGGCGCCACCTTCACGGGCCCGGGCACGGCCGCAACCAAGTCCGAGCGCAGACGGCGCGTCATCCTGCTGGCGGGCTGCGCGCAGCAGGTATTGCGACCCGAGATCAACGACGCCACCATCCGCCTGCTCGCACGACGCGGCGTGGACGTGGAGGTCGCACCCGGGGCCGGCTGCTGTGGGGCCTTGGTGCATCATATGGGGCGAGAGGCCGAAGCAATCGAATTTGCCAAGCGCAATGTCGATGCCTGGATGCGCCTGATGGACAAGGGCGACCGCATCGATGCGATCATCATCAACGCCTCCGGGTGCGGCACGACCGTGAAGGACTATGCGCACATGCTGGCCCACGAACCCGCCTATGCGCAGCGGGCGGCCAAGCTCGCCAGCATGACATTGGACGTGACGGAGTTTCTCGGCAGCTATGAGATGGGTCCGCCCGTGCGCTGGTCGTCGTTGCGCGTGGCCTATCACTCCGCCTGCTCCATGCAGCATGGCCAGCGCATCTTTGAGGAGCCGCGCAAGCTCCTGGGCAGGGCGGGCTTCACGGTTGTCGAGGTACCGGAGGGCCACCTCTGTTGCGGCTCGGCCGGGACCTACAACATCCTCCAGCCCGAGATCGCCGCCGAGCTGCGCGACCGCAAGATCGCCAATATCCGCAGCATCCGCCCCGATGTGGTGGCGACCGGCAACATCGGCTGCATCACCCAGCTGGCGAGCGCCATGGACATTCCCGTCGCCCATACCGTGGAGCTGCTGGACTGGGCCTACGGCGGTCCGCTGCCGCGTGGCCTCGAAGCCCTGGCCGCCCACGTCCAGGACGTGCCCAACGCTCGGCCGCTCGTGGCGGTGACGTGATGGGCGAGGAAGGGCGCCCAGGTCCTCCCCGCGCCCCATCCACCACCGGCTTTTGGCGCAAGGGGGGACGGCGCTTGATGGGAAGGTTGCCGGCGAAGGCGGCAGATGCCAGCCTCAATCCGAAGCAACCGGCGCAGCACAAGGTCCCGATCGAGTGCGCGGAGGGATGGACCCCCATGAAGATCGACGGTGGTTGCCACTGCGGCAAGATCCGCTGCGAGCCCGAAGTCGACCCCAGCAAGGTGGTGATTTGCCATTGCACGGATTGCCAAACCCTGTCGGGCTCTCCAACCCGCACGGTGGTGCCCAACCATGAAGGCAGCTTCCGGTTGCTTTCCGGCACAGCCAAACTTCAATGCCAAAGGGCGGGTTTGTTCAGTGCTGACGGGGCAGGCTCTCAAGCTTTGAGTGCTGCCCGGCCAATGGGCGCGCAATTGCCCGCGCGCGCGTGAGCCTCTACGTTTGCGAACTTGCCGATTCCACCCCGGAGACAGCGATCCATGCGCATTGGCGTGCCAAAGGAGATCAAGGTTCACGAGTATCGCGTCGGCATGACGCCGGCCAGTGTGCGCGAGGCCGTCGAGCACGGACATCAGGTGTTCGTGGAGCGCGATGCAGCCGCGCGCCAGGGGATGTTCGACAGGGACTACGAGCGCGCCGGCGCCACGGTGCTCGCCTCCGCGACGGAGGTGTTCTCCAGCTGCGACCTGATCGTCAAGGTCAAGGAGCCGCAGCCGACGGAGTGCCTGATGCTGCGCGAGGGCCAGACGCTGTTTACCTACCTGCACCTGGCGCCCGACCCCGAGCAGGCCAAGGCCCTCATGGCATCCGGCGTCACGGCCATCGCCTACGAAACGGTGACGAGTGCGCGTGGCGGCCTGCCGCTGTTGGCGCCCATGAGCGAGGTGGCCGGCCGCATGGCCATCCAGGCGGGTGCGCACTGCTTGGAGATGGAGCAGGGCGGGCGCGGCATGCTGCTCGGCGGCGTCGCCGGTGTGGCGCCCGCCAAGATCGTCGTGCTGGGCGGTGGCGTTTCCGGTGTCAACGCCGCGCGCATGGGGATCGGGCTCGAGGCGCAGGTCACCGTACTCGACATCAATGTTGAGCGGCTTTACGCCATCGACCAGCAGTTTGGTGCCGCCGTCAATACCATCTTCTCAACGCGCCAGGCGGTCGACGATTACGTGCTCGAGGCCGATCTCGTCATCGGTGCCGTGCTGGTGCCGGGAGCGGCGGCGCCCAAGCTCATCACCGACAAGCTGGTCCGCGAGATGAAGCGCGGCTCCGTGCTGGTCGACATTTCCATCGACCAGGGGGGCTGCTCGGAAACGTCCCGCCCCACCACCCATGCCAGCCCGACCTACGTGTTGCACGAAGTGGTGCACTACTGCGTCACCAACATGCCGGGCGCCGTGGCGCGCACCTCCACCTTCGCCCTCAACAACGCCACGCTGCCCTTCATCCTGGCACTGGCCGACAAGGGCCCCGAAGTCGCCATGCGCGATGACCCGCATCTGCTGGCCGGTCTCAACGTGCACCGTGGGCGCATCATCCATCCCGCCGTTGCTGCCGCTCTTGGTGTCGAACCGGGCCGACCCTCGGGGGCCCGGCGGTGATGGCGATGGCCGCACGGTGAAGGGGCCTTGGACGGAAGGCGCGCAAGGAGTATTGGCCGATGCGGCAGGCAACCGATGGCGATCTCATCTACGAAGTGAACGGTGCAATCGGCCTCGTCACCTTCAATCGGCCACTGGCACACAATGCGCTCACCTTCGAGATGTACGACCGGCTGGGCGAGATCTGCGCTAGCGTCTCTGCCGATGGCAGCTTGCGCGTCCTCATCATCACCGGGGCGGGGGGACGCGCCTTCTCGGCCGGTACCGACATCTCCCTCTTCCGCACCTTCCGCTCGGCCGCCGAGGGGCTCGCCTACGAGGAGCGGTTGGAGCGCGCGTTCGGCAAGCTCGAGCGATGCCAGGTGCCGACCATCGCGGCCATCGCCGGCGTGTGTACGGGGGGTGCGGCCGTGATCGCCGCGGCTTGCGACCTGAGGATCGCCACGCGCAGCCTCAAATATGGGTTTCCCATCGCCCGCACGCTCGCTAACATGCTGTCCGCCGCCAATGTCGCCAGGGTGGCAGCGCTGACAGGCGTTGGCCGCGCCGTGGACCTGTTGCTGACGACGCGGTTGATGGGCGCCGAGGAGGCCCTCGCCGTCGGGCTCGTGAGCGAGCTCCTCGATACGCCGCAAGCCCTGATCGAGCGCACGCAGGCGCTCGCTGGCCAGATCGCCACCCAGGCCCCGCTCACCATGCGCGCCGGCAAGGAGGTGGTACGCCGCATGCGCGAGCGCGCCGCGAGCGTGGACGATCGGGACCTCATCGCGCTCTGCTACGGCAGCGCCGACTTTCAAGAGGGGATTGAGGCCTTCCTGACGAAGCGCACCCCGCAATTTTCCGGACGTTGAGGGCAGGGGGTGACGCCCCGGGCGGGTGCGCCGCCGGCCGTCAAGCCGCCTTCATGCGCCCGCGATTGCGATCCATGAGGATCGGGCGCACCAGGCGGTGGAACCGTTCGGCTTCGGCGTCGTGCAAATACCCCGAGAGGCAGAACGAGTGGCAGCCGATGTCGATGTAGCGCTGCAACACGTTGGCGCATTGCTCGGGATTGCCGACGATGCAGATGCCCGCCCCCGGACGCGCCTTCGTCAATCCGCTCCAGAGGTTGGGCGCAATGAGCTCGCCCATCTCCCGCGCCAGTTGTTGCACACGCTGGTTGGCAACCGAATGGGCATAGTAGCTCTGGATATAGTGCGTGCGCTCGGCGGTGACCTTGCGGACGAGCTTGTCGGCCGCCTCCCATGCGTCCTTCTCGTTCTCACGACACACGATCTGCAGGCGCATGCCGAAGCCCAGCGCGTGCTCGCGGCCGTGTTTTGCCGCCAGCCCGCGCAGCATCTTCATATTGGCGATGATCTGGTCGACCGTGTCGCCCCAGAAAAGGTGCACGTCGGAGTGTTTCGCGGAAAGCTCCGCGGCCTGGTCCGAGCCGCCGCCCAGATAGAACTTCGGGTGCGGCTGTTGATAGGGCTTTGGCACCAGCTCCGCCTGTTTCAGCGTGTAGTACTTGCCGTGCCAGTCGGTGGGCCCCGCCTGCGTCCATAACGCCTTCAGGATCGACACCTCCTCGTCCATGATCTCATAGCGCTGCTCTTTGCTCCAGCGCACGCCCTCGGCCACGTTCTCGATCTCGCTTTGCCCGGCGATGAGATTGACGGAGATGCGCCCTTCGCTCAGCTGATCGAAGGTGGTGATCATCTTGGCCAGCAACACGGGATTGATGTAGCTCGGCCGCGCGGCAATGAGCATGCGCATGCTCGACGTCTTGCGCGTCATCATCGCACCAGTCATCCAGGCGTCCCAGCACTGGTGACCGACAGGAATGAGCATGTACTCAAAACCGGCCTTTTCCGCGGCTATGGCCACGCGATCGAACATTTCGAGGCCGGCGGATACCTTGAGAGGGACGCTGTAGTCGTCCGTATCCCCGCGCGTTGGCACGAACCATCCAAATTCGAGATCTGGCATCGACGGGGCTTCCTGCTCATGGACAACTGGGCACGAGGATACCCTTTGAGCCGCGCCGGGCGCCACAGCAGGCTTTGTCCGGCAGCGAGGCGCTGTGACCCGCAAGCTGGAGAGGGGCACCGATGCCGGCAAACTTGCAAGAGCGGCGCAGGCGCGCGCTCCCCCCCGCGTCGGGGCTTTGGAGGCCCCGCACATTCCCTTGGGCCAAATGCCTCACGCCGCGGCGGCGAGCGGGTTCTGCGCCGCGGGCAGATCGTGCAGATGGCAGGCGGAAAGGTGACCGCCGGCCGTCGCACGCAGGGCTGGCTCCTCGGCGCGGCAGCGCTCGAAGGCGTAGGGGCAGCGTGTGTGAAAGCGGCAGCCCTTGGGCGGGTTGATGGGACTTGGCACGTCGCCCTTGAGGATGATGCGTTGGCGCGCGGCGCCCGGCTCGGGCACCGGAACGGCCGATAGGAGCGCCTGCGTGTATGGGTGCTTGGGTGCGGCAAAGAGGGCCCGCTTCGGCGCCAACTCAACGATCTTGCCCAAATACATGACAGCCACGCGGTGCGTCATGTGTTCGACGATGGCAAGGTCGTGGCTGATGAACAGCATGGCGAGTCCCAGCTCCTGCTGCAGGTCGTAGAGCAGGTTGACGATTTGCGCCTTGACCGACACGTCGAGTGCCGAAACGGCCTCATCGCAAACGATGAGGTCGGGCTCGGCGGCGAGCGCGCGGGCGATGCCGATCCTCTGGCGCTGGCCGCCGGAGAACTCATGCGGCCAGCGTTTTGCCGCATCGCGCGGCAGCCGCACCACCTCCAAGAGGCGATCCACGCGCGCTGCCAGCTCGGCACGTGACGTGGCGAGGCGAAAATTGCGGATCGGCTCGGCCAGGATATCGCGCACGCGCATGCGGGGATTGAGGCTTGAGAATGGATCCTGGAACACCACCTGGACGCGCCGCCGGAACGGCCTTAGCGCGCCAGCGGAGAGCTCGTCGATGCGCTTGCCGTCAAGCATGACCTGGCCGGAGGTGATGTCGAAGAGGCGCAGGATGCAGCGGCCCACCGTGGATTTGCCGCACCCCGATTCGCCCACCAGCGCGAGCGTCTCGGCCCGGTCGATGGTAAATGACACGCCATCGACCGCATATACGGTCGCGCCGCCCGTCCCGAGCGCGCCTGAGTGCACGAAAAAGTGCTTCTTTAGGTCGGTGACCTCGAGCAGCGGGCTCTTCATGCGGCGAGCGCTTCCTTGGGGGCGAAGTGGCAGGCGGCCAAGTGGCCGGGGGCCTTGAGTTCGAGCGCCGGTGCGCTCTGCCGGCATAGATCCGTCGCCGACGCGCAGCGGGTCGCGAACACGCAGCCGCAGATGCGTTGCTTCAGGCTCGGGACCACGCCGGGGATCTCCGCGAGCTTGGTCAAATTGCCCGCGAGCGAGGAGCCGAGCTTGGGAACCGCACCGAACAGCCCTTGCGTATAGGGGTGACGCGGGGTGCGAAAGAGCTTTTCCACCGGCGCCTCCTCCACCTTGCGCCCCGCGTACATCACCATCACGCGCTCCGCCACCTCGGCGACGATGCCGAGATCGTGCGTGATCAGGATGATGGCGGCGCCCACCTTCGCCTTTAGGTCCTTCATCAGGTCGAGGATTTGCGCCTGGATGGTGACGTCGAGCGCTGTGGTCGGCTCATCGGCGATCAGCAATTTGGGACGGCACGAGAGCGCGATGGCGATCATCACGCGCTGGCGCATGCCCCCCGACAGCTGGTGGGGATATTCGCCGAGCCGGCGCTTGGCCTCAGGGATGCCGACCAGCCGCAGCATCTCGACAGCCCTCGCATCGGCTTCGCGGCGGCTCACGCGCTGGTGCAATCTGAGCGTCTCGCCGAGCTGCCGTCCGACGGTGAGCACCGGATTGAGGCTCGTCATCGGCTCCTGGAAGATCATCGAGATGTCGTTGCCGCGAACGCGGCGCATCTCCTTGTCGGAGAGCTTGAGAAGGTCGACACCCCGGAAGCGGATGGAGCCGGCAATTTTTCCTGGTGGCTCAGGGATCAAGCGCAGGATGGAGTTGGCGGTGACCGACTTGCCGCAACCCGACTCGCCCACCACCGCCAACGTCTCGCCCTCCCCCATCTGGAAGGACACGCCATCTACGGCGCGGTTCACCCCGTCCGGAGTGCGGAAATGCGTCTGCAGGTCATTGATCTCAAGCAGCGGCATGCGTCGGCTCGGTCCTCAAGGTGGGCCTGGTCCAATCAAGTGACAGGGCACCGCATAGGAGCGCAGGAGGTTTGGCGGCTTGCGGCATTAAGCTACAGCCGTTTGGCCATGCGCGGGTCGAGCATGTCGCGCAGGCCGTCGCCCAAGAGGTTCACCGCCAACACGGTGAGCGACAGGAACACGGCCGGGAAAAACACGATGAAGGGCTTCACCTGCCAAAGCGCCCGGCCTTCGGCCATGATGTTGCCCCAGGAGGGAACGCTGGGCGGCGTGCCGGCGCCAATGAAGGACAGGATCGCCTCCACGATCATGGCCGACGCACAGATGTAGGTCGCCTGCACCGTCATGGGCGCCAACGTATTGGGCAGGATGTGTCGCAGGATAATCATGGGGCCGCGCGTGCCGGCCGCCACGGCGGCGTCAACGTAGGGCTGCTCCCGCAGGGATAAGACCACGCCGCGCACCAGTCTGGCAACGCGGGGAAACTCGGCGATGGTGATGGCGGTGACGACGTTGGTGACGCTGGCGCGCGTGAGTGCCATCAGGGCGACCGCGAGCAGGATCGGCGGGATCGACATCATGCCGTCCATGATGCGCATGATGATGCCATCGGCCCAGCGCACGAACCCCGAGATCAGTCCAACGGCGAGGCCGGCGAGCGAGGCCAGGATTGCCACCGAGAAGCCGACGGTGAGCGACACGCGCGCGCCATACATGACACGCGAGTACACGTCGCGCCCGAACATGTCGGTGCCGAACCAAAACTCCGCGGAGGGGGCGCGTGTACGCTTTGCCGGCGAGAGCGCGGTCGGGTCGACGGTGCCGAGATAGGGGGCAAGCACCGCGATCGACAGCATCGCGATCAGCAGGGCCGCACCAAAGGCGATGGTGGGATGGCGATAGACGAAGCCTGCAAGCCCGCGCCGCACCTTGATCGGTGGCAGCACGTCGGGCATGGCCGGCTCGACGGCGACATCGGCGGGCACCGGCACGGCTGAGCCCAGCATTGAAGATTGGGCGCTCAATAGCGAATCCTCGGATCAAGCAGCGTATAGATCACGTCAACCGCGAGATTGACCAGCACGTAGACCAAGCTGAACAACAGCACGATGCCCTGGATCACGGGATAGTCGCGGCGCACGATGGCATCGATGGTGAGCCGGCCGAGACCAGGAATGGCAAACACGCTTTCGGTTACCACTGCGCCGCCGATCAGGAGCGCCACGCCGATGCCGATAACGGTGACGATGGGCACGGCGGCATTCTTGAGGGCATGGACAAACAGAATGCCGCTCTGGCCCATGCCCTTGGATCGCGCCGTGCGGATGTAGTCCTGCTGCAGCACCTCGAGCATGGAGGCGCGCGTGATGCGGGCGATGAGCGCGATATAAACGCAGCCCAGCGCGATGGCCGGAAGCACGAGGTTCTCAAGCCACGGCCAAAAGCCGGCGGAGAGCGGCGTGTAGCCCTGCACCGGAAACCAGTCGAGCTCAAGGGCGAACACATAGGCCAACACGTAGCCCACGACGAACACCGGCACCGAAAAGCCGAGCACGGCAAAGGCCATGAGCCCGCGGTCGACCCAAGTGCCCGCCTTCCAGGCGGCGATGACGCCCATCGGCACGGCGATGGTGATCGAGAGGATGAGTGTGACCACCATCAGGGACAGCGTGGGCTCGAGCCGCTGGACGATCAGTTGCGTGACGGGCAGACCCGTGAACATCGAGGTACCGAGATCGGCCTGCAGGATGTGCCAAGACCATTCGCCGAAGCGGGACACAAACGGCCGATCAAGACCAAGACCCTTGCGGATCTTTTCCACGTCCTCGGGCGAGGCTTGCTCACCGGCGATGACGGCGGCCGGATCGCCCGGCGCGATGTAGAGCAAGCTGAACACGAACAGGGCGACGATCGCCATCACTGGGATCGTCGCCACGATGCGCCGAAAGATGTGTGCGAGCATGGAGCCTAGCCCTCACACTCTAGCCGCGCCGCCGGACTGCAGCCGACGCCAAGTGCACTCACCGGGGAGACCCCGGGATCGGCGTCGCCGCCCCGCCGCTGCCGCGATCCACCGCCGTTGGGCATTAGGCCTTGGCCACACCCCAGAAGAACGGCAGCGGACCCTTGATGATGCCGCTGACATTGCTGCGCCAAGCCTGATAGCCGTAGTAGAAGCCGGTCGGCACGTAGATGACGTCTTCCATGGCGGCCTTGTTGAGCCGTGCAACGGCCGCCTTCTCCTCGCCCAGCTCCTTGGCTGCGAACCAGGCCGCCACCTCCTTCTCCACCGCGGGGCTGTCTGGCCAGCCAAACCACGCCTTATCGCCAGTGCCGCGCACGGCAATGTAGGAAGCCGGGTTAACGCAGTCGGCGCCGGCATGCCAGGTGTGGAACATGCCCCAGCCGCCTTGGCCGGGGGGCGATTTGGAGGCGCGGCGCTGGCCAACCGTGCCCCAGTCGGTGGCAACGAAATCGACCGTCATGCCGAGCTTCTTGAGCAAGTCGGCGGTCACCTCGCCCATGGCCTTGAGCGGCGCCTGGTCCTGGGCGACGAGACACGTGACGGGCTGGCCCGCATAGCCCGCTTCCGCCAAGAGCTTCTTGGCCCCGTCAATGTCGCGCTTGCCCTTCAGCACATCGCCGCCCTCCTCTGTGTAGAGCGGCGTGCCGGGGGTGAAGAAGCTGGGGATCGGCTTCCACAGGTTGGTGTCGTCGCCGACGACGGCACGCATGTAGTCTTCCTGGCTCAGCGCCATCTGCACCGCGCGCCGTATCTTTACGTTGTTGAACGGCGGATGCAGGTGGTTCATGCGGAAGGATCCGATATTGCCGAGCGGGTCGGCAATATCAACCTGGATGCTTTTGTTTTTCTTCAGCACCGGGACGAGGTCGGGGATGGGCGTCTCCCACCAATCCACCTCGCCGTTCTGCAGCGCCGCCGCGGCAGTGGCGGGATCGGGCAGGATGATCCATTCGATGCGGTCGATGAGCATCTTCTTGCCGCCAGCCAGCCAGGAGTGCGGCTCGTTCCGCGGCTGGTAGTCGGCGAACTTCTCGAACACGGCTTTGGCGCCCGGCACCCATTCGCTGCGTGCGAACTTCATGGGACCGCTGCCGACATACTCGGTGATCTGCTGGAACGGATCGGTCTTGGCGATGCGTTCCGGCATGATGAATGCCATCGGCGTGTTGTTCTTGCCGAGCGCCAGCAGCAGCTTGGGGTAGGGCGCCGACAACACCAGCTTGATCGTGCGGTCATCGACCGCGGTAAACTCCTTCTGCAGCGCTTTGATCATCAGCCCCATGGAGTCGCGGGCCATCCAGCGCGCAAGGCTCGCCACCACGTCCTTGGCCAACACCGGCTCGCCGTCATGGAATTTGAGGCCGGACCGCAGCTTGAACGTCCACGTCAGCCCGTCGCTTGAGACCTCCTCGCCCTCCACCATCTGCCGTTGCGGTTCGAGCTTGTCGTCAACGCCATAGAGCGTGTCCCACACCAGCTGCGAGGCGTTGCGCACCACATACTGCGTGCCCCAGATCGGATCGAAGTTGGCCAGATTGGCCTGCGGCACGAAGCGCAGCGCCTTCGCCGCCGCCCCCTGAGATAGGGCCGGCGCCGGAAGGGCCCCGGACGCGGCCAGGCTGCCGGCACCGGCAAAGGCCTTGAGAAACGATCTGCGGTCCATGTGCTCAAGCTCCCAACGTTGCGTGCCGGCTGTGGTCCCCAGTCTGCCTAAAGGCCAGTCTAAGCCCAGTCTGCTTAAGCCCAGTCTAAGCCCAGTCTGCTTAAGCCCAGTCTGCTTAAGGCCAGTCTGCTTAAGGCCAGTCTGCTTAAGGAATGAGCGCATTGGCTGCACGCAAGGCGACCTGCGCCGGCTCTTCGACATACTAGCTCGCGTCACGGGGGTTGGAGCAAGCGGCATGCCATCGCGCCGCCCGTTTAGGCTCGGGGGCCAAGTTGGGGTGCTGATCGCCCGGCCCAAGGGCGATGCGGTGGACGAGGTACGCCGCTGCTCTCACCCCCAACACGGGACAAAGCCCCCACCGGCAAGCCGCGCGCGCTCGTGATGCTCACAGCAGGGGGCGAGCTTGTCGGCCGGGCTTCACGCCGCCCGAGGCAGGAGCGCAGACGGGACGGCCGTGCCTTCATGCAGGCCCTCGTGCGGCGGCGCAGGAGATCAAAGTTCACCGGCCCCCCAGGTCCTCTTCCCAGGACCTGATCGGCGATTTCGCGCGGTTTTGGGCGGGGATTAGCCCGGGCGCGCCGGGCGCAGGGAGGTTCACCTTGACAGTTAGCGCGGAACCGCCTTGTAACTTCGGCTGGGCCGCAGCATCCTAGGCTTTGCTGTGTCCCGAGAGCGAACCCTAGGACAAGCTAACGGAGGTTATAGATGCTCAGGTCTACACTGATCGGCCTCGTGGCGCTCGGCGTGATGGCTGGAGCGGCGACGGCGCAAACCAAGATGGATTGCAGCCGCCTTTACAAGGATTTCTGGGAGAAGTTCGACCGGGAGAAATATGCCAAGATCTCGGCCGAGCAGCTTGCCGGCGTGAGCCGCATGGCTCTGCGCGCCTACGACGCGTGCCAGGCGGGTGACGAGCAGGATGCCAAGGCCCTGTTCGACCGTCTGAGCAAGATGACGTTCTGACCAGCGCCTGGATCGCTGGCCGCCGCACTGGCCCATGGGCTTCCCACGTTGCGGGAAACCCATGTGGCCCGGCCGAGAGCGTGGTGTCCCCTACCCCAAGGCCCCCCTCCGCTCGCGAGGATTGAGCGCCGTTCGACCAACCCCCGGTTCGCCGGCGGCCGGTTGAGCGATCCCAGTGGGCCGAGGCCCAGTCTCCCAAGGCCCAGTCTCGCGAGACCCAGTCTCCCAAGGCCCAGTCTCGCGAGGCCCAGTCTCCGCCAGTCCGACTAAGGCGCGATTTGGGTCGCGGATCCATTCGGGGTGCCGATGGCGAAGGGGGCGCCGGCTTGCCCGTTCTGTTGGCCCTTGCGTTTGGTCGTTTCTTGGATCATGCCATCGCTCTGGCAATCGTCGGGTGGGTGGGTCTTGGCCGCGGACTTGAGCGCTCCCAAGGATGGAGCCATGGCAGCGTTGATTAGTCGAGGTGTTGGGGCCGCGGCGACCGGCCGTGCCCGCGCCCTCCTATCGCTTGCGGCAGCGGCCATAGTCGCCGCTGCTGCCTGTGTCCCCGTGCGTGCTGAACCGCAGCGTCGTGCGAGCGAGTTCTGGCTCGACAACGGCATGCAGGTGGTCGTTGTCCCCGATCATCGCGCGCCGGTCGTTACCCATGTGGTGTGGTACCGCGTGGGCGGCGCCGACAACGCCCCCGGGCAATCCGGCGTAGCGCACTTTCTCGAGCACCTGATGTTCAGGTCCACCAAGAAGCTCAAGTCGGGCGAGCTGGAGCGCACGGTGTCCCGGCTCGGGGGTCGCGACAACGCGGTGACCTCGCATGATGCCACCTACTATTTCCAGCGCCTTCCCAAAGAGCACTTGAAGACGGCGATGGTGATGGAAGCCGACCGCATGCGCAACCTCAACCTCGACGAGGCCGAGGTAGCGACGGAGCGCGAGGTGGTGCTGCAGGAGCGCCGCTCCGTGGTGGACAGCAAGCCGCTGGCCATCCTCGATGAGCTCATCAACGCCAACCTCTACCTCAATCATCCCTATCGGATCCCGGTGCTCGGCTGGGAGCACGAGATGAAGAAGCTCAACCGCGCCGCGGCCATCGCCTTCTACCGACGCTATTACGCCCCCAACAATGCCATCCTCGTCGTCGCGGGTGACGTGACGCCCGACCAGGTGAAAAAGCTCGCGCAAGAGGTCTATGGTCCGATCAAGCGCCAGCCGGGGGCGTTGCGGGAGGCCCGCCCCACCGAACCGCCGCAGCGGGGCGTGCGCCGCGTCGAGCTCAAGGATGCGCGCGTGAATAATCTGGCTCTACAGCGCTACTACATGACCCCAAGCTATAAATCCGCCGAGGGCAACGAAGCCGAAGCGCTTGACACCTTGTCGATCATCCTGGGCGATGGTCCCACGTCGCGCCTCTATCGCCAGCTGGTGGAAGAAAAGAACATCGCCGCCAATGCCGGCGCGAGCTTCTCTGCCGTGGCCCTCGACGGCGGTTCGCTGACGCTCTACGCCGTGGCCGGCGACGGCGTGAAGCAGGAGGCACTGGAGCAGGCCCTCGACGCCTCGATCGCCCAATTCATCAAGGAGGGCCCCAGCGACGAGGAGCTGGAGCAAGCCAAGAACGCCATGATCGCCAGCTACATCTATAGCGCCGACAATCAGGCCGGATTGGCGCAGCGCTACGGCTCCAATCTCGTAATTGGGCGCTCCATTGCCGACATTGAAGAATGGCCGAACAAGGTGGGGCAGGTGACGGCGGCAGACGTCAAGAAAGTCGCAGCCAAGTACCTGGTGATCGAGTCCTCGGTGACGGGCTATCTCATTCCCCAACGGGCGGCCGACAACGCCACGTCCGAGAAGCAGCCTGCGGAGGCTCACCGATGACGGGTGCTTTGCGTGCCGCCGCATTTAGGCTCGCACTGGTGCTCTTTTGCCTCTGCGCCTGGGAGGCAAGGCCTTACGCCGCGGACATTCGCGAGATCCGCAGCCCCGGCGGAATTTCCGCCTGGCTGGTCGAGGAAAGAAGCTTGCCCATCATCGCCATTCGCTTCGCGTTCGATGGCGGCAGCGCGCAGGAGGTGGCAGGCAAGGAGGGCACCGCAGGCTTGCTCGCCGCCATGCTGGATCAAGGCGCCGGCGACCTGTCGGCCGCCGAGTACCAGACACAGATCGAGAGGCTGTCGGTGCGGCTGGCCTTCGATTCCGACCGCGACAGCTTTTTCGGCAACTTCGAGACGCTGACCAAGAACCTGGACAAGGCCACCGAGCTCTTGCACCTCGCCATCACCAAGCCGTTGCTGGCGCCGGCCATTTTGGAGCGCACGCGCGCCCAGCTCATGGCGCGCGCCGGCTTTGAGGCCGGCGACAACAATAAGCTTGCGAATGCCCAGTGGATGGCACAATCCTTCGCCGGGCACACCTATTCCCGCGCCATCTCGGGAACGCCCGAGTCGCTCAAGGTCATCACCCGTGACGATCTGGAGGACTTTCGCCGACGCATCATGGCGCGAGCGAGATTGCGCGTGGCGGCGGTCGGCGACATCGATGCGGCCACCCTTGGCCGAGTGCTGGACGAGATATTCGGCGGACTGCCGGCCGAGCCCCAACTTACTTCCGTGCCCGATGTCCAACCCAAAGGGGTGCCCAAGCCGACGGTCGTGGACGTAGAGGGTCCGCAGTCCGTGACGATTTTTGGCCGACGCGGTATCGATCGCACCGATCCCGACTACTTCCCAGGTCTGGTCCTGGCCCAGCTCCTTGGCGGCGGCAGTTCGGATGCCCGCCTCGTTCGCGAGGTGCGTGAGAAGCGCGGTCTTACCTATTGGATTTACACCCTGCTCTATAACTTCAAGCATTCGTCGATGCTGATCGGCGGGTTCGCCAGCCCCAACAAAGATGTGGCAACGAGCCTGGAGCTCGTCCGCGCCGAGTTCAAGGCGCTGGCCGAGCAGGGGCCCACGCAGGAGGAGGTCGAAGCGGCCAAAAGCTACCTCATCGGTTCGTTCGTGCTGAGCCTGGATTCCAACGCCAAGATCGCCGAGCAGATGCTGCGCGCAGAGCTGCAGGGTCTGGGACCCGATTTCGTCGATCAGCGCAAGGCGCAACTCGCCAAGGTGACGCGGGCCGACGTTGCCCGCGTGGCCCGCTCGCTCCTGTCGACCGACGATCTCTCCGTCGCCATCGCCGGCCAGCCCGTCAATCTCGACCGCTAGCCCGAAATGGCGCGATCTCACGCGCGGTGCCGAAACCCCGCCTTGTCGCGCATTGGGCGCGCGGCATCGCTGCCAAGGAGCGTGGCGAGACGCGCGGCCTCATCTGGCAGCTGTGCACGCGTGCAGACGGCCGCGGTATAGAGGCTCACGAGCTCGAACGGCTCGGGCAGCGGTCCAGCGAACGCCAGGCCGGGCGTGTTGAGAATTTCGGTCACCTGCGTGCAGCCGATGGCACGCGGTTCCGAGGCTGCGGCCAACGCCCGCATCGCCGCGGCCCCGTTGGGCGCGGGTCGCAGCCGGGTTCTCACCTCGTCAGCGAGGCCCAGTCCGTCGAGCACTTTGGCGAAGTGGATGCCGGCCGTCGCAAGCTTTGGGTCCGGCAAGTGGATGACCTCGGCCGCCAGCAGTGCCGCGCGCAATGCCCGCGCATCACCCACGCGCGGCGTTGGATCGCCGACGCGCACGGCCAGCCCCGTATACACGAGCCCGATATCGACGGCGGAGCCCGACCGCACGTGACCTGAGCGCGCCAGCTCGGCAATCAGCGGCGCCGTGAGCACGACAAGATCGGCAGGCGCGCCGGCGAGAAGCTTTTGGCGCATGGCCCCCACTGCGCCGAAGGTGCCGGCGATCTCGCAACCCGTGGAAATTTGGAATTCGTGACGCAGCCCGTTCACCAGTCCCTCCGCTGCGCCACCGCTGAAAAGGACGAGCTGCACCGGTGCACCCCTCAGCCCATGGCGGCGATGATGCGCTCGCGGGTGATGGGCAGGTCGCGCACGCGCACGCCGAGCGCATCGAATATGGCGTTGCCAATGGCCGCGGCCGTCGGCGGGTGGGCAGCTTCGCCGGCGCCCAATGATCTCTCCTCGGGCCGATTGAGAATCTCGACCTCCACGGCGGGCACCTCGGAGAAGCGCAGGATGGGATAGGTCTCCCAGGTATCGCTGGTGACGCGCTGCCGGTCGAAGCGCACGGCCTCCTTGAGGGTCCAACTCGTTGCCTGGATGGCGCCGCCCTCCATTTGGTTGGCGACACCGTCCGGATTGACGACCTCCCCCACGTCCACCGCCACCACCAGCCGACACACGCGGATGTCGGCATCGCCCTCCACCTCTGCCACCACCGCGCAGTAGGCGCCGAAGTTTTTGTAGCGACCGAAGGCTATGCCGTGACCGGCACCCTCGCGCTTGCGCCATGCGTTCCAGCCGGCGCGTTTGGCGGCCGCCTCCAGCACCCCACGGGCGCGTTCGTCTTTGAGGTAGCGCAGCCGGAACGCGAGCGGGTTCTCGCCACGCTCCGCCGCCAGCTCATCCATGAAGGACTCGATGGCGAAGATGTTCGCGAACGCCCCAAGGGTGCGCAGCGCCGAGGTACGGATCGGCATGGTAAGCAGCCGGTGGCACGTCACACGCATGGAGCCGAAATCATAAAGCGGCACGGAATTGCGCTCGGCTCCGCCGCCCATCGTCATTGGCGGGTTGAAGGCGATGAGGCGCTCGAACGGCTTGGCAAGCAGGGAAGCCGAAAGCACCGTGGGGATCGGCATGCGTCCTGGCCGGGACACATGGCCGTTGCTCCACACTTGGCTCCGCCAATCGAGGATGTCGCCGCCCGCGTCGAGCTCGGCCTCCAGTTCGATCGCCATGGCGGCCCCCATCGGCGCCCAGGCGAGTTCGTCCTCGCGCGACCATTGCACGCGCACGGGACGGCCCGCGACCTCGGTGGCTCGCGCCAGCAAAACGGCGTCGAAGGCCACATCGTCGGCACCGTTGTGCCCATAGCAGCCCGCGCCCTCCACGTGCTCAACGACGATGTTCTCGGGTGGAATGCCCAACGCGAGCGCGGTGTCGGCACGCAGGCCGTACGCGCCCTGGCAATGGGACCAGATGTGGACCCTGTCCGAGCCGCTCCATTGCGCGATGGCGCACGAGGGCGCCATGGCGGCGTGGGCGATGAACGGTCGGCTGTATTGGCGACGCACCGTGCGCAGGCCGGGTACCGGCGTTGGCGCTCGCTTGTCGGCAACGATGGTGGTTTCAACGGGCTCACCCTTGAGCCATTGGGCGAGATTGGTCTCGTCGGGCAGCATCGGCTCGCCGCTCCATGTGGCGGCCTTGCGCAAGGCATCCACTCCCGCTTGCGCGGCGGCTTCGGTGAGGGCGACGAGGCCCGCGAAGCTGCCGTGGCGCACCACGGCGACGATCCCCGGCCGGGCGCGCACCGACGCCTCCTCGAGCGCCGTGAGCTTGGCGCCTGGAGCCGCGGGCTTGAGCACACGGCCATGGAGCAGGCCTGGCAGCATGAGATCGTGCACGAAACGCGGCCGACCGAACACCTTGTCGGGGATGTCAAGCCGCGCGGCGGGTGTGCCGGCAACGCGTCGCGCGCTGGGCATCTTTGGCACGGCACCGGCAACGGCATCGCGCTGCAACAGCGCGTCGTCGGCGAGCTCCCAATAGCTGGTGCGCAGGTTACCGGGACCGACGATGGTGCCGTCCTCGACCGTCAGCGTCTGCGTGGCGACGCCCAAGCGCCGGGCGGCGGCGGCCACATAGATCGAGCGCGCCTGCGCAGATGCGTGTCGAACGGCCGACCCCGACTGTTCGATCGACAGGCTGCCGGAGGTCGTGCCTTCGTTTGGGCTCGCCGCCGTCGTCACCGGGATCATGCGGATGCGCGTTAGATCGACGTCGAGCTCGTCGGCCGCGATCTGCGCCAGGGCCGTGAGGATGCCTTGGCCAATCTCGACCTTGCCGGGGCTCAGTTCGATGAAGCCTGTCGCATCGAAGCGCAGCCACCGCGAAAGACGCGGATTGGCCTTGAGGTTGGCGGGCAGTTCCCCGGTCATAGCGCCTCCTTGGCCGCACGCTGCACGGCGCGCACGATGCGGTTGTGGGCGCCGCAGCGACACAGATTGCGATCGAGCGCGGCCCGTACCTCCACCTCACTTGGGTTTGGGTTGCGCTTGAGAAGTGCGGCCGCGGAAATCAGAACCCCCGACAGACAATAGCCGCACTGGCACGCCTGCTCAGCGATGAAGGCGCGCTGCAGGGGATGCGGCCGTTCCGGCGTGCCGAGCCCCTCGACGGTGACGATGTTCTTGCCGGCAGCGGCCCACAGCGGCGTATCGCATGCCGCCACAGCCTGGCCCTCGATCAGCACATGGCACGCCCCGCACTGGTTGGCACCACAGCCGTAGCGGGTGCCCGTCAATCCCAATTGGTTGCGCAATACGCCGAGCAGTGAGCTCGCCGGATCCGCCTCGACGGTGCGTTCCGAACCGTTGACGTTGAGCTTGATGCTTGTGTCTGAGCTCATCACTGCACCTTGATGCCGGCCATGTGGATCACCTTGGCCCACTTTTCGATGTCCCCGCGCAGGTAGCGATCGAACTCGGCGGGCGTCATGACGAGCGGCTCGGCGCCCTGCTTGGCCCACGCCTGGCGCGTCTCCGGCCGCTTCAGTACCTTGTTGATCTCGCTGTTGAGCTTGTCGACAACGGCTGCGGGCGTACCCGCCGGCGCCATGAGCCCGAGCCAGATCGTGGCCTCGTAACCCGGCAGGCCGGCCTCGGCGATCGTTGGCACGTCGGGCAAGACGGTCGAGCGCTTGAGCCCCGTCGTGCCCAGCGCGCGCAGCTCGCCCGACTGCACGACGGGTGCGGTGGTGGTGATGGCATCGATCATCATCTGTACGTGGCCGCCCATCACGGCGGTGCGAGCATCGCCGCTGCCGCGATGAGCGACGTGTACAATGTTGGTGCCGCTCATGGCTTTGAAGAGCTCGCTCGCCATGTGGTAGGGGGTGCCGGGGCCGGAGGAGGCATAGTTGAGGTCGCCCGGCTTGGACTTCAACAGAGCGATGAACTCCTTGAGGTCCTTGGCCGGGACCGAGGGATGCACCACCATGATGAGATCGGAGGTGTTGACGGGCGCCACAGGCACGAAGTCGCGCATCAATTGGAAGGGCTTGTTGGGAAGCAGGGTCTCGTTGGTGGTGTGGGTATTCGACATCATCAAGAGCGTATAGCCGTCGGGAGCCGCCTTCGCGGCCTCGCCGGTGCCGATCACCGAGCCGGCACCCGGCCTGTCCTCGATCACGAAGGCCTCTTTCAGGGTGTCCTGCAGCTGTTGGCCGAGAAAGCGGGCATAGAGGTCGGCTGGGCCGCCGGCGCCAAACGGCACGATGATCTTGACCGTGCGCGAGGGATACTCCTCGGCGGCGGCTCCGACCAAGACGCCGGCCAGGGCGGTCAGCCCCGTCAAGGCACTTGCGAGCCGGGCTATCTGCGACATGGGCCTCCTCCAAGGGCGCAATCTCTAGGAATTGGCGGGGCCGTCCAGCCCGCGCGACCATTGGTATCCCAGTTCGAGCCCATGCTGAAGTGGCGGTTTGCCCTGCTGTTCGGCGGCGCGGCGCGCGCTATGGTGTCGAGCCAGCTCGACCCGAGGGTGCTTCCGCCGTGCAATCCACCATCCGCTCCTTTGATCTTGCGCACCTTGCCCACGTGGAGCTTCTGACACCCAAGCCTGAGGCGTCCTTGCGCTTTTTCATCGACGTCATGGGCATGACCGAGAGCGGCCGACGGGGCCAATCGGTCTATCTGCGCGGGTGGGACGACTACGAGCGCCACACGCTAAAGCTGACCGAGGCGAGGGTTGCCGGAATGGGCCACTTCGCCTACCGCGCGACCAGCCCCGAGGCACTCGAGCACCGCGTCGGCATCATCGCACGCTCCGGTCGCGGCAAGGGCTGGACGGAGGGCGATCTGGGCCACGGGGCCGCCTACGCCTTCACCACCCCAGACGGGCACAACATGGAGATCTATTACGAAACCGAATGGTACAAGCCGCCGCCGGAGCTGACGCCTGCCCTCAAGAACCAGGCACAGCGCTTTCCCGCGCGGGGCGTCAATGTCCGCCGGCTCGACCATATGAACCTGCTCACCTGCGAGCCCGCTGAGCTGCGTCGATTTCTGGAGGACGTGGTGGGTCTGCGCACCACGGAAAAGATCGTGCTCGACGACGGCCGCGAGGCCGGCGGATGGGTCACCACCAACAACAAGAGCTATGACCTCGCCTTCACCCTCGACCACTATGGCGCCATGGGCCGCTTCCATCACGTCACCTACGCGCTCGATTCGCGCGAAGAGATCCTGCGGGCCGCCGACATCTTTCTAGAGGCGGGCGTGCCCATCGAGACGGGGCCCCACAAGCACGCCATCCAGCAGACGTTCTTCCTCTACGTCTACGAGCCCGGCGGGAACCGCGTCGAGGTGGCCAACGCCGGCGCGCGCCTGGTGCTGGCACCCGACTGGCAACCCATCGTGTGGACAGAGAACGAACGCAAAAAGGGCCAGGCCTGGGGGCTCAAGACCATCGAGAGCTTCCACACCCACGGCACTCCCCCGATCGAGCAATACACGGGGCCGCGGCGCAAGTAGGCCTGGCACTTTCAGGCCCCTAGGCAGGGACCGGCGAGCCCCGTCCGGCGCGACGTCCGGCCAGGGCCAGTGCCACGAAGCTCACGCCGCTCGAGAGCAAGTTAATGCCCGTGAGCAGGCCGATGGCCCAGGCGGCCGAGGAGGGCAGCTCGGCGGCGATCAACACGCCGACGGCGATCGCGATAAGGCCGCTGAGCAGCAGCCAACCCCAGCCTTCGTGCGGGCGCACGCGCACCGCCATGATCACCTCCAGCACGCCCTCGGCCAGGAACAGCGCCGCCAGCAAAATGGTAAGCGCGACAACACCGGCAAACGGCGTAAAGGCAAGCCAGGCGCCAGCGACCAAATAGAGCACGCCGATCAGCAGGCTCACGAGGAAACCTTGCCATTGTCGGATCGAGAACGCGTGCACCACGATGAGCGCGCCAGCGATGAGGAAGATCCAGTCCAGTGCGATCTTGGTTGCGATCGTGGAGAGCAGCGGAAAGGCGATTGCGGCCACGCCGGCAATGAGGAGCAGGATGCCGAGCGCTAGGAACCAGCTCCAGTTGTCGGCGATCTGCCGACGCGCCTCGGCGATCGTGGTGTTGATGTCAGCCTTCGAGATCTGCTCAGTCATGGGTGCACCTCCAGGGTCAAGGGAACGCGTCCACACCTTCTCAATTTTTGGTGCTCTCGGCCGCTTGCGTCAATGCATGGGGGCCCGCAGCACCAAACCGTTGCGATTCTCGTTGCGTTTCAAGGCCCGCGATCGGCCGGGCTTTGGCAAAATGGCGGCCCGTGGTTCTCAGCCCCATGGAGGGGGCAGTTGAACCCTTCAAACGAAGGGTAGCACCTTCTCTGCCGCCAGGCGCATGGCCGCCTCGGCGTGGGCCTTGGCAATGCCGCCGATATTGAACCAGAGCACGAACTCGGTGATGCCGAAGCGGCGCTTCATCTCTTTAAGCTTGGCAACGCAGGTGGCTGGATCGTCGGCGATGCACGCACCGTACTCGTGCAGCTTGTCGAAGGATAGATAACCGAGCTCGCGGGTCTTCTTGCCCTCGCGCATGGTCAGTTCGTAGCCCTTCACCTCTCCGACCTGTGGCGCACCGGCGAGCTGGTTGGCGGTCACCTTGGCGTAGAACCACTCCACGTGCGACTTGTAGATCTCACGCGCGCGGCGCGCGTCCTCATGCACGAAGAACGGCAACAGCAGCATGCGTTGCGTCCGGGCGGGATCACGACCAAGCTCGCGACAGACCACGTCAAAGTGGCGGCAGTTCTTCTCAAGCTCGTCCATCCAGCGCTCGCGGTAGGTGCGGTAGGTGAAGGGCGAGGCCATCTGCAGGTGGACCCCGGTGCGCGCGGCCTGCTCAAAGCTTTCAGGGCTGATGGTCGCCTGGTAGATCGGCGGATGCGGCTTCTGCACGGGCTTGGGCAGCACCTCGACGGGTTCGGGAATGGTCCAGAACTCGCCGCGGTAGGAAATCTTCTCGCACGTCCACGCCTGCAAGATGATGTCGAGCCCCTCGGCCAGCATCTCCCGGCTCTTATCCATGGGGACGCCGAGGCCAATGAACTCGTGCGGCTGGTACGCCCGCCCCACGCCAAAGTCGAGGCGGCCGTGCGAGAGGACGTCGACCAGGGCAAAGTCCGAGGCCGTGCGCAGCGGGTGATTGAACGGGACGGCGCACACGGCCATGCCGATGCGGAGCCGCTTCGTCCGCTGAGCAATGGCCGCGGCGTAGACCTGCGTGGAGGTGACCAGGCCGTAGGTTGAGAAGAGATGCTCGGCGATCCACACCTTGTCGTAACCGAGTTCCTCGGCCAGCTCGAAGAAGCCAAGATCCTCATCAAAGCTCTCCACCACGCGGGAGAGATCTGGCATCTGGCTCAGGCTGAAGATCCCAAATTGCGTCTTGGCCATGCGGGCTCCTCCCCGGCGGTCGCTCAGGCATATCCTGCTGAGCCGTGGGCCGGCCGTCAAACTGCAGATCCCCATAGACGGCGATCCGCCCCTAGCGGCGAGGGCTTGACGCACGCACAGGGGTGCCCGGCCGGATCGTCCCTTGCGTGCAGCTAAACCCGAGGCGCGATTTCGCTCATGAAGCGATCGATCTGGCGCTTCTGCTCTGTTGCGCTGGACCCGCGATAGCGCACGATGATCTTGCCGAAACCCAAGTCGCGCAGCTCTTTGAGGTCATCGGTGATTTCGGCAACCGAGCCCGTGCCCGGCTCACGCCCCTCGAAGGCACCTCGTCTGGGCTCGCCGATGCTGAGAAAAACCTTGTAGGCGAGCGTGAAATCCTCCATCCGCCGGCCGGCTTCAGCGGCAAGCCGCGCAAGTACGAGGAGCCGCTCACGCAACTTGTCTGGAGGTGCTGCCACGGCCAGCCAGCCGTTGCCGTGCCGCACCACGCGCCGCAGCGCAGCCGTGGACAACCCGCCAATCAGGATCGGGGGATGGGGCCGCTGTAGGGAGCCGGGTGAGGCAAAGATGGGATCGAAGGCGTAGGTGTCGCCGCGATAGGAAACTTCGCCGCCGGCGCAAATGATCTTGAAGATCTCGAGGTATTCGTCGGTGACCCGACCGCGCTTCTTGAAGTCGTGGGCGCCGAGAACGGCAAACTCCTCCTCGAGCCAACCCACACCCGCCCCCACGATGATGCGCCCACCGGAGAACCGATCGAGCGTCACCAGCATGCGTGCCAGCAGCACCGGGTTGCGATAGGGCATGATGAGCGCGGCCGTGCCGATGCGCACGCGCTGCGTTGCCCCGACCAGCACGCCCATGGTGGCAATGGGCTCCATCAGAGGATCGGACAAGTGCGTCGGGAATTCACCCTTGGCGCTGTAGGGATAGACGGCCTTGAACGAGACGGGGAAGGCGACGTGGTCGGCGAGCCAAATGGAATCCAATCCGATCTCCTCGGCGTGGCGGGCGAGGCTCAGGATCGTCTCGGCATCGGCGAGCGGCCCGTACACGCCAACGTCCAATCCGAAGCTCATCAAGGCTGCCATGGGTGGGCTCGCGGGAGGGCGCGTCAGGGTGCGAGCGTCCAGGGCGGCGCCGGCCCGTCGGCGGGGTCGCGCTCATGGCTTGCCACCAGATCGCGCAGGCCGTCGCGACCGTAGAGATCTGGCCGGAACTGGATGGCGCCCGAGGGCTCTGCCCAGGCGGTGATGTAAGTGAAATAGACGGGCACGGGCCGCGTGAGGTTGAGGTCGAACGCCCGGCCGGTTTCAAGAATCTCACGCACCCGGCCCGGCTGCTCCCAACCAGGCTCGTAGCGCGCCACCCATTCGGCCAGCGAGAACACGTCTTGTACCCGCACGCATCCGGCGCTGAAGGCGCGTCCACGTTGATTGAAGAGCGCCTTCATCGGCGTGTCGTGCATGTAGACGCCGTGCTCGTTGGGCATGTCGAGACGCAATAGCCCCAATGCGTTTTGCGGGCCAGGGTCCTGGCGGAACCTGAGCTTGTTCGCGTCCGCGATGCGCCAATCGATGTTCGCAGGGTCAATCTCAGGCCCGTTGTAGGAGCCCGTGAAGACGCGGATCTGTTCCTTGGCGAGATAGTCCGGCTCCTTGATGAGACGGGGAATCAGATCGAGGTGGGCGACGCTCTCGGGCACGCGCCAATAGGGATAGAAGTTGATGGCCTTGATGGTGGCGCGTACGGTTGGGGTTTGGCGCTCCGGTTTGCCGGCGATCACGCGATGGCGCAGCGCCACCTGGAAGTGCTCCACCGCCTCGAGCTGGAATGCCGGCACGTTGACGAGAACGTATCGATCCTCGACACGCTGTGCGGTGAGCTCGCGCAACCGATGCAGGTTGAGGCGCAGCTGCTCCAAACGGGCTTGCGCGGGGACATTGAGCGCGAGCAGCGTCGGCTTGTCGACCCGGCCGGTCACGCGCAGGCCATTGTTGGACTGGAAGCGGCGCACGGCAGCTTCCCAGTCTTCGCCATAGCCAAATCCACCGGAGCTGCGGCGCAGTTCGCCGCTGACCATCAACCGCTGACGCAGCAGCGGAACGCGCTCGTCATCGTCCTCCGGGCGGATCATGCGCGTGCCTGGCACCGTCGGCCAACCGCCACGAGACACGATCGCCTCGTAGCGCTCGACGGCACCCTCCAACGCCTGGATCATGACATCGCTGCGCCAGGGGGTCGCGTCGGGGCGCAGGTCGTCGACCACCTCCGATCGCCGGCGGGGGTCTTCATCAGAGGCGCGCCGCGGCTGGCTGTCAGGTTGCCCGAACCCGGGAATGGCTTCCCACCAGGGACGCTCGGGCCCCTGCGCAGACGCTCCCGGCGCCATAACCGCCAAGGCCATCCCGGTGGCAAGGATGACCAGGCGCCAATTGCTCCCGCGGTTCGACCTCATCGCATTGAGCTTTCCATCGCGTGTTTCATCTGGGGCCCGGGACTAGCTAGCGGCATCGGGCAGCGTCCGCTCGCTCTCCTTATGAGAGGCCATTCCCGGCCGCAAGCGCTGCAACTGCAAGCAAGGTCTGCCCGACTTTAGCGCCCAAGCCATCGCCGGAACGCGTCGAACTCAAACCCGCTCCAATGCCCAGGTTCGCTCTCACGCAAACCTCCCACGGGAGCCCGCGGCACCCAAGAAACCTCAGTTATCTGAGCACTTTGCCGCCTCTGCACCCCGCATCGCCGTAACTCGCGCGAGGCTTGTGGCCAAACCAAGACCGCTCCCTCACAAAGTGACTTCGCCTATAGCGTGTAGAGGTCCGAAATCTGCGATCTAAGATAGAATATCGGCCCCAACTTGGCCACATGCCGCCAGTGCTCCGTCAGCGCGTCGGCGCTTGGAGGGAGAGGGCGTCACCATGCGTGGTGCTGCGGCGGGCGTGCGGGTTTTGCGCTGCGGGCGCGTTCATTGCGGAGTGCCGCCCGCACCCGTGCCCATGGAAAATTGGCGCCCGGATCCATTTTGGTGGGGTAGAGGCGACCACCGCACGCAAATGTACGCACGTCGACGTCGCTGTGGCCCTTGATGTTCTCGATGGGCACCGCATAGCGGGCGCGGATCGACTTGAGGAGCCCGATGAGGGCATCGATCTGCGGCTGCCCGAAGGGTTCGATCCCGTCACCTTCGTGCACGAGCTCGATGCCGATCGAGGTGGCATTGTTGTTGAGCGCGTGGTTGGCGACCCGATCTTCAGGCGTGCTGGCGAGCACGACGCCATCTCGATCC
This sequence comes from Hyphomicrobiaceae bacterium, assembly GCA_024281145.1. Classification (GTDB taxonomy): domain Bacteria; phylum Pseudomonadota; class Alphaproteobacteria; order Rhizobiales; family Hyphomicrobiaceae; genus AWTP1-13. Next base: position 9,518 of record JAMXLN010000192.1, on the reverse strand, counting down.
ACAACATAATGAATGCCAAGAAACGGGTGGCGGTCGAAGAAGTTCTTCCAACGCTGCGCGTCCCCCGGCGCACCGGAAAAAACGAGCTTGCCGCCACCGCAGCTCGGCCCGCCGATGGTGTGGACGATGATGCTATCGACGATCTCGCGCTCTGGGCCCGAGGTGGTGCCCTCGGCCGGCCCTGGGCCAGCCAGCACCCCCGCCAGTACCAGGCCGGTCGCCACCAGCATGTGTCTGAAGGCGATGGATCTCAGTCCTTCCGATGCCCGCGGCTCTTGCGGGCCGCAGTTGCTGGCTCGCTGGTGGCACGCCAAAGCGTTGCAATTGTGTTGACCCAGCGCCGGCACGGGGGCGCCGAGGCGAACCGCACTCCTCTCAGGGGGTCAATGGCGTTGGCCAAATTCGCCCGGCAGAGCCTCATGCGCAGCCGGCACTGTACCAAGTGCGGTGCACTCGGCGGCCCCAAAGGCAGCGCAGGTCTTGAAATAAGGGCGTGGCGCTAAATAAGGGCGTGGCGCCGTGGCGATTGCGGTTCGGTTCATGATCGAGACGTAATGCTGCACGCCTCATTCGCCGCCTGGGATGTCAGGCGCTTGCTGAAGGAAACTCCAGCCTGAGCGCCTAGCCGCTAGGGTGGAGAGGACATCACTGGACGGCGCTGCGGCGCGGCACGGCGGGGGTCCAGATCCAGGTCATGCGCTCACTGACGACGATGCCGTGACCGGCTCCCGCCTCCGATCGCATAGTGAAGAAGCTGATGGTGAGGCCGAGCAGGACGGCGGCGAGCACGACATCGATGAAGCGCATGGGACCTTCCCCATCCTAGAGGTTTCGGCGAACCGGCCGCACGGGGCCGCACTCGCGATCACACTCTTGCGCATTGAAGGAAATGTTGCTGTTCCACGTGGAACAGGCTGGCCTCGCAGCGAACGTGCGTGCCAAGCGCTTGCCAGTTGGTTGCCGGCACGGTCGTATTTGGCGGTGGTGGTGACGTCTGCTTCGCCGACGCGTTTCGCAAACGGTGGTGCGGCTCCTGCTCGACATCTTGCTCGCGCAGACTGTTCGGCGCAGCAGCGCGGGAAAAATCATCAAGGCGAGGAGGTTGGAACCGCGCGGTCCTCAACGTATTCTTGAAGATGCTGGCTTGAAGATGCTGGCCACCAAAGCGGAAAGTGGCCGGGTGCGGACTACTCTTTCTCAAATGCGCGTAACGCGGGCTCAAATGCGCGTAACGCGGGCTCAATTGCGCGTAACGCGGGCTCAATTGCGCGCACGGCGAACGCAAACGCGCGCACGGCGACTCGCTCGCAAACGGGCCTTCGCTGCGACACTACCTGCAAGAGGACGCGATCGGAACACCGCCCGATGCGAGCTGCGGGTGAAACCCCCGTTCTGCCCTCGGCGCTGTTGCTGGTCGGTGAGGAAGGCGCGCTCCCTCAAAGCCGTGTGGCGGCTTGATGACGCTAGATCATTTGCTGACGAGGCGCACGACCACGTCGATATAGGAAATCTCGAGGTGCTCCGGCGGCTCCGGCAGGCCATCGACGCGAATCGAGCTGCCGGGGATATCGATGAGCTGCCCCTCGGCCTCCACGAAGAAGTGGTTGTGATTGGAGATGTTGGTGTCGAAGTAGGCGCGTTGTCCACCGATGGCGATCTCGCGCAACAGCCCCGCGCGCTGGAACTGGTGCAAGGTGTTGTAAACGGTGGCCAAGGAAACTTTTTCGCCCGCCGCCACCGCCTCCTCGTGAAGGATTTCGGCTGTCACGTGACGGTCACCGTTGCCAAACAGCAAAGTCGCCAACGCCACGCGTTGACGGGTCGGCCGCAGGTTTGCCCGCCGCAGCAGCGCCCCAATCTCGACCCCCCTCGTTCCGGGTCGCCCTGCCAAACTACGCATTCCCGTCACCAGGCCTGTCACCGGCTGCGACGCTCCGGGCGAAGTCACCTGCCAAAGCGCCGCACAGCCTTCATGCCGTCCTCATATATCAGTATATGCTGGACCAGCACGCCCCGCAACGGCGGCCGGGCGGTGCTGGCGCTCGGGTCCTCTGGCTCGCGCTCACGCGGCGAGGCCCACCGAAAGAGCCCGTGCGTTCCAGTGCAGAGGCCCCAGTTTTGAGACCGCTATTGAGACGCATATTGAGGCCCCGACCGCGCGCACAGCAAGGAACGCGGGCTTTTGAGCAACCCCCGAGTGTGATAGGAAGCCACAATGGCGCCGAAAGCCGCAACAGTCCGTCATATGCCAGACTTGCCCGCGGAGGGTGGGACGACCATGGCCATGGCCGAGCGTCCAACGAGCTATGAGTACGAGGATCTGCTGACCTGCGGCCGCGGCGAGCTTTTCGGACGCGGCAACGCCCAGCTGCCGCTGCTGCCCATGCTCATGTTCGATCGCATTGCCAGCATCTCGGACGCGGGCGGGGCACATGGCAAGGGCCAGATTGTTGCCGAGCTCAAGGTCAGCGGCAATCCGATGCTCGATTGGCTGTGGGCCTGTCACTTCAAAGGTGACCCTGTCATGCCGGGCTGCTTGGGATTGGATGCGCTCTGGCAGTTGACCGGTTTCTTTCTTGGCTGGCTCGGTGCGCCCGGCAAAGGTCGCGCCTTGGGCGTGGGTGAGGTGAAGTTCACCGGCATGGTGATGCCCAGCACCAAGACCGTGCAATACGTCGTCGACCTGAAGCGGGTCATCCTGCGCAAGCTGAAACTGGCGATCGCCGACGGCGTCATGAAGGCCGATGGACAGGTGATTTACGCCGCCACTGACCTCAGGGTCGGTCTGTTCGAGGGGGGAGAGCAACCCGCGGCCGCTTGAGGCTGCGCCGCACATGCCGAAGGGCCGAAACCGCGCTCGCTGCCCGGCTGAAGGGGAGAGGCGGGGAGGCAAGGAAAAGGGCCAATCAATGCGCCGCGTGGTCGTGACGGGGATGGGGGTCGTCTCCTCCATCGGTAACAGTACCCAAGAGGTGGTTGCCTCCCTCAGGGAAGGCAAATCCGGCATCGTCCGCGCCGCCAAGTACGCCGAACTTGGTTTCCGCTGCCAAGTCCACGGCGAGCCGCACATCGAATGGGAAGGCATGGTTCCACGCAAAGCGCGTCGCTTCATGGAGGCGGGCGTGGGTTGGAATTACATCGCCATGAACCAGGCGATCCGCGATGCTGGTCTCGACGAGGGCGACATCGTAAACGAGCGTACCGGCATCATCATGGGCTCGGGCGGACCTTCCACGCGCGCCATTGTGCGCGCTGCCGACACTGCGCGTGAGAAGGACCCCAAAAAGGTCGGGCCTTTCGAGGTGCCGAAAGGCATGTGCTCGGGGCCCTCCGCGGCACTGGCCACGGCCTTCCAGATCCGCGGTGTCAACTATTCGATATCGTCGGCCTGTGCCACCTCAGCACACTGCATCGGCAATGCTGCCGAGCAGATTCAATGGGGCAAGCAGGACCTGATGTTTGCGGGCGGCTGCGAGGAGCTCGACTGGACGCTATCGGTGCTGTTCGATGCCATGGGGGCCATGTCTACCGGATTTAATAGCGCCCCTAGCAAAGCCAGCCGAGCCTATGACAAGAACCGCGACGGCTTCGTGATCGCCGGCGGAGCCGGCGTGGTGGTGCTGGAGGAGCTGCAGCGCGCCAAGAGCCGCGGCGCTCGCATTTATGGGGAAGTGGCGGGCTACGGCGCCACCTCCGATGGCTTCGACATGGTGGCGCTATCGGGTGAGGGGGCGGTGCGTTGCATGCGCTCGGCCATGCAGGGCTTCGACGGCAAGGGTGTCGGGCGGGTCGACTACATCAACCCACATGGTACGGGCACACCGGTCGGCGATCAGCGCGAGATCGAGGCCATCCGCCAGGTGTTCGGCAAGGACATCCCCCCGATCTCATCGACCAAGTCCCTTACCGGCCATTCCTTGGGCGCGGTCGGCGTGCAGGAGGCGATCTTCTCGCTGCTCATGATGAATAGCGGTTTTATTTGCGAGAGCGCCAATATCGACGAGCTCGATCCCGAGTTCGCAGACGTGCCCATCGTGCGGAAACGAGAGGACAACCCCAACCTTAACTGTGTAATGTCGAACAGCTTCGGCTTCGGCGGCACCAATGCGACTCTGGTGTTGAAGCGATGCGACACCTGAGGGCCCGAGGGGCGCCTCGGCCTGCGGTGCCGTGCGCCATTCGGAGCTTCGGAGCTGGCAAAGGCTGTGAGACGGAGGATCGTGAAGGGTTGGGCCCAGGCGGCTCGCGCACACCATGAATGGAAGAAGGTCATGACCAGCACAGACATTGCGCGGCCCGGGCCGCTGATGGCAGGCAAGCGCGGCCTCGTAATGGGGGTTGCCAACGAGCGTTCGATTGCCTGGGGCATCGCGCGCGTGCTGGCAGGCCAGGGCGCCAAGCTTGCCTTCACCTATCAGGGCGATGCCTTCGGCCGCCGCGCCATCCCGCTCGCCAAGCAGGCGGGGGCCGAGATCATCGTCGATTGCGACGTGACCAACCTAGCCACGATCGACAACACCTTCGCCGAGATCAAAAGCAAGTGGGGCAGCCTTGACTTCGTGGTGCACGCGTTGGCCTTCTCGGACCGCCGGGAGCTCGCGGGGCGCTACGCCGACACGACGCGCGAGAACTTCATCAACACCATGGTGATCTCGTGCTTCTCCTTTACCGAGATCGCCAACCGTGCTGCGCAGTTGATGCCGCGCGGCGGCTCGCTGCTGACCCTCACGTTCAGCGGCGCCACGCGTTGGGTGCCTTGCTACAATGTGATGGGCGTGGCTAAGGCGGCATTGGAAGCCTCGGTGCGCTATCTGGCGGCCGACCTTGGCGGGCAAGGAGTCCGGGTCAACGCACTGTCCGCCGGGCCCATGCGCACGCTGGCAGGCGCCGGCATCTCCGACGGGCGCATGCTCTTCAACTACCAGCGCGACCACGCGCCTCTGCACCGCACACCGACGCTCGACGAGGTGGGCGGAGCCGGGCTCTATCTGCTGTCGGACCTCTCCGGCGCCGTGACGGGCGAGGTCCACTTCGTGGACTGCGGCTACAATACCATCGCCGTCCCGAACCTCGACGCACTCCGGGCCATGGAGCAGGGAGCAGCCTTGCTCGGGGGTGGCACCACGCCCAAAGCAGCGGAGTGACCACGCAGGGGCTTTGCAGCGAGGGCCGCACCCCAGAGCGCCGCGGCCCCGATCCTGTTGCGTCGTGCCGCCTCAGGGCAAGCGCTTCTTCACCCGGCGGCTCGGGGCGGGCTTCCCGATGGTGCTCGCCTCTGCCCGCGCGTGACGGACGCGCGCTCCCTTGAGCCTTTCGCCGCGCCTGTGCTCCGAGGCGTGAAATCTTCCTCGTCAGACCCGCGCGCCGCAGCCACGCGGGAAGCGACGCCCTAGGAAAGAAAGGCACAGAACGAGAGTTGCGTGGCGGGACAGTTGAATTGCACCGGCACGCTCACCATGGGAACTTGGCGATATGATCGGCGTCTTCGATTCGGGCCATGGCGGGCTCACCGTGTTCCGCGTCTTGGCGCGACGCTTTCCGCACATCGCCTTCGTCTACCTCGGCGATCACCGCAACGTGCCCTATGGCAACCGGTCCTCTGACGAGATCGTGGCCTTGACGCGTGATGCGGTTTGCGCGCTCTTCCGCAGCGGCTGCGGGCTCGTCCTCCTCGGGTGCAACACGGCAACCTGTGTCGCGGCCCGCACGCTGCAGAAGGATTGGCTGCCCGTCAGCGGCTGGGTCGGACGCAACATCCTGGGCATCGTGGCCCCCACGGTGGAGGCGGCCACGCAGACGCCGTGGGCGGTGACTTCACCCCAATACCCACAAAAGTACAACACCGACACGATTGCCGTGTTCGGCACGACACGAACGATCGCCTCGCACGCCTACCCGGAGGAGATTCGCAAGCGCTGCCCAAAGGTGACAGTGGTGCAGCAGGCCTGTCCCGAACTGGTGGGCGCCATCGAGGGGGCTGCACCGCAGGACGAACTCGATGGCCTAGTAGGGGCGGCCGCGGCGGCGCTATTGGCCCAAACCGGGGGGGCGCCCCCGCACCGCGCCATTTTGGGCTGCACGCACTATCCGCTGGTTGAGCCGCTGTTTCGCCGCCACTTGCCGCCGTTCACGCGTCTTCTGTCGCAGCCCGAGGTGGTGGCCGACAGCCTCGAGGACTACCTGCACCGGCACCCGCGCTTTGTGGGCGAACCGGGTGAGCGACCGCGCTCGCCCACACTCCTCACCTCCGGCGATCCGGCCCGCGTGGCCCGAACGGCGCGCATCTTCTGGCCGGACGTGCCCGCCTTCGAACACCTGGCGCATTGACACGGGAGGTCTTGCACCTATCGGGAGGCCATGCTCGCTCCGTCACGAGCGAGGCGCTGGGTGCGGAAGGTGCATCGATCGCGCGAGGTACTCGGCTCCGATGCGGTTGAGGTGCATGCGGTCCCGATACAAATAGACCTGGTCGAGGACGGGGCTGCACCAGACCTCGTCGCACATGGTCGCCAGCGGCGAAAAGAACGAGACGTGGTCTCGGCGCTGAGCGAGCTCGGCCAGCATTTTGTTGGCGGCGCCGATGCGTTCTTGAACCGCCTTGACCGAAATGCGGCAGCCCTGAGCACCCAGCCCCTGCTTGATGGCGGCGCTGACGCACTTGATGGGGTCGCGGTCGTAGAGCGGAACTTCGCCCATGAGCAGCACCTGGATGCCGCGTGCGGTCAGAAAGTCGATAGTTTGTTCGAGGCTTTGCCGCAGTACGTCCAGGGAGCGCTGCGCCGTGGCCTCGTCGTGCTTGGAGCCGAGGAGATAGATGGGCGCCACGTCCTCCCAGATGGTTTTTCCCGCGTACGACGACCAATGGTGCGCCAAAACAGCCAGCTGCAATCGCGGATTGTTGTCGACGAACCGGACCATGCCGTCGCGCAGCAAGCGGCAGGCCGCCTGTTGTGCTGGAGTGCCGGTAATCTCGTAATAGCCCAACAGCACCAGACATCTGCCGGCCGAAACTTGCCGGCCCGACAGGCCTGCCTGCTGGGCCAGCACGCTCATGGTGGGCGTGTAGTGATCGGCGTGCGAGTCGCCGATGATGACCACATCATAGGAGCCGGAGGTACGGGGCGGCCCGAACGTGCAGGCTTCGTCGGTGCGCGATAGGGTCTGCGCCCCACTGCAGCTGTTGCGATAATTGTTCTTGGTTCTGGAAATCCGATCGAGCCGGCGGATTTCTGGGTCGAGATTGAAGGTCCAGCCGCGACTCTTGTCGATCTGGTGGCCGATGAGCGCGACGGCGCCCAGCGCAAGCGCGCCAGCGGCCAAGACGCGCAGCGCCTGAGGCAAGCGCGCATGGCGCGCCGGCTGTTCCACGTAGCGATAGGTCGCGATCGCCGCCAGCAGGCTAGCGCCCAAAATCGCGCCGAGCTCCGTCCATCGCAGGGGCCGGTCGACGTGATAGCGCGCGAGAGCCAACAGCGGCCAGTGCCAGAGGTAGAGCGAGTAGGAGATGAGCCCGACGGCCACTGCCGGGCGCAGCGAGAGCACCCGCGTCATGAGCGGCGCAGCGTGCATCCCCGCCAGGATGAGCATCGCCGCGCCGAGGCAAGCCGGTAAGGCCAACAGCCCCGGGAAGGGTTGGCTCTGATCCAGGAGCACGATGGAGGCAACGATCAGTGATAAGCCGAGAGCTGCGGATATTTGCGCGCCGCGTCCACAAATCGCCCAATGCCGGGGCAGGAGTGCCAGCGACGCGCCAAGCAGAAGCTCCCAGGCCCGGAACGGCGCCAGAAAGAAGGCCGCCTCCTTGTGCTGGTGGACCGCCATTGCCGAAGCGGCGAGCGAAAGTGCCCCCGCGATACCCACGCAATAGGGCAGCCACCGCGTGCGCCGCCCGGCCAGCAGCAAAAACACGGGCGGCCAGACCAGGTAGAACTGCTCCTCGATCGAGAGCGACCAGGTGTGCAAAAGTGGCTTTTGCTCCGCCGGTCCGCCGAAATAGTCGGCCAAATGGAAGAAGAAGTGATTCGAAACGAACGCTGCGGAGCTGACGAGGCTGCGTCCGAACTCGGCCATGTCGCTTGGCAGCATGAGCAAAGCGGCAAGGGCCGCCGATGCAAAATAGATGCACAGCAGGGCCGGCAGGATGCGGCGCACGCGCCTGAAGTAGAACGTCACGAAGGAGAAACGCCCTGCCTTGCTGTCCTGGGCAATGAGGCCCGTAATCAGGAAGCCTGAGATGACAAAGAAGACGTCGACCCCAACGAACCCGCCGGAGAACCCCGGAATCTGCCCATGAAAAAACACCACGGCGAGCACGGCAACTGCGCGCAGACCATCGATGTCCTTGCGATATTCCATGGACGGAGGATGGATGCCGAACGGAGAGCGCGCTCCTAACATGGGCCGGGTCACATGTCACCGGACGGCATCGATTTGGCGGGGGACAGCGCTCGCCGAGCCCGTTGGCGCAGCCTCGAAGTACCAGGCGCCCGTAAGGCCACGGCGCCAACACCAGTCCGCCACAATCCTGGACAATTGATCGGCTTTCCCAGCTTGCGCCGAACATGCGCGTCCACTCGATCTGGAGGCGGGGAGAGAGCGTGATCAGACTGAACAGCATCGCATTGAAGTATGGCACCGGGCACGAGGTGCTGCGCAACGTCACGTTTCATTTGCGGCCCGGTTCGTTTCACTTTCTCACGGGGCCCTCGGGGTCGGGCAAGACGTCACTCTTGCGGTTGCTGTTCATGTCAATGCAGGTAACGCGCGGTCAACTTCACGTTCTTGGCCAGGACATCACCCGGGTGACCCCCGCCAAACGCGCCCAATTGCGCCGCCGCATCGGCATTGTGTTCCAGGATTTCCGGTTGCTCGATCACTTGACGACATGGGAAAATGTGGCCATGCCGCTGCGTGTCACGGGCAAGCGGGTCTCCGACTACAAAGAGGATGTGACCGATTTGCTGCAATGGGTTGGGCTTGGCGACCGCATGTATTCCTATCCGCACGTGCTCTCAGGCGGTGAGAAGCAGCGGGCGGCCATTGCACGCGCCGTCATCAACAAGCCGGAGCTGCTGCTGGCAGACGAACCCACCGGTAACGTCGACCCGCAGATGGGACGGCGCCTGTTGCGTCTTTTCATCGAACTCAACCGGCTTGGAACCTCGGTCGTCATCGCCACCCACGACCATCAGCTGATGCGGCAGACCAAAGCGCCGCGGCTGGAGTTGCACGACGGCCATGTCCGGATCGTATGATAGGCCCACAGGACCGCCGGCGCTGCGTCCGCTGCATTCGCACGCGGAGCAGGACGCGTTCGAGCCGCACACGGGCGGCTTCACGACCAGCGGTCGGCGCACCGGTCCGCCAAAACTCGATGCGGGCGAGGGTCCCCGCACGCGCTCGCGGCGCGGCGATCCCAACCAGACGTCCGCTCCGATCGTTCCGGCCGGCTCCGTCACCGGCCGCTCGTTGACGCTCGTCATCACCATCATGTGCTTCCTTGCGTGCCTGACGGCCGG
>JAMXLN010000191.1 GCA_024281145.1 Hyphomicrobiaceae bacterium | reverse complement strand
CGCTCCGCGAGGATGGCAGCATCTCCTGGTTTGGCGAGGTCGAAGAGACGGGGGAGCGTGCTCTCTTGATGGTATGGGACAAGGCGTTGCTCACGGGGTATTTCGCCTACAAGGGCACCGTGTTTGCTGTCGAGAGCCTGGGGGGCGGCGTGCATGCCTTTGAGGAATTAAACCGAGGCCAACAACTGCCTGACCATCCAGATCCGGTTGGTCGACGCGACGGTTCTCCCATCGGCGGCCGCATGGCGACAGAGCCACCGAGCGCGCCGATCGAGCCCAGCGTGGCTGCGTTCTCAGACAGGGATCGCAAGGCGCTTGAGGCCAAGAACATCACAATCGATGTCATGATCCTCTATACGCAGCACGTCGCCAAGCGCTACATCCGGGAGCCCGCGGATCTGCTGGCGCTGGCTGTCGAGGATGCGAACCAATCCTTCAAAGATAGCGGGCTTGGCAACATCCGGTTGCGGCTCGTACACACCGAGGCCATCGACTACGATACGACGGGTGAGGACCAATTCACGCATCTCTACGCGATGGTGGACGGCGTTGGCCCGTTCAAGGGGATAAGAAAGCTCCGCGACGAGAAGCATGCCGACATCGTCGGTCTGATCATCGACAACCCGAAAGGCTGCGGGCTATCAACCCGGGTGCGACCGGATTCGGATGAGGCCTTCTTCGTCGTGCATCACGCGTGCGCCACCACGACCATGTCGATCGCGCACGAGATCGGGCACATCCTGGGAATTCGGCATGATCGGTTTATCGATCAAAGCAACACGCCCTTCGCCTATGGCCACGGTTACGTGAATGGTACCAAGTGGCGGGACATCATGAGCTACAATGAGGGTTGCGGCGGCTGTCCACGCATTCCCTATTGGTCAAACCCCCGGATCAAGTACAAGGGCGAGCCCACGGGAACGGACGCCGCAGACAGTGCGCGCGTGATCCTCGAGCTCGCCGAACGGGTTTCGAAGTTTAGGTAACTGCGGAGAGATATTGGCGAGAGATGCGGGGCCTCCGGGCGCCTTCCTTATCGCACCGGCGGGGCATACTGCAGGCCGCCATGGCTCCAGAGGTTGTTGAGCCCGCGGTCGATCTTGAGGCGGGACCCGGAGCCCAGATTGCGTTCAAAGACTTCCCCATAGTTGCCCACGGCCTTGATGACCTGCGTGGCAAAGTCGTTCGCCACACCGAGGTCCCTCCCAAAATTGCCGTCCATACCGAGGAGCCGCCGGATGTTCGGGTCAGGAGAGGTGGCCATAGCATCGACATTGGCCTGCGTGACGCTCAACTCCTCGGCGTTGAGCAACGCAAAATGCACCCACTTGACGATCGCAAACCACTGGGGATCTCCCTGGCGCACGGACGGTCCCAACGGTTCTTTGGAGATAATCTCCGGCAATAGCACGTGATCCTTTGGCCGAGCCTGCTTCACGCGAACGCTATAGAGGCTGGACGCATCCGCCGTATAAGCGACGCAACGATCTGCAAGATAGGCCCGTACCGTGTCCTCGTAGTTTGCAAAGGTCACAGGTGTGTAGGTCATGTTGTTGGCTTTGAAGAAGCCTGCGAGATTGACCTCGCTCGTGGTGCCAGACCCCAGGCAGATGGCGACACCATTAAGCTCCTTGACCGATTTTAGACCGCGTGAGGCTTTGACCAGAAAGCCTTGGCCGTCGTAGTAGTTCACGCCGACGAACGACAGGCCGCCCGCACTATCTCGGTCGCTGGTCCAGGTCGTATTGCGCACGAGCACGTCGATTTCGCCTGACCGCAAGGCCGAAAATCGATCGAGCCTGGGCGTTGGAACAAAATTGACCTTGGTCGGATCCCCTAAGACGGCAGCTGCAATTGCCTTGCAGTAATCGGCATCAAGCCCTCGCCAGGTCCCGAGATCATCCGACTGGCTGAAGCCCGGGAGACCGGCATTCACCCCACATTTGAGAAATCCTCGCTGGCGCACTGTTTCAAGGGTGTTGGTCTGCGCTTGGGCCACCCCGGCGGCGCCGAGCCAGACGGCCAAGATGAGCGCACCGGCACTCAACCGCGCGCCCCTATGATGTGTGCGACGTGTCGAGGACATCGATGGGCCCTTGTCAGACGACGAGGTGCTGTCGTCAGGAGCATGGCGGGGCTGCCAGGAACTACGGTGGCGGCCCCCACCGGGGCGGTCCATCGGGAAAAACCCCGAGACGGCCAGGAACCCGTGATGTCGCGCCAATTATCGTTAAGAGCGAACTAGCGCGCGCAATTTTCAATCGATGGATTTGACGACATTCGTGTCGCTATCCATTCCGACCTGAACCGACGTTCGGGCAGCGACGAGAGCAACAGATATGGCAACGGCGGTCACACTGAGCGCCGTCAAAAGAGCGACCAACCGAAGGAGCCAAAACGTCTGACGCAGCAATGGTGCCTCCCTAGCCTCGTCCAGGAAGGTCGTCCGAGCCGGCGCGCACTCATATTGGGGTAAACCCCAGAGTTAGCGAGAACAAACACTGAAAACTGGGCCTCCCTTGGCGCGGCTAACTCGAGCGCTCGTGGAGGCGGGCTTGGGACGTTCCGCGCAGCGGGTTTGCGGGCTTGACGGGAGGGGCTGCCAGGGGCCCGCGTCGCCTCAGGCTCCGGCTTGAGCGACGGTCCCCCCAGACGGTCGTCCTAGACGGTCCCCTGGGCGGTCTCCTGGGCGGTCCCCGATCGCTGCACAAGATTGGCGGCCTCTGGAGAGGCCCTTAGAACCGGAACCAGGTCTCGCGCAGATAATCGTTAAATTCCTGGCCTTCCGGCTCGGCCGCTTGGCGCGCCTTGTCCTCGGACCAGCCATAGGATTGGGCATGGCCGAACTTGGCGGGGTTGCGCTGCTTCTCAGGCGGCGTGGGGTAACGGCTTTCCCGGCGCGCGTCGTAAGCCGCCACGTCGGCGGCCGCCGAGCTGTCGTCGTAGGTATCGGCGTGGACGGTAACGGAGGGCGGCAGGCGCATGCTCACGTGGCCGGGGTCGGATGGGTACCCAAAGCACAGCCCCGAAACGGGGAAGACGCCGCTTGGAAGCTGCAAGATTTTTGCAACGGCGCGCACCCGATTGCGGATGACGCTGATGGGACAGCAGCCAAGACCTGCCGCCTCGGCAGCAAGGATAAATGTCTGCAGAGCCAGCGCAGCATCGACGCTCGCATTGAGGAAAGCCTCGATGTCCCGTTGCGGGGTCGGATGTTGATGGCGCTCGCAGATCTGCTCTAGTCGACGCGGATCTCCGCAGAAGACTAGGAATCCCGGTGACGTGCCGATCCATGGCATCGTCGGAAAGAAGCTGCCGATGGCCTGGCGCTTGGCCGGATCGTGCACCTTGATGATGGAGGCCTGCTGGAAATCCGATTTTGCGGACGCGGAGAGGGCCGCAGCGATAAGAACATCGATGAGCTGGGGGTCGACAGGTTGCGCAGTGTAGCGCCGGATCGTCCGGCGCCCCAAGATCCGCGCGATTTCTGGACTGAGATCGCCGCCAAAGCCCTTCTCCCCGAAACGCATCTCGCCAAAGCGCATTTCCAAGAGCGGATTGAGATTCAATTGCACCTCCATTGCCATCTCACAACCCCTGAGTATGCGCGCGCGCACTTCGCAAGCCAATACGAAGAAGATCGGAAGATCACCGTTTCCTGCCCAAACAAAAGGCACTGAGGCCGGTCGCGCGGCTGCGCCGTGCAGTGCGGCACTGCCAATTGGCTTGATGCAACACGAATTCGCCTTCCGGCGTGGAGCGCGCGAGGTTGGCATGGAGATTGCGGGCGCAAGCCGTGCGGGGCCAAACAACGGGTGAGCAAACCATGTGCAAGGCTCGATCATTCGCTTGCGCTACGTGGCGCCTCGTGCTGCTCGCGGCGATCACGTCATTCGCGCTCTCTTCTATCGGAACGGTGCGAGCGGCAAGCCTCGATGACATCAAGAAGCGGGGCTATCTTCTGGTCGCCACCGAAGACGACTACAAACCATTTGAGTTCGTGCAGGACGGCAAGCCGACCGGCTTCGATAATGAGATGCTCGAGCTTCTGAAGAAGCATGCACCGTTCGAGGTGCGCCAGGACATCATCCCCTGGACCAGCCTGCTCGCTGGCGTGAGCACGGGCAAATATGACGTTGCACTCACGGCTGCACTCATCACCAAAGAGCGCGCGAAATCATTGGATTTCACGATGCCGATCGCCGATGCCACGCACTACTTCGTCAAGCGCAAGGGCGATCAGAGCATTACTGCGATCAAGGATCTCAACGGCAAAATCTTAGGCATCCAGGCAGGAAGCGGGCTGCTGCAGCGCCTGCCTGAACTTGAGGCGATGCTCGCTCAAACCGGGGGCAAGGTTGGCAAGGTGGTCGAATACACCTCCTACCCGGAGGCCTATCAAGATCTTGCCCTCAAGCGCACGGATTTCGTGATCAACACGATCATCAATCTCAAGGCTTTGGTAAAAGAGAAGCCCACCGTGTTCGAGGTGGGACTGCCGGTATCGGGCAAGTCGTATCCGGCATGGGCCGTTGCCAAGGGCAATGCCGAGCTTCTGGCGTTCCTCAACGGCTTCCTCGCCGAGCAGAAGAAGAACGGGACGTTTGCGCAGCTGCAGGAGAAATGGTTCGGTCAGGAATTCCCTGATCTTCCCGGGAAGTGGGAGCCGGAGTTCTAAAGGGCCGCGAATGCAAAATTCGTCGGACCGACGCCATCCTGATCCCCGCCATGACGTCAGCTGATCTCATCAGCCTCCTGCAAGGCGCCGCCGTCACGGTGGCGCTATCCCTGGCGGCAATTGTCATCGGCGTGCCGCTGGGGCTGGGGTTTGCGATTCTGGTCTGGCGGCGCATTCCGCTTGTCCAGCTGATCGTCAAGACGTACGTGAGCCTCATCCGAGCAACCCCGCTCGTGACCTTGGGATTGCTCATTTACTTTGCGCTCCCTGCCGTCGGCTTACAGACCGGCCCTGTCACCGCCGCCATCCTCACGCTGGCGATCAATACGACTGCCTTCAATTGCGAGATCTGGCGGGCTGGGCTCATGGATTTCCCGAAGGACCAGCTCGACAGCGCTCAGGCCTTCGGCATGTCATGGCCGCACACGTTCCGCCGCATCATGCTGCCCCAGCTCGCGCGCACGTGTCTGCCGGCGCTCGTCAACGAAATGACGCTCTTGCTCAAGGGGAGCCCGGCGATCGCAGTCGTCGGCATCGTCGACGTAACGCGCGCCGCGGTGCGCATTGGCGCGAACACCTATGAGCCGCTGCCGCCATTTTTGTTGGCGACGGCGCTCTATGCGGCAATCGTATTTGTGTTCGTGAGGGCGCAGAGGTGGCTCGAACGCCCCTCCAAGCTGGATGAGGTGCGAGTGTGATCCGGGACTTTTCGATCGTATTTGAGAACGTGGACCGCTTACTCATTGGGCTCATGAACACCCTCGTCTTGTCAACGAGCGGGCTTTTGCTGTCGCTGCTCATCGGTATCGTGTTCGCCGCGGCCTTGATGGCGGACAACCGTTTCGTCGTCCGACTGACCAGGGCGCTGGTCGACACGATGCGCTGCATTCCCTTTCTACTTCTGGCCTACCTCGTTTATTACGCGTTGCCCTCTCTGGGTCTCAATTTCAACAACTGGACTTCGGGGTTGCTGGCAATTGTCGTTTACAATGCCGGCTACATGGCCGAGATCCTGCGTGGCGTTTGGGCGCAGCTCCCGCGGGAATCGATCGATGCTGGGAGCGCATTTGGCTTTTATGGCTGGAACCTCTATCTGCGGATCATCCTCCCGCAGGTCGTGCTTGCGGCCATCCCAATGATTGGCAATCAGTCCATCCAGGTCATCAAAGATACGGCCTTCCTTATGATCATTGCGGTACCGGAGCTCACCCATGCCGCAAGCTCCATTCAATCGAAATACTATGTTCCGTTCGCGGCCTTCATTTCCGCAGTCGCCCTTTACTGGGCGATGTGCAGCGTCATCGAGGCCGGTGTCCGACGGGTAGAACGGATCGCGCAGGTGCGCAGATGACGGATGCCGCCGATGGAGACGGGGACGGCCCGGCGACCTTGCGTGTGCTCGGGCTCACGAAGACGTTTGGCGACAACATCGTCCTTGATGGTGTCAGTCTCAGCGTGAACAAAGGAAAGACGGTCTGCCTTCTAGGCCCGAGCGGATCCGGGAAATCGACGCTGCTGCGGTGTGTGAACTGGCTGGAGCGGCCGGACCAGGGGGCCATCTTTCTCGGGCCCACGCGCGTTGGTTTCCGCAACGCCGGCAGTAGGATCCCGATGACCGCCAGGGAGTTGGCGCAGGTGCGCGCGCGCATGGGAATGGTGTTTCAGCACTTCAACCTGTGGCCGCATCTGACCGTGTTAGAAAACATCATCGAGGCACCGATGCATGTGTTGCGGCGCCCGCGCGATAAGGCCGTGCACACGGCCGAGACCCTGTTGAAGCGCGTCGGTTTGATCGAGAAGCGGAACGATTTTCCAAGCCGCCTCTCTGGTGGACAGAAGCAGCGGGTCGGTATCGCGCGAGCGCTTGCCATGGAGCCGGAAGTGCTTTTGTTCGACGAGCCGACAAGCGCACTTGATCCGGAGACGGTCGGAGAGGTCATTGCCGTGATGAGAACGCTTTCCACTGAAGGTCGCACCATGCTCGTTGTCACCCACGAGATGCAGTTTGCGCGCGAGACCGCCGACGAGATCGTGTTCATTGATCGTGGGCGCATAGTGGAGAAGTCGGCGCCGCAACTCTTTTTTGCTTGCCCGCACACGGAGCGCGCGCGGCAATTCTTGCAACGTTACTCGGTTCGATGACAGAGGTTCTCGTATGGCCCAAGATTTCACGATCTTCCCCGGAACACTCGTGTACGAAGCGACGGTGGCTGCAGAAAAACCATGGAGCCGCAGGATTGAAAGAGGCGAGGTCTTACGGATCGTGGATTTGGAAGGCCAGCAGGCGGTCGACTTCCTTTGCTATTGTGCCGATGATCTTGAGGATCGCTACAGTGCGACGAACACCATCAAGGTGCAGGGCTCGGTTTACGTCGGCCAGCACACGGTCCTTTATTCCGATGCTGGATTGGCTCTCATGACCATTGTCGAGGATACCTTTGGGCGCCACGACACCATTTATGGCTGCTGCAGCGAGGCCAACAACTTCCTAAGGTATGGCGTCCGAGGCAGCCCCAGCTGCTATGCCAATTTCTTGGCCGCGCTCCAACCGCATGGGCTGGGGCGCAGTGCCATTGTCGGGAATGTCAACTTCTTCATGCAGGTCCCGATCCTAGAGAGCGGCAGAGCTGCGGTCGCCCCGGCGGTCTCACCGCCCGGTAGCTATGTCGATCTGAGGGCAGAGCGCGCCGCGCTCGCGGTGCTCTCCAATTGCCCCCAGATCCACAATCCCTGCAACGGCTACAAGCCCACCCCTATCCGCACGATTGTCTACAGGCCAACCTCAAACTGAGAGGCTCCTGCATGAGCGAAATCCAGTTTTTGATGATCCCGAACGCTCCCAAGCCCGTCGCACCCTACAGCCACGTGGTGGAAGTCGATGGCTGGGCCTTCATTACGGGCCAGCTTGCCACCGATCCCAATGACGATTCGCTTCCCATCCCCGTGGGGATTGAGGCGCAGACGCATAAGGTCATGGATAATCTCACCCGGGCACTGCGGGGCATCGGGCTCGGGCTTGATCGCGTTGTCTCAGTGCGCATCTTCCTTACGAACTTCGAGCGCGACTACGCCGTGATGAACCGCATCTACGAAGGCTACTTCGCAAAGAACAGGCTCCCGGCGCGAACGACCGTTGGCGTGACGGCGCTGGCGCGGGGAGGCATTGTCGAAATCGACATGATTGCGCGCAGGCCGTAAGGGTCCTCCTCTTCAGAGGACCCGGCCCATCCCCGTCAAAACTGGGGTCAACCATCGCGCGGGTTGCACAAATCTGGGGCACAAATCTTGGGCGCAAATCTGGGGCGCAAATCTGGGGCACAAGCCCGGGGCACAAATCTGGGCGACCCCGGGGAGCACGCCACGAGCGGGCTCCTCAAGGCGGCTTGCACAAGCGGTGATCACGCCCGGTCGTAGCGACCGCCAATCGCGGCCACATAGCGCTCAACCGACTCATGCAAGATCCGCTTTGCATCCGCTGCCAGGACACGCTCGAAGAAGTGGCTGTAGACCCGATCGAATTTGAAGGGTGTTAGGGCAGCTTCGATTGCGCGTACGCCTTTCTCCGAGAGGGGGATTTGGTTCGGATAGCTGCGCATGAACGTAAACGACTTGCGGTCTAGGTTCACTGTTGCAATGTCCGCGGAGCAGACGACGCCCCGACCTTCGGCACCGGCCGCCCAGTGCAGCATGGTGCCGCCTGGGAAGTGTCCGCCACCTCGGATAAGGGTCACGCCGGGCAGGATTTCGAGGGTCTCGCCCTGCCAGGACTTGATGCATGGATCGGACCGCATCACCCAGGCGGAGTCGTCGCCGTGCAGATGCACGGGCGCATTGCCGAAGGCGCGGCTCCACTCGACCACGGTCGTATAGAAGTGGGGATGCGAGATGGCGATCGCGCTCAAGCCGCCGAGACCGTTAATGAGGGTGATGGTGGCAGCGTCGATGAGCGAGATGCAGTCCCAGAGTACGTTGCCGTGGGGTGTGCATAGGAGTAGCGCGCGCTGACCAATGGCGAAGCTTGGCTGTGTGACAATGCCGATGAGGCCCGGCTCGTGCTCGCGGAAGCCGTTGAGGTGGGTCACGCCAAGCCGTTCCAGTGTCGTCCAGGATTGTCCGGCCGGTGGCTTGAATTGACGTTCATCCTCACACACTCGGCACTGTGGCGGCGGAGCGGTGCTTGGTGCATACTGCATTCCGCAGGCTGTGCAGATAAAGGCGGGCATTTGCCGGCTCCCTTGCTTGCAGCAGGCTATGATAGAAGTGAACGTGTGCTCCCGAAAGGGGATCATCCCGCGAGGAATGATGGCCGCCACGGCCTGTCGGGATCGGCGTTCCAAGCCTGCCGAGGAGCGGGCTCGACGAACGCCTGCCATGAGCATTGATCTGGGCGCGTTTGTTGACGGTAACGCTCACGCAGGGGCCCCCTTGGCAGCGTGGCATTTGACGCAGATCAAGGGTGCGCATGGCCGTTCGACTATTTTTACGTGCCGGTTGACCCCGCCGATGTATGAGCGATGGACGCTGTCGAAATGCCCTTGAAAGCCGACGCGTCGGCCCTGCGCGGGCTGCGGGTCCTCATCGTCGAGGATAACTATGTCGTTGCCCGGGCTATACAGTCCTTGCTTGAGGAGATGGGGATGGTGGTTGTGGGCCCGGTCGCAACCAGTTGGGACGCTGAGCGTCTCATGATCGAACGGTCCCCCGAGCTTGCCATCGTGGACATCCACCTCAAGGGGGAAGTGAGCTTCAATTTGATCGATCGGTTGCAGCAGGCCGGCATTCCCGTGCTTGCCATGTCAGGGTTGGCCGGCCACAGCAGGTTGGCGAACGCCGTAGCGGTTTTGCAGAAGCCCTTCAGCGGATCGGACCTGCTCGCTGCGCTTGGTGGCATTTTTGTTTCAGGCCCGCCAACTGCCACCGCCTGAAGGGCACCAGCGACCGGCTGGCGCCGACGGTCGCTAGCGCCTTGCTGATGTTGGCACGCGAGATCGGCCGGGCTCAAGGCGGCTCCCGCGAACTCCAACGGCGACTTCGTCTGCCGCAGTTGAAACAGCGAGGCCTACGGCATCGGTGGTGTCGCTCGGTCTCAATGGACCGCTGCTCTGCGAGCTGCGGGCCGAGTTGCACCGGGCCAGTCTTTTGGGCGCCGATCTCTTCGGTGCCGACCAAGGCATTGGCGTGGTCGGCGGCCAGCCGTCAGCGGCGGTCGTTCGCGTTGCCGACAACCAGGTCTTAAGGCCAACAACCCCGCTCTCAACCGCCTGCTGAGGCG
>JAMXLN010000190.1 GCA_024281145.1 Hyphomicrobiaceae bacterium | reverse complement strand
GGCACAATCACTTCAGGGGGATCTGGCCGAGAAGCATCAACGCTGAACCGGCGTCCGGAAGCCCCGCGCGGTGCTCTAGGGATGTTGTCTTGTTGTCGCCGGAAGGGGGTAGCAAATCGCGACACCCTTCTCTCATCCGCATCTACGTGCTTTGCGACGGCATCTCGGCCAATGGCATAGCCAAGATCGGCAGTGATGTTATTGGCGCAGAACCACGGTTCGCTGTCTTCGTCGGTGTGGACGCTAACCGACGCAATGCCTCAACGCTGATGGGTCTGACCACACCAGACGCTGCCGCGCTTGAGAGACAGCACGGCGCGAGCAACGAACACGGGGAGATCCGCGCGTATCTGGTCGGATGTTCGAGCGTGTGGAGCTATATCTCCTTGATCTTCACGTCGATGGTGGCCGAGAAAGTCGCAACCCTTTGCAACGGTCAACGGGCAGATCTAGCCAAAGCCGCTTATGAAAGCAGCTTCCCAAACCGAAGCTGCCAAACGCTTCAATGTCGGCCGTATGGCTGGAGCAAGCGCCTAACGGTGCAGGCCATACCGGCACAAGATCGCGACGATCGAGCTTGGCGGTGATTGCAAGTTCCATGGCAATCAGCACACGACTCTTGGTGCCTCAATTGGGGCACCACTCTCAACGTCAGGAGCCCGCGGAGGCGGTGGGCCCAACCCACACGGTGAGCTGAAACGAGAAGAGGACCGCACCGTGAAGCGCGGTCCTCTCGGTCGTGATCGCGCCCTGACTGTGACGCCGGGCGGTCAGTCCCCTGGCTGGCTTAAGCCGCTCCGGATCCAAAGAGGCACCCAACCGAGCCAGGGAGAAAACCGGCGCCATATTGCTGACCACCGACCGCGTCGGCAAGCCCCGGAATACGAATACGGTAAAAAAACGAAGCGTCACCCGACCACGACGCCCCCTGGGGGACTGCGCCACGGGGCCAACGGTGCGCCTTTACAGAGCCCTGCAGGCCATTCCGGCGTGTTCGGCGATTGCGCCGGAATGACTTTCGGGGCTTCGCCGGAAGCCGCCTTCACCTCCACCCTGGCTATCGCCCAAGGGTGGAGCACTGGCGGCAGTTCGGTACCCCGTCTCCCAGAAGTCCCCACTTTGCAATTCGGACCTATCCCACTGATCCGATTGGAGGCGGTTTTGGCTCGCTTTGGAAAATGTTGAGGCGGATCAAGGTGATCGCCCGGAGAAAATCGCGGGTGGCGTTCTTGTCTGGGTCTGTCCCTTGTCCGTAGGATATGCGTGGCCCGGCCGCGAGCATCGCCATCGCTGGCCGTTGCATCGCCTTTACCACTGCAGCAGAGTGGCCCCGCCGCTCGCTCGAGTACGCAAACGCGCACAGGAAACAGCGTGATGCCCAACCGCCGCCGCTTGCTGCAATCGCTGGGGGCTACCGCCGCCGTCGGATGCGGTGGCTGCATCTTCCTGTCCCGCGGGCGCGCCAACGCCTACTACAGCGGCCCCGTCTCCGATCACTTTGACGGCGTGCGCTTCTTCAATCTGAGCGGCGTGCGGCCGAAGGGGCCGGGAGCCTTTCTCAAATGGCAGCTGGGGGAGCGTGCCGAGCCGTGGCCGAAGAGCTTCCCGAGCCCGTTCCCACCGGACCGGCCGCCGGCCCATTACGACGGCGAAGGCCTGCGCATCACCCATGTCGGCCACGCCACTTTCCTCATCCAGGCGAGGGGCAAAAACTTGCTCGTTGATCCGGTGTGGGCCGAACGCGCAAGCCCCTTCACGTTCGTGGGACCCAAGCGCGTCAACGCGCCCGGGATCGCCTTCGACGATCTGCCGAGCATCGATGCCGTGCTCGTTACGCACAACCACTACGATCACATGGACGTGGACGCCATCGCCCGGCTGTGGCAGCGCTCCCGTCCCACCATCATTACGCCGCTCGGCAACGAGACCGTCCTGGCTAACAGCGTGCCAGGCCTCACCGCCAAGGCCGTCGATTGGCACGATGTGATCGACCTCGGTTCCGATCTGGAGGTGCACGTGGAGCCAACGCTACACTGGTCAGCGCGTGGTGCCGGCGACCGCATGCACGCGCTCTGGGCGAGCTTTGTTTTGCGGGCTGGGAATAGGAAGGTCTATTGCGTGGGCGACAGCGGCTTCGGCGACGGCATGACGTTCGCGCGCGTCAACAAACGCCATCCTTCGCTCACTGCCGCCCTGTTGCCGATTGGCGCGTACGAGCCGCGCTGGTTCATGCGCAACAACCATATGAACCCGCAGGAGGCGGTTGAGGCGTTGCGCCTGTGCGGCGCGACGCGCGCGTTTGGCCACCACTGGGGCACCTTCCGTCTCACCAATGAGGCCGTCGACCAGCCCCCCGCCGACCTCGCCGCCGCGCTTGCAAGCTGCGCCATTGCCGGCGATCGCTTTCCGGCGCTGCGCCCCGGCGAGATACACGTTGTGAGCTGATGCCTGCGTGTACAAGCGCGACCTACCCCAACCGAAGCCCTAGCGTGCGACCATGAACCAGATCCTCTTTCGCAACTTCCAGCTCCTCGAGCCCAGCAATGGCGAGCTGGTCGGCGGCCATCAGCTGCTCGTTGAGGGCGGCCGGGTACGCGAGCTGAGTGCCACGGTGATCAAGAGCAAGAATGCTGGCGTGATCGATTGTGGTGGGCGCACGCTGATGCCAGGCCTCATCGACTGCCACGTGCACGTCATCCACAGCGAGGTGAACGTCCGCCTCATGGAGGCCATGCCTCTCACGTTGCTTACCGCGCGGGCGGCAACGCGGCTGCGCGCCATGCTCGATCGCGGTTTTACGACCGTGCGCGACACAGGCGGGTGCGATTGGGGCATAAAGGCCGGCGTCGAAGAGGGCCATCTGGTGGGGCCCCGACTGTTCATCGCCGGCCAATCCATCGGACCGACCGGTGGCCATTCCGACGGCCGCCGTCGCACCGATTCCATTGAAGGCTGCACCTGCTGCAGCGGCCTGGCGTTCAAGTCCGCAGTCGCCGACGGCACCGACGCGGTCCGCAAGGCCGCGCGTGAGCAGATGCGACAGGGCGCCGACCACGTCAAGATCATGATGTCGGGCGGCGTGGCTTCACCCTACGACCCCCTCGATAGCCTGCAGTTCTCGGAGGAGGAGGTGCGCGCGGCGGTGGAGGAGGCGCGCGCGTTCGGGCGCTATGTTTGTGCCCACGCCTATTCTGCCGCGTCCATAACGCGTGCAGCCAAGCTCGGCGTGCGGACCATCGAGCACGGCAATCTAATCGACGATGCCGCCGCCAAGTTGATGGCCGAAAACGGCATGTTCCTGGTTGCCAACCTCGTCACCTACTACGCCATGAAGGAGCGAGCGGCGAAGTTCGGTATGAGCGCGGACAGCCTGGCAAAGAACGACATCGTCCTTGAGGGCGGCTTGCGATCGCTCGAGATCTGCAAACGCTTCGCCGTGCCGGTGGCTTACGGCAGCGACCTCCTCGGCGAGCTGCACTGGGACCAAAGCCGGGAGTTCACATTGCGACGCGAGGTGGTGGCACCCATCGAGATCATCCGCTCGGCCACAACCATTGCCGCCCAGGTTCTCCGGCTTGAGGGCAAGGTCGGCACCCTCGTCCCCGGCGCCTATGCGGACCTCCTGGTCGTCGACGGCGATCCGTTGCAGGACCTGTCGCTGCTGGAGGACCAGGGCAAGCACCTCTCGGTCATCATGAAGGCCGGCAGGTTCCACAAACGCCGATTGCCCTGATCGCAGCCGAGCGCAAGGGCTCGCCTCTTTGCCGCAACGTGCGCGCGGGCGCACCCAATCGTCCTGCCCAGGCACCCCAAACCCCAGGTGGCATTGAAGACACGTCGAGGGCACGCGAGAGCCGTTCCGCTGCCTCCCTCACCTCACGATTACGATACTCCCAACCCACGCGCGACCAGGCGGTTGACGCGCGCTGCAAAGGCTGCCGGGTCGTCCGGCACTTCGCCATCGAGAATGTGGGCCTGATCGAGCAGCAATTCGGCCAGATCCGCCACCTCGGCCTGGCGCTGGCCGAGCTTGGCCGCGGAGACAGCCCGCACGATGGGGTGGCGCGTATTGATTTCGAGGATCGGCTTCACCGCACTGCGCTGGCTCTGACGCGCAAGGAGCCGCTCGAGCTCGCGGTCCGGCCCTGCTCCCTGCGCCACCAGACACGCGGGACTGTCGGTGAGCCGCTGTGAGACGCGCACGTCGGAAACGCGCGCACCGAGCGCGCCCTTGATGGCTGCGAGGATAACTGCCTCGTCCACGCCAGCGGTCTTCGACGCGTCTTCGTTCTTGGCCGAGTCGATGAGCGGGATGAGACCGAAATCCACTTCTCCCTGGCTCAGGGATTTGAGCGGCTTGCCATCGAAGCCCAGCTGCATCGACGTCCAGAAGGCGTCGACCGGATCCGTGAGCAGCAGCACCTCGACGCCGCGAGCACGCGCGGCCTCGAGCTTGGGGCTCGATTTGAGGCGCTCAGCAGTGTCGCCGACGAGATAATAAATCGTAGTTTGGTTTGACTTGAGATCTGCCACGTAATCTTTCAGCGTCCGCAGGCCATCGCCTTTGGTCGTGAGAAAGCGGGACAGCGCGAGCAGCTGATCGCGGCGCTCGAAATCCTCATAAAGGCCCTCTTTGATGACGCTGCCAAACGCCTCCCAAATTTTGCCGAAGCGGTCCGCATCACTCGTGGCCAGAGTCTCCAGCTCGGAGAGCACACGGCTCGCCACCGCCTTACGGATCTGCGCTACCACCGGGTTGTTCTGTAGCATTTCGCGCGAGATGTTGAGCGGCAGGTCCTCGCTGTCGATGACGCCGCGCACGAAGCGCAGGTAGGAGGGCAGCAGGTCGGCATCGTCGGTGATATAGACGCGTCGTACATAGAGTTTCACGCGGCCCTTGCGCGAGGGGTCAAACAGGTCGAACGGTCGGCTCGATGGCGCAAACAACAGCACCGCGTAGGATTGCCGCCCCTCGGCACGATAGTGCAGGGTCATCGCTGGCTCGTCGAATGCGCCCGCAATCGTGCGATAGGCCTGCGTGTAATCCTCCGGCTTGATCTCCGATTTGGGCCGCTGCCAGATTGCGCTCGCGGCGTTGATCTGCCGCGCACCCTCCTTGGCATCCTTGCTGTCGGCCAGCTCGATCGGAAAGAGTATGTGGTCGGAATACGTGCGCACGATGCGCTCGATCGTGTGCGGCTCTAGATATTGTTGGGAGTCGGGTTTGAGATGCAGCACCACTTCTGTGCCTCGGCCGACGCGTTGCGCTTGCTCTGTGCTGGCGGCGACCACCTCAAAGCCTGCGCTCCCAGAGGAGCGCCACACCCACACCTCGCTCGCCCCAGCCCGCCGGCTCGTCACCTCGATCTGATCTGCGACCATGAAGGCGGAATAAAAGCCGACACCGAATTGACCAATGAGGCCGGTGCCGTCCTTGGCCTCCGCTATCCGGCTCATGAAGGCGCGCGTGCCTGAGCGGGCGATGGTCCCGAGATTATCGATCAGCTCCTGCCGGTCCATACCGAGCCCCGTATCGGTAACGGTCAGGATCCCGCGCTCCTTGTCAACGCCGATGCGGATGACAAGCCGCCCGGCGTCTCCGAGCAGATCGGGCTTGGCAATCGCCTCATAGCGCAGCTTGTCGCACGCATCGGATGCATTCGAGATCAGCTCGCGCAGGAAGATGTCGCTTTCGGAATAGACCGCATGCACCATCAAGCGAAGCAGCTCGGCCACTTCGGCCTGGAAAGCATGCTTCTCGAGGGCGCCTGGGGAATCGCTGCTCATCGCTCGTGCTCGTGGGTCCAAGGTGAGAGGTCGAACACGGCCCATATAGCGGCTCGGGCGCTCGGCGCAAGACCCGCGTTGGCCAATGCGGCCGCTGGCAGCCGGCCACCGGGGGGCCTGATGCACGCCTTTGCGGGCGGGGACTGTTTGCGTTCCAGTCACGTTCTACTACCTCCCGCACTCCTGGGGTGCGCCGTTCAAGAGCCAGGAGCGCGCCGCCGCTCGCTTCGCGCATGAAGCGAGCGCCAGCGAAGCATGCAGGAAGGAGATATGCACACGAGGCGTGGGGTGGGAGGACCCGGTTGGGACGACCGAGTTTGCCCCAGACGGCCGCCGAGTGCCCGGGCCCAGTAAGCCTGCTAAGTGGACCGGCTAAGTGGGCTGGCTAAGTGGACCGGCTAAGTGGGCCGGCTAAGTGGGCCGGCGAACTGAACCGGCTAGCTGAACTGGCTCAGTGTACTGCTAAGCGCACGAGAACAACGTGCCAAAGACAAAGACACTGTAGCACTGCCAACGCGCGCTGAAAGCGCCTTGGCCAAAGCGCTATGGCCAAGCATCACGGTTGTCGCGCTGCTTGGGTAAGAGCGAGCGTGGGGCATATCAGTGGTAGACGTCGCTAGGGCGAAACCCGTTGGCTCTGCCGCCAGCTGCATCCATCGGAGCTTCCTCTCCCTCGACCTCTGCTGCCGGCCAAAACAGCGCGCCGATGATCACCAACAGCAGCACCAACGGGAGGTTGCGTCCGAGGAGGCGCGCCACTTTGAAGGCGCTGGTCGCTCCGCTCGGAGTGGTGAAGAGCGCGCCGAGCAATGCCAAGGGTGCTTGCACCATCGCTTGGGCGGCAGCATCACTCATCACCGCCTGGGTATCGGCCTGCTGGGCTTTCTGTTCGGCGATCTGCTCTTCGTGTTCCTTTACGGACACCACGATCGCAGCCAGCACGCCAAGAATGGCGAGGCCACCGGCCATGATCCAATAGGCGGTGACATGGCCAAAACGGTCTACCAGCATCACGGCGATGGCGGCGATGGCAAAGCCCAGCGCGATGATGAAAGGGACCGCCACTGAGGCCCGCGCGATGTACCTCAGCACCAGATGACTGGCTGCGTCTCTGGCATGCTGGATGAGGCCAGCAAACAAGGTCCTCTCCCCTTTGCCTGAATTAAGACTTCCAGAGCGCGCCCAGTACGAAACCTAAGAGCGCTGCAATTGCGAGTGTTGCCATCGGCTGCTCGCTGACCGACTTGTCGAGGGCACCCTTAAAGTTGCCGGCCACCTCCTGCATGCGATCGCCCGCGTCACGGCCTTGTTCGGCCACACGGTTGGCCATTCTCTCGGCCTGATCGGCGGCCTTGCCGAATTGGTCGGTGGCTTTTTCTTTGAGATCGGACATCGGGTCGGACGGGCGACCGTAAGAGCTCTGGGCCATGGGCAATGCTCCTCTTTGTTGATCTAGACGACACAACGTGGGGACAAAGCTTTGGTTCAACAGAGGCACGCGTGGCGCGCATCCATCTGGCGATTCTGTCCGCTTCCCTCCGCTGGGCTCCATGATGCCAGCGTTCGCCCGCGCTCGGGCGCGCGACGGCATGATGCGCCTGCCATCAGCGAACGCACGAGGGGTTGTGCGGGCTGCGGTGATCGCCGGGAAGCTTGAGCGGAGCTGAGGGCCTTTGCGCGGCTGCGTGCCATTCAGATGGCTTGACGGGTCACATGGTCTGGCGCGGCCAGGGACGAAAATGTCCATGGCATGCAGCACGCGTTCCGGGGCGAGGTCATGCACCATGGGGGAGCCACCCGGCAGAGCATCCAAGATGCTGCCGGCGACATCTCCCTGCACGCGCTGCGTTTGCCGATAGCTCACGACTTCGTCCGCGTCCCCGACGAGGATTGCGGCGGGCGGGAACAAAGACCGGCAGCGCCCGCTGAGAGCCCCGGCGGCAGCACTCAGGCGAGCGGTGTCTTCTGCAACACTCAGCGGGGATCGAGGGCGAGCGCCAGGCGACCAAGGCTCCCCACAAATGGCCGAGGTTGCCGAACCTCGGCTCTCCCTCTAAGTGCTGACGCGCTCTGGACGGAGCTTCCCTCTACAGGGGTCCAACGCCCTGGACTGGAAACGGAGCCGACGAGCAGGTCCCGATCTCCTTATTCGCTAACTGGGATACCTTTCGGCCTCCAACTTGCGTCGGACCAGTCAACGCAACGGCGTGTCTCTCGCCGCCCAGGCCAGAGCACTGGCGGCAGTTTGGCAGAGCGACGGCGCTCAAATCGATGACACCGCTGTCCAGGAGGATTTCGCATGGCGCCATTGCCTTGGAGGAACACCACGAGGCGGCGCCCGTCCCTTCTCGACGTCGTGCAGGCATGCATTGCCGGCGCTGAAAAGCGGCCGACCCGCGGATAGGTGAACTCCGCCTATCGTGTTCGGCGCCGGACGAGGGCAGCCGCGCCCCGCCATCGCCACACCAGCCGGCACAAGAAGGCCCCTCCGCCTCGACCGCTGGGTCACGCTCTTTCGCGGCGCCTGGATGCGAGCTGCCAGCCCTGCCCCCCCATGCTGAGCTGCTGAGCTGCCTCTCAAACAACAACGAAAAACTTCAGTTTCCCCCACTCCCGGCACGAAGGCCGGTCAGAGCGGGCGGCCGCGGCACGGCCGGCTCGGCAAGAGCCGAACGCCACCCGCCCAGATCCATCAGTCGCCATGCCGGGGAACGCGCCGTCACTCCGGAGAGGCCCCGTTGGTGGCGTCCGCTCATCATCATTGTCTTGACGTGGCCGGCGGCGAGTTTGACCACGTGAGAGCGAGGCGCATGAGCTTCGAGGGCGGCAAGGAGGCCGTTCATCCGGCCGGTTGGAATGAACGGGTCCCTACGCCCGACAATGAACAGGCTGTGGGGCGCAAGGCCGCGGAGATTTTGCGCGGGGTGGCTGCCGTCGAGCGTGGTCGTGTAGTGCGAGACGGCATAGCCCTTTTGGGATGCCCGCCGTCTGATGGTCCTGGCGGCGGGGCTCTCCCAGATGAGCAGATCGACACGATCGGCCGAGGCGACCGAGCACAGGCGTGCACCGATCCGGTTAGCCAAATAGGTCGCGGGATAGCTTCCAGCGCTCAATCCGACGATCACGGCATCCCGGGCGGCGATCTGCTGATCATTCAGCAATTGTTGCGCATCATTGGTCAAGGCCAGCATCGCCTGAAGGCACAGGTCGGGCTCAGAGCTCGCCATGGCATTGGGCATTTCGTAGGCGGCGAGGAAGTCGAGCGGCAGAAAGCCCGCCTGACGTGCGAGAGAAAACGAGGTTTGCAGCGGCAGAAAATAGACAACCTTGGATTTCCGATTGCCGTCGATGCGCCGGAAGGCGAGCGAGCAATCATCCTGAGCAATGCCGCGACGCAGCAGCAGAAGATCGACGAAGTCCAACATGGCCAACACAGAAACCTGGTCGAGCCCCGACAGTTCCCGGAAGGCTATGCGCGAACCCAATCCGCGCTGGAGGAACCAACCTGTGTTGCCGACGTTTCCTGCCACGAAGGTTTGTTGCGCGTTGGCGTGCGCAACCTTACGGGGCCGTTGATGCGTGTGGGGACGTCCCATGCAGGACCCGTCGCGTCTGGAACCCGCCCAGGATGACGTCTGAGGTTCCCACGAGCTCGGTGGTGAGCCGCCCCACCTGCCGCCTAAGAAGGCCACCAGCCGTAGGGAACGCTTAAGCCTTGCAAGATCTCGCCCGATCACGCGGATAGATGAAGGCAGTGCGCGGACGCCATTTCGGGCACGCTGCTTCCCCCACGCGCGCAAGCTCCTG
>JAMXLN010000189.1 GCA_024281145.1 Hyphomicrobiaceae bacterium | reverse complement strand
TCAAGCTTCTTGAGTTCGGGGTCGTTCTTCTCGAAGTCGAACAGCGGGGCCAGTGGATCAAACACACGGTTCCACAGACCAGAACGGAAACGGAAGTGCAGCCAACGGCGCTCCAAATAACCGCCGAACAACAATTTGGTGGCATAGGTGGTGGCGCCCATCTCGACACTGGGGATGCGGTGTTGGATGGCGAACTCGATGAGCTTCAGCCAGTTCACGAAGTAGAGATTGAGCTCGCGTCCCTGCGGATATTGCATGCCGATCTGCTTGGCGAGCACGCGGTCGCGTCCCACCAGGAACAACTGGAAGCTCAAAAGCTCGTCTCCCTGCCAGCACAACATGAACTGGGCCTTGTCGCGCATGCCATGCACGACATTGGGGAAGTACTGAGGATCGAGCTTTTCGAAGTCCCCGTAGTCAACCTTGCTTTGCTTTCGTGTGTTGTCGAAGAGTTCGGCAATCTGCTGCTCGAGGCCTGCGACAGAGGAGCGGAATTCGATGCGCACTTTGGCGGCGCTGCGCATCTTGCGGCGCAAGTAGGCACCAGTCTTCGCAGGCAGCGAAGCCAGATAGTCATCGAGGGTGCGGTAGGGCAGATCGAGCATGGCGAGCGGTACGCTCGTCACGCGCTTGTAGCCGTGTCGGCGCAGCGTGCCTTCGAGCACCTCCGCCGATCGGTCGAGGCTCTTGACGGCAAGCAGGGCACTTTTGTCGGCCTTGGCCAGCTGCGCCAGGTGCGTAAGGAGACCGTCACACACGCAGGCGCAATCGGCATCGGATAGCCCAGGTGCAAAGCCGAGCGCGCAATTGTCGGACATGGGTGAGCCAATGCCGAGGACGGGGAAGCTCACAAGTCGTGGCCAGCGCGCGTGCACCCAGTCCCCGATTTCGCGCAGGCGTCCCTGCAGAGGCGTGTCGATCCGATAGGCAGTGCGAAAGAGCGGTGCGACAGCAACGATGGCTTCGCCCGCGAAGGCGGCCATGGCACCGAGCCTGAACCCCGGTGGCGGCACGCCCTCAACCGCGGCGTAGAACTCCCAGCTTTCCGGCTCACCCGGCAGCGTGCGCTCCCACGCCGAGCGCGGGATCGAGGCGATCGAATCAAAGCTCTTGATCGCAAGCTTGCCGGCAAGCTGCGAGGACGGGATCGCGTCGGGCGAGGGGGGAGCTTCGCCCCCCTTCGACGCACGAGCGGCTGCGGCGCCTTCCACTCTCACCTCCGATCCACACGTCCGGAATGTTCTCGCACCTTCGTCGGGCCCCGCCAGATGTAGCTGCCACGCTGGCAGAGCCGGCTGCCGCGCTCGAGCCCATCCGCTGCGCTCCAGGCCTGGATGACGTTCGGCCAACCTCTAGACGAGGAGCGCCAACCTCTAGAAGAATTGGCGATCGCTCTCAACCCGTGATGCGCTGCCCAGGTCAAAAGCATATGCCCCTGGGATTGCGTAGCTGGCGCCGGTTCCCTTGTGCTATCGAGACGTAGCGTGGCCTGCGACAATGCCGCGCAAGCCCCGTCGCAGGCAATGACAGTAGCGACCAGCGCACGCCGATCGCAGCCACCCCATGCCCCCCGCTCGGTCTCTTTCACGCCAGCTCGCTTGGCTCCGCAGGGGCAAGCCCACCCTAGAAGCGCCGCTGCTCGCACGCCCCCGGCCGACTCGCCATCAAGCGTCAGGTCCGGATGGGGACGCAGCGGGTGGGGCCACCTTGACCCCGAGCGATGAGCGGGCTTGGCTTAGGGAGTTCGGCAGCGGCGGCCGCGGCGGGCGGTTTTGGTGTTGGCACAATACGGGGTGAGCGCGCCTGGCTCGTCGCATTGCGCAGGCGCCAACAGATGTTGCAATGTTTGTGACCATGACCCCCACGGGAGGATGTGCCATGCCGGGCACCAAATGGGCGGGCTCATCGCGTGCGCTGATCGAGCTCATCCTTGTTGCTGTTCTTTGCCAGGTGTGGCTGGTCTCACCAACACTGGCCCAGGCGCAGTCGCGCGCCGCAGCGTCAGTCGCGCCGTCGGTGATCGAGGACCTGGTTGCGGCCAACCGGATACTCGCCGATCAAGGTGTACTCGACGGCTTCGGTCACGTCAGCATTCGCCATCCCGGCGACCCCACGCACTTGCTGATGTCGCGCTCGCTGGCGCCGGGGCTGACGACTGCGGCCGACATCCTCGAATACGATTTCGATTGCAATGCCATTGATGACCGCGGGCGGGCGAGCTTTCTTGAGCGTTTCATCCACTGCGAGATTTACAAGGCGCGCCCAGATGTGAAGAGCGTGATCCACACGCACTCGCCAGGCGTTGTCCCCTTCGCCGCGAGCACGGTGCCGTTGCGGCCCATGTATCACGTGGCGGGTTTCCTGGCGGCTGGCGTGCCGGTGTTTGAAATCCGCAAGGCCGCCGGGATGACCAACATGCTGATCGCTAACGCCGCACTGGGCAAGGCGCTGGCGGAGACCCTGGGCGACAAGGCCGTCGTGCTCATGCGCGGCCACGGCAACGTGGTGGTTGGGCCCAGCGTACAGGTGGCGGTCTTCCGGGCCGTTTACACAGACATCAACGCGCGCCTGCAAGCCCAAGCCATAGCGCTTGGTGGACCGGTGACGTACCTCGAACCGGAGGAGGGGGCCAAGGCCGACATCATCCAGCAGCAAGTGGTGATGCGCCCCTGGGAGCTGTGGAAGGCGAAGGCGATCGCCGGAAAATAACCGTTGGGCATCGCCAGCCATCCCCGGAGCCCCAGGAAAGCCCCCAAAGGTAGGCCCCCCAAAGGTAGGCCCCTAGGAAAGCTGAAGCAGAGAGCTGAAGGCGCGGCTCGTGTGATGGCGCATGCATCGGGCCGCTGGGTCGGTTTCACCTCCCGGCGAACCCAGCTCCGAGCGCCAGCTCCCACAGCGTGGCGTGCGGGTTGCGCACCGCTCCCGGCCAATAAAACCGCTGAGCGCTCGTTGCCGAGCCAACCTCAGTTGTCCAAGAAGCTCCGCAGTTTCCGGCTCCGGCTCGGGTGCTTCAGCTTGCGCAAGGCCTTGGCCTCGATCTGGCGGATGCGCTCGCGGGTCACGCTGAACTGCTGGCCGACCTCCTCGAGCGTGTGATCGGTATTCATGCCAATGCCGAAGCGCATGCGCAGCACGCGCTCTTCGCGCGGGGTGAGCGAAGCCAACACGCGCGTGGTCGTCTCCCGCAGGTTCGACTGGATGGCGGCATCTATGGGCAATACCGCATTGCGATCTTCGATAAAATCACCCAGGTGCGAATCCTCCTCATCGCCAATGGGTGTCTCCAGTGAGATCGGCTCCTTGGCGATCTTCAGGACCTTGCGCACCTTCTCCAATGGCATGGCGAGCTTCTCGGAGAGCTCCTCCGGCGTCGGCTCGCGGCCGATCTCGTGCAGCATCTGGCGCGACGTGCGCACGATCTTGTTGATCGTCTCGATCATGTGCACGGGGATGCGGATGGTGCGCGCCTGATCGGCGATGGAGCGGGTAATGGCCTGCCGGATCCACCATGTCGCGTAGGTGGAGAATTTGTAGCCGCGACGATACTC
>JAMXLN010000188.1 GCA_024281145.1 Hyphomicrobiaceae bacterium | reverse complement strand
GAAGTCGTTTGGCGGCGTCATCGCCGCGCGCAACGTCACGTTCGCGCTCGAGGCGGGCACGTTGCTGGCGATGATCGGCCCCAACGGCGCCGGCAAGTCGACGATCTTCAACATGGTGGGAGGTCAGCTCAAGCCAGACAGCGGCCGCGTGGTATTGGCCGGGCAGGACATCACCGGTCTCGCCCCGCGCCGCATCTGGCGGCTGGGCGTCGGACGCACGTTCCAAGTGGCGCAAACCTTCGTGTCCATGACAGTGGCCGAGAACGTGCAGATGGCCCTCATCAGCCATCACCAGCGCACGCGCGCTTGGTGGCCGGCCGCTGCAAGCCTCAATCGCGGGGAGGCGCTTGGCTTGCTTGAGCGTGTGGGGATGGGTGCCGAGGCCGACCGTCCCTCGAGCGAGCTGGCCTACGGCGATGTGAAGCGCGTTGAGCTCGCCATCGCGCTCTCCGGCGCACCCAAGCTGCTGCTGATGGACGAACCGACCGCGGGCATGGCCCCCAAGGAGCGGGCGCAGCTGATGCAGCTGGTGCGCGACATCGCGCGCAGGAACGGGATCGGGGTGCTCTTTACCGAACACGACATGGATGCCGTGTTCGCCCACGCCGATCGCATCTTGGTGCTGGTGCGCGGCGAGATCATTGCCGCGGGTCGGTCCGAGGAGGTGCGCACCAACCCGCGCGTGCGCGAGGTGTATCTAGGGCCTTCGCCCGAGCTGCCCAACGCGAAGGTGCCGGCGGGCTGAGGTGGCGATGAACGAGGCGCCAATCCTGGCAATCGAGGGTCTCAATGCGGCCTATGGTCTGGCCCAGATCCTGTTTGATCTGTCGCTTTCTGTGCGACGCGGTGAGGTCGTCGCGCTGATGGGTCGCAACGGCGCTGGCAAGTCGAGCACCCTCAAAGCCATCATGGGATTGGTGGCCGCACAAGCGCGCGTCCTGCGCTTTGCCGGCCACGACATCCTGGGGATGGCGAGCTACCGCATCGCCCGGCTGGGGCTTGGGTACGTGCCCGAGGAGCGGCGCATCTTTACCGACCTCACCGTGGCTGAGAACCTCGCGGTCGGAGCCAAGCCCGCCGTCGGCGGCAAGGCGCCCGCCTGGACGCCCGAGCGGCTCTATTCGATTTTTCCCAATCTCGCGCACATGCGCCAGAGGCGCGCCAGCCAGATGTCTGGCGGTGAACAGCAGATGCTCACCATCGCCCGCACGCTCATGGGAAACCCGCAGGCGGTGCTTCTCGATGAGCCCTCCGAAGGCCTGGCGCCAGTGGTCGTCCAAGACATGGCGGCTGCCGTGGCACGCATGAAGGCCGAGGGCATCGCCGTACTCCTGTCGGAGCAGAACCTCCACTTCGCCTCCGCCGTGGCCGATCGGGCCTACGTCATCGAAAAGGGCATCATCCGCCACGAAGGGCCCATGGCCGCGATCGTGGCAGACGCGAGCCTCCGCGAAACCTACCTCGGCGTCTAAAGGTCTCTCCTGCCGCTCCCGCAAAAGCGCCTTGTGCATTAGGCCACCGCCGAGGCGACCGCCCTTGCCCGATGGATTGGCAACCCGCGATGCAGCGACCCCTGCCGCCTGGACAACGCTTCGATTGTTTGTATGCTAATGAACTGCCTCAGTGCGAATACGCTAGATTTGGAGCGGCCGAGGTGCCAGGGCGCATGCGGCGGGTGGCTGGCGTCGACGTCGGTGGAACGTTCACGGATCTCCTGCTCCATGAGGCGGGGCCCGAGGGCATCCGCGTGCGGCTGGCCAAGATCCCAACCACATCAGCCAATCAGGCCGACGGCGTATTGGCGGCCATCGCGCAGGCGGCCGTGGCGCCCAGCGCACTGGATCTCATCATCCATGGCACGACCACCACCACCAACGCCGTGCTCGAGCGCAAGGTGGCGCGGGTCGGGCTCATCACCACGCGCGGTTTTCGCGACACGCTCGAGCTCGGCCGGCGCACGCGGCCTCGGGCCTACGGCATGACCGGCACGTTCGAGCCGCTCATTTCGCGCGAGCGGCGCCTCGAGGTCGACGAGCGGGTCGACGCCAAGGGCGGGGTCGTCGTCCCGCTCGATGAACGCCAGCTCGATGCGGCCGTGCGTCGGCTGCTGGCCATGGACTGCGAAAGCCTCCTCATCCATTTTCTGCACGCCTATGCCAATCCGACACACGAGCTCAGAGCCGGCGAGATCGCGCGCCAGCTCTGGCCCAGCCCCTATGTGACGCTTGGCCACCAGCTCCTTTCGGAGTTTCGCGAGTATGAGCGCGGCACCACGGCATCGGTGAACGCCGCCGTCCAACCCATCCTCGACCGCTACGTGCGGCGGCTGCAGAGCGAGCTCAAAAGACAGGGTTTCGAGCGCGACCTGTTGGTGATGAACGGCAACGGCGGCACGGTGGCGGCCCGCCTCGTGGCGCGCGACGCGGCGAAGACCATCATGTCCGGACCGGCCTCGGGCGTGATGGCGGCGGCGGCAACGTTGGCACAGTCGGGCATCCGCAACGCCATCACCTATGACATGGGCGGCACCTCCACCGACGTCGCGCTCGTGCACGGCGGCGTGCCGCAGGTGTCGGCCGAGATCGCCATCGACTACGGTCTGCCCATCCATGTGCCGATGGTGGACGTCAAAAGCGTTGGCGCAGGCGGTGGCTCGATCGCCTCGATCAACGCCGCGGGAATGCTCCAAGTCGGGCCCCAGTCGGCGGGCTCCGATCCCGGGCCCGTCTGCTACGGGCGCGGCGGGGTCGAGCCCACGATCACCGATGCCAATCTGGTGCTGGGTCGGCTTCATCCCCACGAGCTTCTGGCCGTAACCGGGAAGGTGACGGTGGCGGACGTGCGCCATCTCTTCGCGCAAAAGCTCGCCCGCCCGCTTGGCATCGACGTTGATGCGGCCGCTGCGGCCGTCATCAGGCTCGGCAACACGCACATGGCGGGCGCCATCCGGATGGTGTCGCTGGCGCGCGGCCTCGATCCCCGCGATTTCACGCTTTTCGCCTTTGGCGGCGCTGGGCCGCTGCACGCCGTGGCGCTGGCGCGGGAGCTCGGACTGCCACAGGTCCTGGTGCCGGCGCGGCCGGGCCTCACCAATGCCCTGGGATGCCTCGTCGCCGACCTGCGCCAGGATTTCGTGAACACGCTCAACGTTGCGCTCGATGCCGCGGACATGCGCCAGGTCGAAGCCATTCTGACCGAGCAGCGCGAACGCGGCCTTGCCATCAATGCCGAGGAACAGAGCGAGATCGTCGAGACCATCGTGCTCTACGGCGCCGACATGCAGTTCCGAGGCCAGACGCACCTGATGCGCGTGATGCTCCCCGGCCCCGACGTTTCACGTCAAACCGTGCAGGCGCTCTTTGAGGCAGCCTACCACGCGCGTTTTCAGGTGCGGCTGCCGGAGATCGAGGCCGTGCTCGTCAACCTCACCACTTCGGTGATCGGCCGCCGGCCGGCCTTTCCCATCGCCTCCCTGTTGGAGCCCGCCTTGCGCGCTCTTCGCGTGGAGGATGCGGTGGTGGACGAGCGCCAGCTCTTCGCCGACGGGCGCTGGCAGACGGCCCAGGTGTTCGACCGCGGCAGGCTGCCGATCGGCGCCCGTCTGACGGGCCCAGCCATCGTCCAGCAAATGGACGCCACCACCATCATCGAGCCCGGCGCGACGGCCAGCGTCGATGCCATCGGCAATCTGCAAATCCGCGTGGGGAGCGCCCCGTGAGCGCCATCGACCCCGTCACCTTGGCGGTGATCCAGGCCGCCCTCGGCCAAGTGTGCAACGAGATGGATATCGCCTTCTCGCGCGCGGCGTTCTCACCGGTGATCGCCGAAGCCGACGACCGCTCATCGGGGATCTATCATCTAACGACCGGGGCACTGATCAGCCAGGGCGAGCTCGGGCTGCCCGTGTTCGTTGGCACCATGCAGTACTCAACCGCCGAGCTGATCCGGCTGATCGGGGAAGGCAAGGCCGGCGCACCCCAGCCCGGCGACATCTACATCCTCAACGACCCCTATCTCGGCGGCACGCACCTGATGGACGTGCGCTTCGCGCTGCCATTTTACTATCGCGACCAGCCCTACTGTTGGCTGCAGAATACCGGCCATTGGCCCGATATCGGCGGCATGGTGCCTGGCGGGTTCTCCGCCAAGGCCACCGAGGTGGAGCAAGAGGGGCTGCGGCTGCCGCCGGTGAAGCTCTTCAAGCGCGGCACCATGGATGCCGAGATCTTCGCCATCCTCAACGCGAACATGCGCATTGCCGAGCAGCGAATCGGCGACATCAAGGCCCAGGCGGCGGCGTTGAAAGTGGGCGAGCGGCGTCTGACCGAACTGCTGGATCGCTATGGTCGCGACGTCGTGACCGCAGCAGCCCTGGAGATCCATGCACGCGCCGCGCGCTTGATGCGTGCCCACATCGCCGCCATCCCGGACGGCACCTACCGCTCCGAGGCGTTCGTCGATTCCGACGGGGTCGTCAACGAACCCCTCAAGATCGCGCTCACCGTCAGCAAGGCGGACGAGACGTTGCGCTTCGATTTCGCGGGCTCCTCGCCGCCCTGCAAGGGACCCATGAACTCGGTGGTGGCGACAACCTACTCGGCCGTCTACCTCGCCATGCGGCATATCTTCCCCGACGTTCCGCTCAGCGCCGGCGCCTTCGAGCCGCTGGAAATTGCGCGCCCCGTAGGCACCTTCCTCGACGCGCGCTATCCGCGGCCCGTATCGGGCTGTGCCGCAGAGGTATCCCAACGCATCGCCGAAGCGGTGTTCTTGGCGCTGGTGGCGGCCATCCCTGACAAGGTGACGGCCGCCCCCGCGGGTTCGTCAGGCAACTTCGCACTCGGTGGCTTCGATCCCGCAAAGGGCAAGGGCTACGTGATGTATCAGATCTCGGGCGGGGGCTATGGCGGCAATGCCGATCACGACGGGCTCACCAACGGCTGCTCCACCATCGGCATCTCCAAGAGCCAACCGGTGGAGGTGCTGGAGCAGTACTATCCGGTGCTCTTCAAGCGCTTTGCCCTGCGCGAGGGCTCCGGCGGGGCGGGGGCACAGCGCGGCGGCTTCGGCGTGCATTACGAGGTGGAACTGCTGCGCGGCGAGGCCCGCGCGTCTTTTGTGATGGACCACGGCCGCTTCGGGCCTCCGGGGGTTTTGGGTGGAGCCGATGGTGCACCCAACGTGGTGCGCGTGCACCGCGCCGGTGCAACGTTGGTCCCCGAACACCTTTCCAAGGACCAGGACATTCCGCTCACTCCCGGGGATCGCGTCGAGGTGCTGACGCCGGGGGGCGGCGGGTATGGCAATCCCCTCTCGCGCAATGCGGCACTGGTCGCTCGCGACGTGAGCCGCGGCTACTACACGCGCAACGCGGCGCGTGCACTGTTTGCGGTCGCGCTCAGCGAGGACGGCAGCGTCGACCAGGCCGCCACCGATCGACTGCGGCAGGCCTGTTCGGCACGCCCGCGGGAAGGGGGGAATTGATGGTCGCCTACTACCGCGCGAGGACGCTTGAGGAGGCGCTTGCCGTGCGCCGCTCACGGCCGGTGGTCGTGCTGGCCGGAGGGACTGACGTCTATCCGGCCAGGGCGGCGCGCGTCGGTTGGGGCGATCTTGCGCACGGCGATATTCTCGACATCACCGCTATTGCGGGGCTACGCGGCGTTCGAGAGGTCGCCGATCATTGGCGCATCGGCGCGCTCACCACCTGGACAGACCTTCTTCGTGCCGACCTGCCCGCGCTGTTCGACGGGTTGAAACTTGCTGGCCGCGAGGTGGGCGGTGTGCAGATCCAAAATCGCGGCACGCTCGCCGGCAATATCTGCACCGCCTCGCCGGCCGGCGACGGCGCACCCAACCTGTTGGCACTCGACGCCAGCATCGAACTCGCAAGCTCCGCGGGGCGTCGCACCGTGGCGATGGCCGACTTCATCGACGGCTATCGTCACACCGTTTGTCGAGCCGATGAAATTGTCACCGCCGTCCTTGTCCCCGCCGCCAACAGTAGGGCGCAGAGCCGTTTTTTGAAGCTCGGCGCGCGCAAGTATCTGGTGATCTCGATTGCGACGGTCGCTGGCGTGATCGAGACGGATGCGGCTGGCCGTATCGCGGCGGTGCGGCTGGCGGTGGGCGCCTGCTCGGCTAGGCCTCAGCGTCTGTTGGCGCTGGAAGCCGACCTCTTGGGACAGCCGCTCGCTGCGGCCGCCGAACTGGCGACCGCCTCCCACTGCGAGATCCTAACGCCCATCGATGACATTCGCGGTTCGGCGGCCTATCGGCGCGCGGCGGCATTGGCACTGACGCGCGATCTCTTGCGCGACCTTGCGCACAAAGCGCGGAGGGCGGCCTGATGCGCGAGAGCCCGCCCGAGGCCTTGCCTCAGTGCCCGCCCGAGCGCTTGCCTGGGAGCGCGCCCGAGAGCACGAACGAGCGCTTGGCGGAGTGTCTGGCGCCGGAGGAGGAGACGGTATCGTTCACGCTCAACGGTCATCCGACCACGGCCATCGCCGCACCCTTTGCCTCGCTCGCCGACACACTGCGTCACGTTTTGCAGCTGACCGGCACCAAAGTTGGATGCGAGGCGGGAGACTGCGGCGCCTGCACCGTGCTTTTCAACGGCGAGCAGGTATGTGCCTGCCTGGTGGCGACGGCCCAGGTCGACGGCGCGCGCATCGACACTGTTGAAACCCCTGGCGAAGGCCCAGTCGAAAGTCCAGTCGAAAGTCCAGTCAAAGGCCCAGGCGAAGGCCCACGCGAAGGCCCCGGCAAAGACCTCGGCAAGGACCTCGGCAGGGACCTTAGCAAAGATGGCCCCAGTGATGGCCCAAGTGATGGCCCCGCTGAGGGCTCACTTCCGCGGGGCCTGCTCGATCGGCTCCGCAGCGCCTTCCTTGCGCGAGGCGCGGCGCAGTGCGGCATCTGCACGCCCGGCATGCTGATGGCGGCAGCCGATCTCTTGGCACGGGTGGCCGAGCCCACGCAGGCCCAAGTTGAGGATGCCATCGGCGGTGTGCTGTGTCGCTGCACCGGGTATCTTAAGATCATCGAGGCGGTTCGCGATGCCGCGCTGAGCGGGCGGCCCGGGCCATTGCCACAAAGGTCTGACCCCCACCCATCCGACGGTTGCCTCGTCGGTGCGCGGCTTCCGCGCCTCGATGGCTGGTGCAAGGTTCGCGGCACCGATCGCTTCGGCGCGGACCTGGCGCCTGCCGACGCGCTCTGGATGCGCGTGGTGCGCTCACCTCACGCCTGCGCCCGCTTCACGCTCGGCGAGGTGTCACGGCAGGTGGCGCAAACCCCGGGCCTTGTCGCCATTCTCACGCACAAAGACGTGCCGGGCGAAAACAGCTTCGGCATCTTTGCCGATACCAAACACCAACCCGTGCTTGCCGAGGGCTACGTGCGCTTCCGCGGCGAGGCGGTGCTGGCACTGGTTGGCACGCGCGCCGCCGTCGAGAGCATCGCTGATGCTGATCTTCCCATCGCCTGGCAGCCCGAGAGGGCGCTGTCCGGGATCGATGATGCGCTGGCGCCAGGGGCGCGGGCGATCCATTCCGATGCTCCCGATAACATCCTCACGCGCGGCCACCTCAAGTGCGGCGATGTCGACGCGGGCTTTGCCTGCGCCGCGGCCACCGCCGAGGGAGCTTTCGCAACGCAATTCGTCGAGCATGCCTACATCGAACCGGAGGCAGGCTACGCCGTGCCGATCGGCGACGGCCCCGGCGCTTGCCCTGGCCGCATCGAAGTGGCGGCCTGCACGCAAGCACCCTACCTGGACCTGGAGGAGACGGCCCGCGTGTTGGGTGTCGACCCCTCGCGCGTGCGCATCCGCCCCACGGCGTGTGGCGGCGGCTTCGGTGGCAAACTCGATCAATCGGTGCAGCCGCTGCTGGCCGTGGCGGCGTGGGTCACACGGCGGGCCGTGCGCATCGTCTACACGCGCACCGAATCCATGGCTTCCACCACCAAACGGCACCCCGCGCGCATCCAAGCCAAAGCGGCGGCGGGCGCCGACGGTCGACTGGCGGCCTTCCAGATGCACGCCGATTTCAATACCGGGGCCTACGCCTCCTGGGGACCAACAGTGGCCAATCGCGTTCCCGTGCACGGGATGGGACCCTACAAGGTCGCCAACGCACGCATCACCACACGTGCCGTCTACACCAACGATACGCCCGCCGGCGCATTCCGTGGCTTCGGCGTGCCTCAAGCGGCCATCGCGCACGAGACGCTGATGGACGATCTGGCGGAGCGGCTGAGATTGGATCGCTGGGCGATCCGCCGCATCAATGCGCTTCAAGAGGGCGATGCGACCTGTTCGGGGCAGGTGCTCAAGCACTCGGCCGGGCTCGTCAAGTGCCTCGATGCGCTGAAGGGTGACTGGGAGGACGCCCTGGCGCGGGCGGTCAGGCACAACGCGAAGGCAGAGCGGCGTCGGCGCGGGGTGGGCATCGCCTGCATGTGGTACGGATGCGGCAACACCGCCCTGCCGAACCCGTCCACGATGCGCATCAAGCTGGCGCGCGACGGCACGCTCACGTTTTGCAATGGCGCCGTCGACATCGGCCAGGGGTCCTCCACCGTGCTGTTGCAGATCGCGGCCGAGGCGCTCGGGCTGCCGCTGGAAGCCTTCCGCATGGTCGTGGGCGACACGGACTTGACCGAGGACGCCGGCAAGACCTCCGCCTCGCGCCAGACGCTGGTGTCCGGCAATGCCGCCCGCCTCGCCGCCGAGGACCTGCGCCGAAAGATCCTGCTGCTCGCCAACGCCAGCCCACAAGCCAAGCTCACGCTGAGCGGCGCCCGCCTCACGATTGGCGATGGCGACGCCTCGCGCACCATCGACCTGGCGGCGCTGGCCTCGGCTGCTGACGCCACCGTCGAGCCGAGCCGCTGGCGTGGGCAAAATGGGCGTGGGCAAAATGGGCCAGGGCAAAATGGGCCAGGGCAAAATTGGCCTGGGCAAGAGGGGCGAAGCTCTCCGCAACGGGCCGCGTCGACCCTCCCGCAGTGGCCGCTCGGCGGTGCCGACCGCGCCGTCGTGCTCGAAGGCGTCGGCACCTGGGACCCGCCGACGACTGAGCTCGACGCCCATGGTCAAGGCATTCCCTATGCCACCTACGGCTTTGCCGCGCAGATCGCCGAGGTTGAGGTGGACACCGTGCTCGGCACCACCAGGGTGGTGGAGATGGTCGCCGCACACGACGTCGGCCGCGCCATTAATCCCACGCTGGTCGAAGGCCAGATCCACGGCGGCATTGCCCAGGGCCTCGGCATGGCGCTGATGGAGGAGTACCTCCCTGGCCGCACCGAGAACTTGCACGACTATCTGATCCCCACAGCCGGAGACGTCCCGCCGATCCGGACCTACCTCATCGAGGATCGGGAGCCGCAAGGCCCCTTCGGGGCCAAGGGCGTCGGCGAGCCGGCGCTGATCGCCACCGCGCCCGCCATCCTTTCCGCCATCCGCCATGCCACCGGCGTGCGCCTCACGCGCACGCCCGTCCTCCCGCACCGGCTCTGGGAAGCATTGCAGCAACGGGGTGCGCCACCATGATGCGTGGAAGCGAACGCGTCGCGGTCAGGCCTTGGTGCGAAGGCGGCGTCCGAGGCCCATATCGATCATCAAGGTCACCGCGGCTTGCGCGGCCTCTCGCCAGCGTGGGCAGCCTCAGCGCAAGGCAAGTGGCATGAGCCGGGAGCATCTAACGGGCAGCCAAAGGTCGCAGAAATTCGGGGCAGCCGAAGGCGAAGGCATCGTGCGCTGCGACGCCTGCCCGGTGCTGTGCCGCATCCGGCCAAACCGAGCCGGGGCCTGCGCCC
The DNA here is from genome assembly GCA_024281145.1 of Hyphomicrobiaceae bacterium. GTDB lineage: Bacteria > Pseudomonadota > Alphaproteobacteria > Rhizobiales > Hyphomicrobiaceae > AWTP1-13. The sequence goes on along the minus strand of JAMXLN010000188.1, from coordinate 18,683 downwards.
GCTATGCCAACGAAAACGGCCAGCTCGTGCGCACCGATCCCGTTCTCTTGATGAACCGCACGCTCGACGAGGGCGGCAAGGTCACCGCCTTCGCCGGCTTCGAGTGGGACGGCGCGCCACTCGATCCGGCGCGCACGTTCATCACCGGTGTGGGTGCTGGGACCACCTATCCCGATTACAAGCCGGCGCCCTTCATCGTCTCCGCCGAGCATGAGGGTGTAGACACGGTGACCGTGGTGACCGAGGGGATCTTCAGTTACTGCGGGGTGAAGGTGAAGATCGATACCGACCGCCACCTTGGCCCCGAGACGGCGCCGATCCGCGTCAAGGGCGAACAGGTCGGTCACGTGACGACCGCCGAATACGGCTCGCAGATGCTTTCAATCGGCGGCGTGCGCCACCTGACCGGCGGCGCCAAGAAGGAGGGCAACGTCACGTGCGATGCGCTTTTGAAGCTGTGCTCGGGCGAAGCCTTGGAGCTCAGCATCGACGGCGGTCACACGGTGGTCGTGCAGGCCGCCGCGGCGCCCATCGTGGATGGGGTGCGGGAGAAGCGCATGCGCGTCGGCTGTGGCTCGGCAACGGTGGGCATTTTCGCCCGGCAGTGGTCCGGTCACGTCGACGAGGTGATCGTGGTCGACGACCAGATTACCGGCGTCCTGACCGAGCACCAATCGGGCCGAGTGCTCAACATGCCGCCGACCGGCATCCGCGTGCGCGGGCGCAAGTCCACGCCCGGCCGCTACTTTCAGGTGGCAAATCCGGGCCTTGGTTGGGGCGGCACCGACATCACCGAGCCCCTGTCCATTCTCCAGAAGATCGACCCCAAGCTGGCCTGGCCCGGTCTGCGCCTGCTGCTGACCTCCACCACCGGCGAGGATGCGCTCTATTGCGTGCTCGATGCAAACCTCGACCCAGTGCCGGCCGACATGCCCGCGGCGGTGCGCGCCGTCGTCGAGCGCATCGGCGAGAACTGCGAACCGTCGCTGTGCACGGTGCTCTTCATGGCGGGAGCGGGCGGTTCGTTGCGCGCCGGTGTGACCGAGAACCCGGTGCTGCTGACGCGCTCGGTCGCCAAGGGTGAGACGCGCGTCACCATGGGCGGCGCGCCCACCTACCTGTGGCCGGGCGGCGGCATCACCGTGATGGTCGATGTTACCCGCATCCCCAAGCGCGCCTTCGGCTATGTGCCCACCCCCGCAATTGTTGCCCCGATCGAATTCACGCTGCCACGCGCGCTCTACGAGCGCTTGGGCGGGCACGCCGGCGACATCGAGAATGTGCACGACGTCATCACCAAGCTGGGCGCCACTGCCCGTGTCGAGGGCTGGCGGTCCGATAATCCCTGGCCGTTCGCCGGGAAAACCAAGACGTGAGGGTCGGCTGCTCGCTTGCCTGTGGGCTCGATCATGTGGCTTTGCGCGCCGTCGCCCCTCGCTTTGTGCAACCGCAAGACCCAAGGCCGCGCAAAGCATCGCGGACGCGACGCCAAGCATTGAGGAAGAGACCGATGAGCATTGCCAGAGAGCGCAAGAAACCGGCGGCGGATCCGGCAGGGCGGATCCCCTACGTGCTCGAGGCGCAGGTGGGCTTTCTGCTGCGCTGCGCGCACCAGAGTGCGACGGAGGATTTCAACGTCGTGATGGGGCGCTTCGCGGTGACGCCGACGCAGTTTGCGGCGCTCGCCAAGCTCGATGACTTGGGTTCCGTGTCGCAAAACCAGCTCGGCCGGTTGACGCGCATGGACCCCGCAACCATCTCAGGCGTCGTCGGACGGCTGATCGCGCGCGGCTTCGTGCGCCAGTCGCCGCACGCGCACGATGCCCGCCTCGTGCTGCTGGCGCTCACGCCATCAGGCCGCACCGCAGTGCGCGAGATGAAGGCCATCGCCGCAGAGGTGTCGCGGCGCACGCTCGGGCGCCTATCGGCGGCCGAGGCGGACGCACTCCTCATCGCGCTGGCCAAGATAGGATAGTCCGTGGCCGCATTGGCGCCCCCCGTGATCCAAGAGCTCGGCGGCGCACGCCTGCACCTTTCGCATGGGCCGATCGACGTGGTGTTGAAGGCCTGGGGCACGCCTGAGGCGGTGCGCGCGGCCTATGCGGCGGCCTGCCGGCGCTTTCCCGGCATCTTGCCGGAGCTGTGCGACGAGCTCGCCATGCTGCGCACTCCCATGCACGAGCACCCCCGCGTCGAAAGCCCCGTGGCCCGGCGAATGGTGGACGCCTGCCAGCCCTTCGCCGGCGTGTTCGTGACGCCCATGGCGGCGGTTGCCGGCGCGGTGGCGGACGAATTGCTGGCACACATGACGGCCGCGGCACCGCTTTTGCGTGCCTTCGTCAACGACGGCGGCGACATCGCCGTGATGATGGCGCCCGGCCACCGGCTCGACATTGGCCTGGCCGGCGAGTACGCACGCGGCGCCGCCGCCATCCCACGCCTCAACGGTGCCATTCGTCTTGAGGCGGCCTCGGGGATCGGTGGCATCGCCACCTCCGGCGCGCGCGGACGCTCCTTTTCGCTGGGCATTGCCGATGCGGTGACGACGCTCGCGCCCGCTGCCGCCACGGCCGACGCGGCGGCAACGCTGGTCGCCAACGCCGTCAACGTCGATAGCCCTGCCGTGCTTCGTCGCCCCGCCCGCGAGCTCGATCCCGACAGCGATCTGCGGAGCATGCCGGTGACGGTATCGGTGGGCCCGCTGACGCCCACCGAAGTTGACGCCGCCATCGCGGCTGGCCTCGCTCGAGCCCTCGAATTCCGGCAGTGCGGCCTTATTGCCGAAGCAGCGCTGATGCTCGCCGGCCTGACCCGAACGCTGGGCGCGGCGTTCCCGATGAGCCATGCGCGGGCGCAAATCGCAGTGTGAGCCAAAAGGACCAATGCATGCAACCAATGCATGCAAGGGCCCTCCACGCGCAATCGACATTGGGGCATGGTAGCATCGCGGTTGGCCCCGAACCGCGCACAGAGGCAAACTTATGCTGATGCGCCGACCCTCGCGCCCCACGCAGGCAACCCGCCGCCATCGCACGCGCAACGGCCGAACGCCCGAGCGCAGAGGTTGGCAAGCCGTTGCGGCTCGCCATCTCCCGGATCGCTCGTGCCGCCCGTTCGCGTTTCCCATCGCCGGCAAGGAGGGCTGCGCGGGTGCGGCCCTTGGCGTCCGGGCACAGCTCAGCTGCCCTCACCATCACCGGGCCTAAGGCGCCCGGTCAACGCTCCAGGAGTTCATCCATGACAACCAAGCCATACCCCGTTACCCGAACTGAAGCCGAGTGGCGCAAGCTGCTGACGCCCGAGCAATTCGCCATCATGCGCGAACACGGCACGGAGGCGCCCGGCAGCTGCGCGCTCAACTACGAAAAGCGCGCGGGAGCCTTCGTCTGCGCGGGCTGCGATCAGCCGCTCTTCGTCTCAAAGAAGAAGTTCGAGAGCGGCACCGGCTGGCCCAGCTTCAACGAGCCCGAGGCGGGCGCGGTGGAGACCTCGGTGGATCGCGGCTACGGCATGGTCCGCACCGAGGTGCACTGCAGCCGCTGCGGTAGCCATCTGGGCCACGTGTTCGAGGACGGTCCACCACCCACGGGTTTGCGCTACTGCATCAATGGGGTGGCCATGAAGTTCGAGCCGGCCTGATGAGAGGTTGCGAGCTTGCTCCGCACCGGCGGTGGCGAGCACCGAGGCTTTTGACGGCGGCTTTCCTCATGCGAGCTCGCCCCCGTGCCGGACCGCCAACTGCTAGCGGATGGGCTTATGCACGGTGACGAGCTTGACCCCGTCCGGGAAGGTGGCTTCCACCTGCACATCGTGCAACATCTCGGCGATGCCCACCATCACTTGATCGCGGGTCACGACGTGGGCCCCGGCTTCCATCAGATCGGCCACCGTGCGTCCATCACGTGCCCCCTCCACGACGAAATCGGAGATGAGCGCCACAGCTTCGGGGTAATTGAGCTTCACCCCGCGCTCCAATCGCCGGCGCGCCACCATGGCCGCCATGGAGATCAGCAGCTTGTCTTTCTCGCGGGCGGTCAAGTTCATGGGCGTCCCCTCGACATGGCTCTCCCTCAACAGTGCCACACACGCGGCAGTCGGCCACCGAGTGCCCGCAGGAGCGGCGCGATGTCATCCTGCAGGATCCGGCCGTCCGGGGCGATTGCGCGCACCACCAGCAGGCCATTCCACGCGCTCGCCCCTGCCAGGCTCTCCGCCCCCGCCAGCAGTGAGCGCACCAGGTCCAGGCGGGACGCCGCGTCCGCCGCCACATAGATGATCATGGCCGCGGCGCGCGCGCCAGAGAGGGTGGCCGGGCGCGCCAGTGCCGCAGCGATGCCCCCGCTCAAGCGAAAAGTGTCGGCAAATACCAAGGTCCCCTCACGGCGGATGCGCCAGGCGTCGCAGCAGTACCCCTGGCGCACCTCTTCGCCCATCGCCTGGCGCCCGAAGATCAGCATTTCCACGGCAAGGAAACGGGCTTGGTCTGCAAGATCGACCTCGGTGCGCCGCTCCAGACGCGCACCGTCGAACAGGATCGTGGCCTGCGGCAGCCAGTTGAGGTTTGCGCCGACACCCAGCCGCAGCTCGATGGCAATCGCCGTCTTGGCCTCGCGCGCGCGGTAGATCTTCTCGGCGGCGGCAGTGGTGAGCATCGCCGCGGCACCGGTGCCAAGCCTCACGTCGAGGTCGATGCGGTCGCCACCCGTAAGCCCGCCGGCAGTGTTGAGGAGCACGGCCTCAAGCGGGCCGCCTTCGGCGGGGTTTGGGAAGCGCACGCGCGCCGCACCTTTTTGGTGCAAGACGTGAAGATGCGTTCGTCCGTCCCGGCAGATGAACTCGAGGCGGGCAGAACCCTCGGTCCGTGGCAGCCAGGAGCGCGCTTGCAGCACCGTCATCGCCCGTTTGTCACACGGTAAGGTAACGGCGAACGTCGCTTTCCACCATGCTCGAGCCTGCGCCGGCCAGCACCACCTCGCCGCGCTCCATCACGGCATACCCGTCCGCCAGCGCCCGGGCGAACTCGAAATACTGCTCAACCAGCACGATCGCCATCTTGCCTTGATCGCGCAGATAGGCGATGGCGCGCCCGATGTCCTTGATGATGGAGGGCTGAATGCCCTCGGTGGGCTCGTCCAGCACGATCAGCTTGGGCTCCATCACCAGGGCGCGGGCGATCGCCAGCTGCTGCTGCTGGCCCCCCGAGAGGTCGCCGCCGCGCCGGCCGAGCATCGACTTGAGCACCGGGAATAGCTCAAACAGCTCCTCGCCGATGGTGCGCCGCGGTCGCGGCAGGCGGGCATAGCCGGTCTTGAGGTTCTCCTCAACCGTGAGCAGCGGGAAAATCTCGCGGCCCTGCGGGACGTAGGCGATCCCGCGCCGTGCGCGCTCGTGGGCGCGCATGTGCGTGATGTCGTCGCCGTCAAAAAGGATCCTGCCCGAACTGACGGGCTGGTGGCCAACGATCGCGCGCAGGAGTGAACTCTTGCCGACACCATTGCGGCCGAGCACGCACGTGATCTTGCCGACCTGCGCCGTGAGCGACACGCGGCGCAGGGCCTGGGCCGCGCCGTAGTGCAGATTGATGCTCTCAACCGTGAGCACGCTCTTCAACCTCCCGATGCCGTCCCTTTTGCCGCCAGCTCAGCGCCGCCACGGCAACGCCGAGGCCAGCTCGCGCAAAAGCTGCCCGGAGCCCCAAGTCTCTTCGCGGCAGGGTTTGGCCCAACGCCAGGCTGCGGCTAGCGGCCAAGGTACACCTCCACCACGCGCTCGTTGGCGCTCACTTCGTCGATCGAACCCTCGGCCAACACCGAACCCTCGTGCAGGACCGTGACCTTTACGCCCAGCCGGCGCACGAACTCCATGTCGTGCTCGACGACGATCAGCGTGTGGTCCTTGGCAATGTCCTTCAGGAGCTCGGCCGTGGTCATGGTCTCGGCGTCCGACATGCCGGCGACCGGCTCGTCGACCAGCAGCAGTTTGGGATCTTGGGCGATCAGCATACCGATCTCGAGCCACTGCTTCTGCCCATGCGACAGGGAACCTGCCAGGCGCTGGCGATGCGCGGAAAGGCCGATCGTCTCCAGCGTCTCGGCGATGCGCTGGGCATCGCCACTGGGTCGCCAGAAGAGGTTACCGCGCACGGTGCGATCGGCCTTGAGGGCCAGCAGCACGTTGTCTTCGACCGTGTGGTTCTCAAACACCGTTGGTTTCTGGAATTTGCGGCCGATGCCGAGCTGGGCGATGGCGGCCTCGTCCTTGGTTGCGAGGTCGATCGTGCCGCGGTCGAACAGCACTTCGCCGACGTCCGGCCTGGTCTTGCCGGTGATGATGTCCATCATGGTCGTTTTGCCCGCGCCGTTGGGGCCAATGATGGCGCGCATCTCGCCAGGCGCCAGTTCCAACGACAGCTCATTGATGGCGCGGAAGCCGTCGAAGCTCACGGTCACGCCGTTGAGATAGAGCAAACTCTGCGTGATGTCGTGGGGTTTGGCCACGGCGGGTTCGACGGGGGTGTGCTGCGCGGGGCGGGCCATGGCGCTCACTCCGCGGGCTGGGCGGCCGGGCCGGCTGCCGCAGCGCCGTTGGGTGCGGCGGAAGCTCGCGTCGTCGGGATGAGCCCAAGGATGCCTCGGGGCAGGAAGATCGTCACCAGCACGAAGAGCGCGCCCAGCGCGAACAGCCAATAGGGCGCGAGGAAGCCGGTGGTGAAGGTGGTCTTGGCGAAGTTGACGAGCACCGCACCCAGCGCCGCCCCCACCAGCGTGCCGCGGCCACCGACCGCCACCCAAATTACGTACTCGATGGAGTTGGCCGGTGCGAACTCGCTGGGGTTGATGATGCCGACCTGTGGCACGTAAAGGGCGCCGGCGACTGCCGCCATTGCGGCCGAAAGCGTGAACACGAACGTCTTATAGTTTTCGACCCGATAGCCGATGAAGCGCGTCCGGCTCTCCGCGTCGCGGATCGCGATCAAGACCTTGCCGGCCTTGGAGCGCACCACCGCCTGGGCGATCAGGTAGCCGAGGATGAGCGCGACGGCGGAGAGAGCAAACAGGGTGGCGCGCGTGGCCTGCGCCTGCACGTTAAAGCCCAGAATGTCCTTGAAGTCGGTGAGGCCGTTGTTGCCACCAAAACCGAGGTTGTTGCGGAAGAAACCCAGCATTAGCGCGAACGTGAGCGCCTGCGTGATGATCGACAGATAGACGCCGGTGACGCGGCTGCGGAAAGCGAACCAGCCGAACACGAAGGCGAGTGCGCCGGGCACAGCCAAGATCATCAGCGCGGCGTAGGCAAACCAATGGAAGCCCCACCAGAAGAACGGCAGCTCGTTCCAATTGAGGAACACCATGAAGTCCGGGAGGATCGGATGGGCATAGACGCCGCGGGTACCGATTTGGCGCATCAGGTACATGCCCATGGCGTAGCCGCCAAGCGCAAAGAACGCGCCGTGACCGAGCGAGAGGATCCCGCAATACCCCCACACCAGATCGAGCGACAGGGCGAGCAGTGCATAGCACAGGTACTTGCCCCACAGCGCCACCGCCGAGGTTGGCACGTGCAGAGCCGAGGACGGCGGCAGAGCCAAGTTGAGGCAGGGCACCAGGACCGCGGCGGCGGCGAGGATGGCCAGAAAAATCCGGCCGCGGCCGTCCGGCGCCTCGATGAGCTTGCGCGCGATCATGTTTCGACGGCCCGGCCTTTGAGCGCAAACAGGCCACGTGGACGCTTTTGAATAAACAGGATGACGATCACGAGCAACACGATCTTGCCGAGCACGGCGCCAGCATAGGGCTCCAGGAACTTGTTGGCGACACCCAGCGACATCGCGCCAACGAGAGTCCCCCACAGGTTGCCCACCCCGCCGAACACCACCACCAGGAAGCTGTCGATGATGTAGCCTTGGCCGAGGTTGGGCGAGACGTTGTCGATCTGCGAAAGGGCCACACCGGCGAGGCCGGCGATGCCCGACCCCAGTGCGAATGTGAGGGCGTCGATCTTGCCGGTGTTGATGGCCATCGAGCTCGCCATACGGCGGTTTTGGGTGACGGCGCGCATCTGCAGCCCGAGCTCGGTATAGCGCAGCGCCGCTAGGAGACCCGCAAAAATAATGCCGGCGAAGACGATGATCCACAGCCGGTTCCAGGTGATGGTGAGGCCACCCACCTCAAATGCGCCAGACATAAAGTCGGGAGCGCCCACCTCGCGATTGGTCGGCCCGAAGGAGGTGCGCACTGCCTGCTGCAAGATGAGGCTGATGCCCCAGGTGGCGAGCAGCGTCTCGAGGGGTCGACCATAGAGAAAGCGGATGACGCCGCGCTCGATCGCCATGCCGACCAAGGCGGCCACGAGGAATGCAAGCGGGATGGCGATCGCCAGCGAGTCTTCAAAGAGCCCCGGCGCGCTGGTGCGGATGACCTCCTGAACGAGGAACGTGGTGTAGGCGCCGAGCATCACCATCTCGCCGTGGGCCATGTTGATGACCCCCATCACGCCGAAGGTAATGGCAAGCCCGATGGCGGCAAGCAGCAGCACGGAGCCTAGCGAAATGCCATACCAGAGGTTTTGCACCACGCTCCACGCCGCAAGCCGGTTATCGATGGTGGTGATGGCATCGGCCAGCGCCTTTTGCAGGCTTGCCGGCTGCCCGCTCGGGATGCCGGCAAGGACGCCGCGGGCCTCCTGATCGCCCCGGTCGCGCAACAACAGGATGGCCGCCACCCGGTCGGCCTCCTTGGCGTCCGGTTTGCCAGCGACGATGGCCGCGCGCGCCTCTTCCAACGCTCGCTTCACGCGCGGCTCGACTTCCTTGTTGATGGCCGTCTCGAGCGCGGGGAGCGCGTTGGCATCGCGGGATTTGAACACGGCCTTTGCCGCTTCCAGGCGACGGGCCGGATCGGGGGACAGCAGGGTCAGGCCACCAAGCGCCGCTTCGATCGCGCGACGGATGCGATTGTTGACCCGCACCGGGCTGAGATCGGCGGGTTCGGCCCCCGCGATCGGCTTGCCGGTGCTCGCCTCGCGCATGCCCCCCGCAGCCTCACGCAGATAAATCTTCTTGTCGCCGGCGCTGAACAGCAGCCGGCCATCCTGCAGCGCCTCGATGATGGACACGGCCAACGGGTTGCCGCTGGCGGCCACGCCGGCGATCGCAGCGTCGGTGTCGTTGTAGGTGTCGGCTGCAAATTTCTCGAGCGCCGCATCGAAGCTCTGATGGTCAAGGGCCTGGGGCTCAAGGGTCTGGGGCTCAAGGGCCTGGGGCTTGAGGCTCTGGGCGCTCGCGCCAAACGCGCTCCCCACGAGGAGGGCGAGTGCCGCGAGGAGGCCGGCGCAGCGTTTGTAACAGCCACACATGCTCTAATCCCCGGCCCTGGTCGGACGTAGCGGAGGCGGCGGTGAGCCGCCGCCTCCCAGGTTCAGGCGCAACAGCGCCGTCAGCTGCCGCACTTGTTCGTCTTGGTGTTGTAGTTGCCGCATTTCTTGTCGACCCAGTCGCCAATCAGGTCCTTGGAGCCGTCGAGCTCCTTCGACCACGCATCGCCGGGGACGAGCCCGCTCGTCTTCCAAACCACGTCGAACTGGCCATCCCCCTTGATCTCGCCGATGAACACCGGCTTGGTGATGTGGTGGTTGGGAAGCATCTTGGAGATGCCGCCGGTGAGGTTTGGCGCCTCGATCCCGGGCAGTGCATCGATCACCTTGTCGGGGTCGGTCGTCTTAACCTTCTCGACCGCTTTCACCCACATGGCAAAGCCGATCACGTGCGCTTCCATGGGATCGTTGGTGACGCGCTTGGGATTTTTGGTGAAGGCCCTCCACTTGGCGATGAACTCGTCGTTGAGCGGGTTCTTGATGGACTGGAAGTAGTTCCAGGCCGCCAGGTGACCGAGGAGTGGCTTGGTGTCGATGCCGGCGAGCTCTTCCTCGCCCACGGAAAACGCCACCACGGGGATGTCCTTGGCGGACACGCCCTGGTTGCCGAGCTCCTTGTAGAAGGGCACGTTGGCGTCGCCGTTGATGGTGGAGACCACCGCCGTCTTCTTGCCGCCCGAACCGAACTTCTTGATGTCGGCCACGATCGTCTGCCAGTCGGAATGACCGAAGGGCGTGTAGTTGATCATGATGTCGTCGGGCGCCACGCCTTTCGACTTCAGGTAAGCTTCCAGGATCTTGTTGGTGGTGCGCGGATAGACGTAGTCCGTGCCTGCCAGCACCCAACGCTGCACCTTTTCCTCTTTCATGAGGTAGTCGACGGCGGGGATGGCCTGCTGGTTCGGCGCCGCGCCCGTATAGAACACATTGCGCTCGCTCTCCTCGCCCTCGTACTGCACGGGGTAGAAGAGGATGTTGTCGAGCTCCTTGAAGACCGGCAGCACAGACTTGCGCGACACCGATGTCCAGCAGCCGAACACGGCGGCCACCTTCTCTTTGGAGATCAGCTCGCGTGCCTTCTCGGCAAACAGCGGCCAGTTTGACGCCGGGTCCACGACCACAGCCTCAAGCTTCTTGCCCAACAGGCCGCCCTTCTTGTTCTGCTCCTCGATGAGCATCAGCATGACGTCTTTGAGCGTCGTCTCGCTGATGGCCATGGTGCCGGAGAGCGAATGCAAAATGCCGACCTTGATCGTCTCTTGTGCCGAGGCCGTGCCGGCCAGCGGCAACGTCGCAAGCGCGGCAAGAATTGCCGGCGCGGTTGCGCGGAGAAAAAAGCGCTTCATGTGCTGAACACCACCTTTTGTTTTGCCTACCCAGGTGGAGGCCGCAGCCCCCCGGTGCTAACAGCAACCGTCGTGCCAGCGCCCAGGACGGCGCTAAGTGTCTGAAAAGTTTTGAGAAACCATATGAGGAGGGATGCCTTGGAGCGCCCTCATAGGCTCGACTGCCTAATTTTTAGGCGATCTGCCCGCTGCCCACGCATTGGGCAGCCCATCTCGCAGGCTGTCCTGGAGGACCGCCAAGCCCTGCACGGATAGACGCCGCCGAAAGTTGCGGGCCGAAGAGATGGAGCCGAAGAGACGGGGCCGAAGAGACGGGGCCGGAGAGATGGGGCCGAAGAGACGGCGCCGAAGAGACGGCAATGGCGTGCCAGGGACTGCCGGCGGTGACGCCCCGCCCCCTCCGCGGTTGTCTCGGTTGACCTTTGTTTCGGCAGGCCTTCCACCGACGCCCACCAAGACAGCAACGCCGCGCAAGACGGGGGTGAGCACCCCCGCGCCCTGCGGACAGGTATTGTACTTCCGCGCCCCGTGGGACCGCGACATTGGCAACGTACGCCAGAGCGACGGCAAACGGCGCCCGCAATCAGCCTCGGGGGCCCGCTCCCCGGGAGGCCGCGGCTCTTTGATGATTTTTGCGCCCGAGCTTTGCACCTTGAAGTTTTGGGCGGGAATGTTCGCGCTCCGAATTTTTGGACTTGGCGTCAGGCAGCTCTGGTGCAAATGCTGCGGGGATAACCCCTGCAGGAACACGTCTCCATGGCCGTCGATGGAAGCCCGATGGATGAGCGCCACTTTCGCACGGCGCTGGGCCGGTTTGTGACGGGGGTCACCGTCATTACCACGCGCACGGCAGAGGGACGGCTCGAGGGGCTCACGGCCAATTCCTTCTCGGCGGTGTCACTGGATCCACCGCTGGTGCTTTGGAGCCTGCGGCAGTCGTCGACCCTCATGACCACGTTCCAGGACGCCAACCACTTTGCCGTGAACGTGCTGGGGACCTGGCAGTTCGCCCTTTCTGAGCATTTCGCCAAGCGGATGCCGAACAAGTTCGAAAACATCGTGCACGCGCCGGGGCTCGGCGGCTGCCCGTTGCTGTTCGGCGCGCTCGCCACCTTCGAGTGCAGCAAGGAGGCCAACATGACGAGCGGCGATCACGTGGTCTTCTTCGGCCGCGTGGAGCGCGCGAGCTATCGCGACGGCGAGCCCTTGATCTTCAGCGCCGGCCGCTACGGCACACACGCCTTCCTTGAATGAACGTGGGGTCCTGACCAGGCGTGGCCGGACCTGGCAACGGCGTGCCCAACGGTGTGCCCAACGGTGTGCCCTGTGCACGCTAGGGCGCGGGCGGAGCGCCGGGCTGGCGCAGCGGCTGGGCCCGGGCGAAGCGCGCGTCGGCCATGCACGCCTCGACGATGCGCTTGACGGTTGGATGTTGGTCAAGGCCCCCCTTGAACACCTTGTACCCCATGGCGTGGCTCACGAGGCAAAGATCGGCCATGGTCACGCGGTCACCGTGGCAATAGAGGCCGGTGGCCTGGTCGCGCGCAAGATGCGCTTCATAAGCGTCGAGACCCGCCGCGAACCAGTGGCGGGCCCAGGACATCCTGCCGGCATCGTCGAGATTGAAGGTGGCGCCCAGATGCGCGCGCACCCTGGGTACGATGAGCGGATGAGAATCGGCGACGCTGATCAGCGACAACGCCCGCACGCGCGCCCGCCCCCGCGGATCGGCCGGCAGCAACGCAGGCTCAGGGTGGATTTCGTCCAGATATTCCATGATGGCCATGGACTGGAAGAGGACATGGCCATCGTCCTCGACAAGCGCCGGCAGCACCATCTGCGGGTTGACGGCCTTGAATTCGGCGCTGCGCTGCTCTCCCGCGTCGAGGTCGATGAAGATGGGATCGTAGGCAAGGCCCTTGAGATTGAGCGCAATGCGCACACGGAACGTCGCAAGCGAACGCCAGTAGGTGTAGAGTTTCATGAGTGATGCGCTCTCCCGCCAGCGGGCACTGCCGTGCCGCAGGTTGCGAGCTCGAGCATCACCCAGCAAGCGGCCGCTGTCCACCTGCGGCAGGCCGATCCGCCGCCACCGTTGCGGTCATGGGCACATGAGAACCCCCGGCGCCCTCACGGCGCACGAACCAAAACCGCGATGCGGCACGATCAATCGCGGGAGGGCTCGTCCTTGGCGGAAGGCGGCGGTGCCGGCTCCTCGGTGGTTTCAGCGCGGACGCGACGCACCGGCCGTCGCAGGAAATCCGGCTGCTCGTGGGGCTGCTGGAAGCGGTCGCGTCGACGGGGCTCGCCGCCGCTCTCCCGGCGCGGTTCCGGTTGTTGAACTTCCATGGGCTCCTGGTGGCGCTCGTGCGGTGGCGGGGGACGACCCTCCATGGGCCGATCGCGTTCGCCACGATGGTCGCGGTCACGATCCCGATCCCGGTCTCGATCCCGGTCCCGATCTCGATGGCGGAAGCCGCCTTGGTCGCGACGGAACGGCCGATCGTGGCGCCCGCCGCCCTCGAAGCCACCTTGGTGGCGCGGGGGCTGATGATGCTGCGGCGTCGGAGGATGCGGCGGCTGGAAGGTTTCGTCCAGCAGATCCTCACCCTCTTCGTCGCCGAAATCATCGCCGAGGTCACCAGGCTCGCGCAGGCGCTGACCGTTGCCATTGGGCAACTCGCCCGGTTGCTGCAACTGCTCACGGTAGGCCATGATGATGCGGTTGTAATGCTCTGCGTGCTGTAGATAATTTTCGCCGAGCACCGGATCACCCGATGACTGAGCGTCGCGCGCAAGCGTGAGATACTTTTCGGCGATGTGCGCCGGTGTACCCCGAATTTTCACATCCGGTCCGTTGGATTCAAAGCTGCGCGTAAGCGGATTGTGGTTCTTCCGGTTGTTGTTCCGGCCCCGGCCACGCCGGTTCTGTTGTCCCTGCCTCACTGCCCAAATGGCTCCTGTGCTACTTGAACTTCTCTCATCAATGTCCATTCCTCGCGCATGCGAGCATGGTTCCTTAGCGCCGGAGGACCGGCTTCGGTCGCGCCATCCGTCAGCGGCTCATCCGCAGCCCGAGCATTGCTGCTCGCGTGTGCCCCGATCGGGCCCAACTCGGCACCGTGACCCGCATGCGGGCTCCGCAGATAACCGCGGCGATCAGGTCATCGGTGCTTTCTCGGGCGAACAGTGGTGCTGACGATAGGTCGCCTTGTTGCGAGCAATCCAAGCTTCGCATCGGTCCGTGCACCCGCTCATCGCTACCCAACAAACCGGCAGCAAGATGCATGCACGATTCCACTGCCCCCAGCCTATCGCGGACTCCGTAAGAATCCAAGGGCTTTGTGGCGTATGTTCAATTCCGTGTTCTCGCGGCCACACACCGTCGCCGTCCCGCGACATCGGGCTGAACGCTGATTTTCCTCAGCCCCTGGCTGGCAAGCAGGGTTGCAACGGCATCGGCCTGATTATACCCGGTTTCGAGGACAATCCAGCCGTCCGGAACGATTTCCTCCACCCGCGCACCCAACCGACGGAAGAAGGAGAGACCGTCGGGCCCTCCGTCGAGGGCCAACATCGGATCGTGCTCGCGAACTTCCGGTTCAACCTGCGCAATCTGAGAGGTAGGTATGTAGGGTGGGTTGGAAATCAAGATGTCGAACGGCCCCCGCACCGCGTCAACGAGATCGCCGGCTAGCCAGCCCACCGATCCCGCAAGATCGAGGCGTAGGGCATTCCCGCGGGCCGTCTCGAGCGCGGCCAAGCTCACGTCGATGCCCACGCCGAAGGCGGCAGGGAGCTCGGCCAGCAGGGTGAGCAGGAGGGAGCCCGAGCCGGTGCCAACGTCGAGAATGCGCAAGCCGCGCGCGTGCCAACCCTCGAGCGCCACCAACTCCAGGGTGGCATCGATGAGCGTCTCGCTGTCGGGTCTGGGATCGAGCGTCGCCGGCGAAATGCCAAAGGTGCGTCCATAGAATTCCCGCTCGCCCAAAATGCGCGAGACCGGCTCGCGGGTGCTGCGGCGGGAGATGAGGTGGCCAAAGCACGTGACCTCCTCGGGTCGCAGCGACCGCTCGGATCGAGCCAGCACCTGCGCGGCCGAAAGACCAAGCGCCGCCGATAGCAGGCGGCGCGCGTCGTTGCCGGGACCTTCGATGCCGGCGCGGCGCAGTTCAGCCGTCGCCCGCCGCAGCGCCTCCGCGACCGTCAACGGCGGGGCAGCAACCTCATCAGGCATCGCCGACCTCGTCCATGGCGGCCAGTTCGCTCGCCTGATGCTCTGTTATCAGTGCATCGAGCAGTTCGTCGAGCGCGGTGCCTTCCATCACCTCATCGAGCTTGTGCAGCGTCAAGCCGATGCGATGGTCGGTGACGCGGCCCTGAGGGAAGTTATAGGTACGGATGCGCTGCGAGCGATCGCCCGAGCCAATCTGGCCCTTGCGCTGCGCAGCCCGCGATTGGGCCGCCTTCTGATGCTCGAGCTCATAGAGACGAGAGCGCAGCACCTGCATGGCTAGGCGGCGGTTCTGATGCTGCGATTTCTCGGCCGAAACAACGACAATGCCGGTTGGCAGATGCGTGATGCGCACGGCCGAATCCGTCTTGTTGACGTGCTGTCCGCCGGCGCCGCCGGCCCGCATGGTGTCGATGCGGATGTCCTCGGGGCGGATGTCGAGATCGATGTCCTCCACTTCCGGGAGCACGGCGACGGTCGCCGCCGAGGTATGAATGCGCCCGCTCGCTTCCGTGCTTGGCACGCGCTGCACGCGATGCACGCCCGATTCGAACTTGAGGCGCGCAAACACCCCCTTGCCGGAAATCGCAGCCACGATCTCTTTGTAGCCGCCAAGCGTGTTTTCCGACAGGCTGATGATCTCCGTCTTCCACCCCCGTTCTTCCGCGTAGCGGCTGTACATGCGAAAGAGGTCGGCCGCGAACAACGCCGCCTCATCGCCGCCGGTGCCGGCCCGCACCTCCAGGATGGCGCTCTTCTCGTCGGCCGCATCCTTTGGCAACAGATGCACGCGCAGCTGCTGCTCCAGCGCCGCCAAGCGCGGCTCGAGTGCGGAGAGCTCCTCTCGGGCCATCGCCGTCAACTCCGGGTCTGCCGCCGGATCGGCGAGGAGCTGGGCAAGGTCGGCGCGCTCGGCCTCGGCCTTGCGCAGACCCTGGATGGTGGCAACGAGCGGGTTGAGCTCGGCGAACTCCTTGGAAAGCTGCACGTAACTCGCCTGGTCCAGGCCGCGGCTCAGCTCAGACTGGATGGTGGACCAGCGCTGGACCAGCTTCTCGAGTTTCTCGGCAGGGATGGCACTCATGAGCAAAGATATGGGGACGGATGGAGGGAAGGGAAAACACAGCCCAAGCGAAACGCCGAGGCCGGCTTGCCCGGGGCGACGCTAACGTGGGGTCAGGAGCTTATCGGCTTTGCGCAAACGCGGGTCGCTCACTTCAATCCACCGCAGCCCCTCGCGGCGAGGTGCCGTCAGGAGCACCACGTAGTCGAGGACGGCCCGCACCGCATGCCCGGCCGGGCGAGGCAACAGGGCGATGGCACGGTACATCGGCCGCGGGGCTGCGTGTGCCACATAGACGAGGGCGGCGAGGAGCGCAACCGGCGCGCTGAGCGCGAACAACGCGCGGGTTCGCCGCCGGTGGGCAGATTGGGTGGCGGAGCGCTCTGTGCGGGTCCGCTGCTTTCGTGTCGTGGGCTGCGAACCACGGACCGAACGGCTCGCCGTGGTGGGCACGATGGCGGCAGGCAGCGGCATCGGTGCGGCCGCGCGGGCCTCATCGGCCAGCGCCTGCAGGCGGCTGCGGATGCGCCATAGGATGGGCTCGGGATTAAGCCGCAGCAACTCGCAATAGCCGCGCACAATGCGGTCGGTCTCTTTGGCGTGCGGCAGGGCCGCCACTGCCCCGGCCTCGAAGTTGTCGACGCACACGGTGCTGGTCGCAAGGCGGCGCGCGATCGTCTCGCGTGACACCTTCATGGCAAGGCGCATGTTGCGGAAGATCTGGCCGAGCTGTGCGTCTTGCCAACCGGCGGCCTCACCGGCGTCTGCGCCCAACAGCCCAGGCGGCAGGGAAGACCCGCCCCTGCCCCCGTACACCTCCGCCTCCCGCCTCAGACGCATGACGAACGCAGCCACCTGGAGCTTTGCTGTGCATGTTTGGGCAAACTCAGCGCCTTGTCAAAGCTCACGCCATCCCCTGTCGGGAGCAAGGCGCCGGCGACCTCTTCCCCACTTCGGCGCGTGAGGTGTGACTTCACGGAAACACTTGACAAGCGCGCCCATGCGCGTTCGCAGCCGAGAAAACGCCAGCGCCGTCAAATCTCGACGCCGTGTTCCTCGGCGTAGCGTTTGAGTTGGGGCCGCAAATTGCCTTCCGCGGACCGGATCGCCGCGCGGAACCAGCGCCTGAGCTCGCCCGCATCGAGGCTCAAGACCATCGATTTCACGGGACCCACCGAGGCCGGCGCCATCGAGATGGAGCTATAGCCAAGGCCGATCAGCGCCATGGCCTCGAGGGGCCGGCTGGCCATCTCGCCGCACAGGCTCAGCGCCCGCCCGTGCTGGGCAGCGGCATCGACAATGCTCGCGAGCGCCCGCAGCGGCGCCGCCGACAGGGCGTCATAGCGCGCGGCCACCCGCGTGTTGTTGCGATCGGCGGCGAAGAAGTACTGCAAAAGATCGTTGCTGCCGACCGAAATGAAATCGAGGCGCGGCAGCAGGGCGTCGAGCTCATAGAGCAGCGACGGCACCTCGATCATCGCGCCGAGCAAGACCTTGGTGGGGCCTGTCATGGAGCGCCGGCCCAGCAGGGCGAGCTCGCGGTCGACGAGCGCGCGCGCCATGTCGACATCGCCAACGGCGGTAACCATGGGCAGGAGCAGGCGCAGCTCGCGACCGGAGGTGGCGCGCAGCAAAGCGCGCACCTGCGTGCGCAAGAGGCCGGGCCGGTCGAGCCCCAGACGGATCGCACGCCAACCAAGCGCGGGGTTTTCCTCGTGGGGCTGGCGCAGGTAGGGCAGCACCTTATCGCCGCCCACATCGAGCGCGCGGAACACGACGGGCTTCTCGCCCGCCTCCGCCACGACGGCGCGATACATCTGGATCTGCCGCTCCAGGCGCGGCAGCGTGGCGGAAACCATGAACTGCAGCTCGGTGCGGAAAAGTCCGATGCCGTCGGCCCCGGATTCGGCCAAATGCGGCACGTCCATCAACAGGCCGGCATTGATGTGTAGCTCGATGCGCAAACCGTCTTTGGTGATGGCCGCCGTGTCGCGCAGCGCCCGGTACTTGCGATTGCGACGGGCGCGAAAGCGGGCCTTGTCGCCGTAGGCGGCAATCACCTCACTGGAGGGGCGAATGTGCACCTCGCCGCTTTCGGCATCGACGATGATCGGATTGCCCTGATCGACGCGCTCCAACACGCCGCGCGCGTTGCCGACCGCGGCGATGCCGAGCGCCTTGGCAACGATGGCAACATGGCTCTGGCCGCCCGAGTCCTCCAGCACGAGGCCGCGCAGCCGTGAGCGGTCGTAGTCGAGAAGATCGGCCGCACCCATGGTGCGGGCCACCAGCACCGTGTCGTGCAGCAGGTTTGCAGCGCTCGCGTGCGCTCTGGGCCGCCCCGCCAGGATGCGCAGCAGACGATCCGACAGCTCGTCGAGGTCGCGCAGCCGCTCGCGCCAATAAGAATCGGCCTGACGCAACATGCGCGCACGCGTGTCGTTTTGCACCCGTTCCACCGCCGCCTCGGCCGTCATCCCCCGCTTGATTGCGTCCTTCATGCGCCTGAGCCAGCCGCGGTCGTGCGCGAACATGCGGTAGGCCTCAAGCACGTCCCGATGCTCGCCGGCGGTCGAGAGCTCACCCTGCTCCAGCATCTCGTCGATGGAGGCCTTGAGCTCCTCGACGGCGGTCTCTAATCGGCGGTTCTCTTCCTCGGGGTCCTTGG
>JAMXLN010000187.1 GCA_024281145.1 Hyphomicrobiaceae bacterium | reverse complement strand
AGCGACAATCAACCAGCCGAAGTAGAACGGAAGATGCGACGACCAATGTCGCGAGGTGCCTTGCATGGCTTCCCTTAGGACTGCAGATCGATTGCGTTGAGCGGCGGCTCGCCTCGGACCGTCCGTTCGATGTTTGTGGCGATCAGCCGTGCACGAGCATCAAGCATGCCCTCCGTCCAACCCGATACATGCGGTGTCATGATCACGTTCTCAAGTTCGTGGAAAGGCTGCGTTGCGGGGAGCGTCGTCCCGATGGTGGTTGGATAGCGGTACCAGACGTCGAGGGCAGCCCCGGCGAGGCCTCCAGTCGTGAGTGCTCGATAAAGAGCCGCCTCGTCGACGATTTCGGCGCGTGCGACATTGATCAGATACGCCGTCGACTTCATCAAGCGCAAGCGGCGCGCGTCAAGCAACCCCTGGGTTTGCGGTGAAAGCGGGAGCGTGATGACGACATAGTCAGCCCGGCTCAAAACCTCGTCCAGTTGCTCCGGGCCGCCGATATGTGCCGGGGCGCCAGGGCTCTCCGGCCCCGCTTGCCTGCGAATGGCACAGACCCGCATATCAAACGCCCGCGCCCGCCGAGCAAGCGCCTGTCCGATGTGGCCAAAGCCGAGAATACCGAGCGTCTTGCCCGCGAGCTCTGGCCACGGAGGTGGTGGCGGCACCGCAACCGCCCATTGGCTCTCCCAATGGCCGCGTCGAAGCTTGGCATCGATGCGGCTGAAGCTGCGTTGCAGCGCGATCATGGCACCGATCACGTATTCAGCGATCCCGACTTCGTGGCCATACGCATTGGCCAGGTGCATACCCGGCCGCAAAGCGCCGCGGTCGATCCGATCAAGTCCCGCTCCCGGCACCTGGATGAGTTTGAGGCGTGCGCCGGCATCGGCCATTGCTTTCGTGAAGCACATGGAGATGAGCACATCGACGCTGCCCAACCTCGATTGGATGCTCACCTCGTCATCCCTAATCACCTCGCAGGGAACCGAGAGCCGCATGTGCACGCTCTCTGCCAGCCGAACAGCGAATGACCCAGCAAATGCTATCCTCATCGCCTGTCCCTCATTTTTCGACTAGCCCTCCCGATCAAACGCTCGATCGCCAGAGAACCGTACCTTTCCGGGTTTCCGTCCCGGCTCAGGGGTCGACGTGTGTTGCTTGAGAGCTCTGCGGGGGCCAATCGGCCCACCACTCGCCAGGTACACACCCCCGCAAATGAGGCCGACGCCAAGCCAATCAAAGCGGCTCGGCCATTCCCCCACGAGGGGTATCGCAAACAGCGCAGAGAGCGCGGGCACAAGGGCTCCGAAGGCCGCGCCGCACGACGCCCCGAGGAGCGCGACCGCTCGGCCGTAGATCACAAGCGACACGACCGTAACAAGTAAGCCCTGGAAGATCGCTTGGAGCACGAGGTCGGGAAGCGGAATTTGGGCAAGATGTGTTCCGTAGAAAGCCAAATAGATCGGCAGGTAGATCAAGGCAGATCCGCAGGAGACCAGGGCAGCCGCCTGCAGCGCATCAATGCGCGCTTGCTGTATGACGAGGGTGAAGCATGCCCACAACAGCGCAGCCGCCAGGAAGAGCGCATCGCCACACATGCGGGACGTGTTCCATGTTGCGGCGTGCGAACCGACGATGAGGAGGGCGCCCACCAGAATGAGAGCCAGTCCAAGCTGCCTCGCCGCCGCCAGCTTTTCACCGAGACCCGAGGCGGCGATAAGGGCAACGAACAGGGGCATGAAGCCTGGATTGAGGGCGCCCTGGTCGTGGGCAGGCGCAAACTGGAGCCCCGCCGCAGCCAGCAGCACATAAGGAACCCCTGCCCCGGCGATCAGGAGAGCGAGCCCGCTCCATCCAAGTTGGCCAAGCGCGAGCCCCTTGTGCATCGCGATCGGCGCCAACAGGCAGCCGGCTAAGGCAAAGCGCAGCGCGGCAATGTCCCAAGCGTCGAATTTGGTTGTAACGGCGAGCCGCGTGAGGGCACTCCAGCCTGCCCAGATGGAGACGGCAGTCAGGCCGAATAGCGCACCTTTGAGGTAGGTCGCGAAGGTCGGTGCGTTTGAGCGCGGCACCATGGGCACACAGACGCTGTGTCTACGGGTGACGCGAACTTAGCGGAGGTCTACTGACAGGCCTTGTCAGCAGCGATCGGGCGCCCACCGTTGAGCCAGGGGTGCTCCGTGACGGTCGCTGTGAGCCGTCACCCTACCGGCGGTCGTCCGCCGGCAGCGAACTTGTTCCCACTATCCGCGACGCGCAAAAGTGGTGCGCGTTGCCAGACCTTTATGTTAGGGGCTGCATGACATGCTTTTGGAACGCCGGCCGCCGCGTCAGGCGCTCGTAATAGCCTTCCACACGCGGCAGCCGTGGTCGCTTCACGTCCAGGGCATACCAACGATAGGCGTAGACCCCGACACCGATGTCGCCCATCGTGAACCCGTTACCTGCAACGTACTGGCGTTCGCCGAGGCTCTGCTCGAGCACCTGGAATTGCTGCGCGGCCACCTCTGCACCCGCTTCGATTTGGGACATGTTGCGCTTGTCGGCGGGCGTGCGGATCAGGCCCCAGAACACCGGGTTGATGGCCGGACCCACGTGCACCGAAGACCAGTCCATCCAGCGGTCTGTGTCGGCGCGTTCGCGCAGATCATTCGGCCACAGCGAACCTGCTCCATGCTTGGCGGCGAGATAGCGCACAATGGCGTTGGACTCCCAGAGCACGAAGCCGTCGTCATCGATGGTGGGCACGCGCGAATTGGGGTTCATCTTCTTATAAAAAGGCTCGTTGACGACACCAAAGGCCATGCCTGCATTTACGCGCTCGAACGGCACCTTCAGCTCTTCGAGCGCCCACAACACCTTCTGCACATTGATGGAGTTCGCGCGTCCCCAGACCTTGAGCATCGTCACCTCCTCCCGGGCACCATGTGCTCGCCAGTCCTACAACTTGGATCCGTACACTAGCGCAACGCGGCCGATGGCAATGCCGTGTTCCCAGATCAATCCGCACCGGTTGCACATCGTGAGCCCAAAATGAAATGGGAGCTGCCTCGGCCGCTGAGCCCGTAGAGACAGAGCATGGAGCACGACCTCTCCGGCTTGCCCCATCATCATCTTTCCGTGCGCCATGCGCCCAGGAGAAAGAGCCTGCGCGGCCCACGGTTGGGTCCCGCTTGC
>JAMXLN010000186.1 GCA_024281145.1 Hyphomicrobiaceae bacterium | reverse complement strand
TGCCTGCTGCGCGCCCTGGCGGGCCACTTCACGCCCAAGCAGCATTTCGGTTTCGAAGCAGCCGCCTGGTATTGGCACTTCGTCGACGTGGTCTGGCTCTTCCTCTTCATGTGCATCTATGTGTGGGGCGCGGGCACGCCGGCCCCCCATTAGCGACGGCGCGCCAAGCCCCGTTGCCGCAACGGGGCACGCGCCGTGCACGGAAGGGTTCAAGACCACGGCGTGCGCCGCCGGGTCACGGCCGACCAGCGGCGCACTCGCCCAAGTCGGGCCAGTCCGGGGCCAAGTCCGGGCCAAGTCCGGGCCAAGTCCGGCTCTGCCCCTGAACGCCACGCCGGAGCCTCGTCGTGGAGCACGATGCGCCTCAGACCTCTGCGCTTGCTGCGGGCCTCAAGGCGCGCTGTCCGCGCTGCGGAGAGGGCGCGCTCTTTCGGAGCGGCCTCGTGCTGCGCGAGAGATGCGAGCGCTGCGGTCTCAGCTTTGCATTCGCCGATTCCGGTGACGGGCCGGCCGTGTTCGGCATTCTCATTCTGGGCATTGTCGTGCTCGCCGGGGCCTTGATCCTCGAGTTCAAGGTCGGCCCGCCGGTCGTTGTGCACGTCATAGTCTGGGGCCTGCTGACGCCGCTCGTTGCCTTCTTTCTTCTGCGCGTGCTCAAGGCCACCCTTATCGCCTTGCAATTCAAACACAAGGCCGAGGAGGGCCGGCTGGCGCCACCGGATTGACGACCCTCCTCACTCGCTGGCGTCAGGCCGGGCTGCTATGGCCGAGCGTGCTCGCTGTGGCGGGCCTTGCCGTGCTCATCGGGCTGGGCAACTGGCAGATGAGCCGCAAGGCGTGGAAGGAAGGCTTGCTCGCCCAAATCGAGACGCGTGTCCATGCTCCCCCCATATCGCTCTCCGAAGCGCTGCGGCGATGGCGCGACAGCGGCGATGTCGAATACCTCCACGTGCGCGTGAACGGCCGATTTCTGCATGCGCGCGAGCGCCATGTGTTCGCCCTCGACGAACGCCTGGGACCTGGCTTTCACATCTACACCCCACTCCAGACACCCGAAGGACAGCTGATCCTCGTCAACCGCGGCTTCGTGCCGACGGCCCTCAAGGACCCCTCCGCGAGAGCGGCCGGAGAGGTCGACGGGCCGGTGACACTCACCGGCCTCGCGCGCCGTCCGAGCCCGCGCGGTGCCTTCACCCCCGCCAGCGAGCCCGCGCGCAACCTGTTCTATTGGCCGGACTATCAAGGCATGCTTGCGAGCGTGCCTGAGGCCGGCCGGGAGGATCTGTCGGCCGTGCCGTTCTTCCTCGACGCCGACGCGGAGCCCGCCAATACCGGCGGCTTCCCGCGCGGCGGCGTCACCCGCTTGACCTTGCCCAACCGCCATCTCGAGTACGCGCTCACTTGGTACGGGCTAGCGTTGACCTTGATTGGCGTGTTCGCGGCCTTCGCCCGCACCCGTCTCAGTGCCGCCCACCCCCCGTGATTTCGCCGGCTACGGCCCGATCTCCCGGATTTTCCACGATAATCGGCGGTTGCCAGCAGATTTCGTGGCCGCTACCCCCAGCGCGCCTTGTGAGCCCCCGCCGCGCGTCCTAGGGTGCGCTTGAGCCCAGGATGCACCCCGCTTCCGCGAGCCCCCACTTCCGCGAGCCAAGAAAGCCAGCCCCTTGCGATACGTCAGCACCAGAGGCGAAGCGCCGGAGCTCTCCTTCGAGGACGCCGTGCTGGCGGGGCTTGCACGCGACGGCGGGCTCTATGTGCCCAAGGCCTGGCCAAAGCTGCCGCCCGCCGCCATCGCGGCGTTGGCCGGCAAGTCCTATGCAGAGGTGGCCGTGGACCTGTTGGAGCCCTTCAGCGGCGGCGCCTTTGCGCGGCCCGAGCTCATGGCCCTCGCGCGGGAGGCCTACGCCCGCTTCGACCATCCGGCCGTGACGCCGCTCGTGCAGATCGATCGCAACCTCTGGGTTTTGGAGCTGTTCCACGGGCCGACGCTGGCGTTTAAGGATCTGGCCATGCAGCTCCTGGCGCGTCTGATGGACCGCGTGCTGGCGGCCCGCGGCGAGCGCATCACCATCGTGGCGGCCACCTCCGGCGATACCGGTGGCGCCGCCATCGAGGCCTTCCGCGGCTCGGAGCGCGTCGATGTGGTGGTGCTCTTCCCCCAGGGCCGCATCTCCGACGTGCAGCGGCGCATGATGACCACCGCCCCCGAGCCCAATGTCGACGCCGTCGCCATCGAGGGCACCTTTGATGACTGCCAGGGGCTGGTGAAGGCGATGTTCAACGATCTTGCGTTTCGCGACCGTCTGCGGCTTGGCGCCGTCAACTCCATCAACTGGGGTCGCATCCTCGCCCAAATCAGCTACTACTTCGTGGCCGCCGCCGCGCTGGGAAGCCCCGATCGGCGCGTGCTGTTCTCGGTGCCGACGGGCAATTTCGGCGATGTGTTCGCAGGCTATGCCGCCAAGCAATTGGGCCTTGCGGCCGAACGCCTCGCGATCGCCAGCAACGAGAACGACATCCTCTACCGCGCGTGGTCCACGGGCATGTACACGCTGGGCGAGGTGGTCGCTACCACGTCACCCTCCATGGACATCCAGGTCGCCTCCAATTTTGAGCGTTTCCTGTTCGAAGCCGGCGGCCGCGACGCCGCCTTCGTGCGTGCCAAGATGGGCGCGCTCGCCCAGAGCCGCGCGATCGGCCTCGGTGAAGCGATCGAAGCCTATCGCCAGAACTTTATTGCCGAGCGCGTCGATCAAGCCGCGGTTGCCGATTGCATCCGCCGGGTCAAAGCCGAGAGCGGTTATCTGCTCGATCCCCACAGCGCCTGCGCCGTAGTGGCCGCGCGCAAGGTCATGACGAACGCGTCGCGTCACCTCCCCTATGTGGCGCTTGCCACGGCCCATCCCGCCAAGTTCCCGGACACGACGGAGGCGATCACCGGCGCTCGGCCAGCTCTGCCGCCTCGGCTTGCAACTTTGCTGAGTGATCGGGAGCGTGTCACCGTGTTGCGCAACGATCTGGGCGCGGTCCAGCGCTTC
>JAMXLN010000185.1 GCA_024281145.1 Hyphomicrobiaceae bacterium | reverse complement strand
GTCGGTGCCGGTCCTGTGGGCTGCGTCACCGCCCTGGCTTGTGCTCAGCGCGGCGCCCGTGTCCTGTTGCTGGAAGCCCAGGCGCAGGCGACGAACCGCATGGCAGGTGAATGGCTGCACCCCCGTGGTGTCGGCGTGCTGCAACGCCTCGGCATCGAGCGGTTGGAGGCGGTCGCCGATCATGCTCCGGGGAAAGGCTTTGTGGTCTTCTCCGAACCGGAGGGGCCGCCGATCGTCCTCGACTATCCCGAGGGTCAGCGCGGTTGGACGTGTGAACACCGGCTCTTGGTGGCCACGTTACGCCAAGCCGCCGCGGCGCATCCCCACATCCGCTTCTTGTCGGGCGCGCGCGTCGCGGGGATCGACGGCCAACAGCTGCACTTCACCCGTGAAGGAGGCCACGGGACCACGACCCTCTCGGCCATGCTTCTGGTGGGCGCGGACGGCCGGTCGTCGCTCGTGCGGCGCTCCCTGGGGCTTCCGGATGATCGCATTTTGCTATCGCACATGGCTGGCTTACTGCTCGACGACGTGGAGTTGCCATGCGAGGGCTACGGACACGTCTTCCTGGGCGGCGCCGGCCCGGTGTTCGTCTGCCGCATCAGCCCGCGCCAAGTGCGCCTCTGCCTGGACGTGCCGTTGCAGTACGGTCAGCCCAAGAACGATGCCGCCTACCTCTGGACCGCCTACAGCCCGGTGCTGCCCCGGTCGCTCCAGCCCGCATTTCGGCGGGCGCTGGAAACGCGGCCGATCGCCTGGACCGCCAATCAATGGCGGCCCCGCTTTCACTATGGCCGGGCCGGCCTCGCCTTGGTTGGTGACGCCGTCGGTCATTTCCACCCCTTGACGGCGGTGGGCATGACGCTCGGCTTCCTGGACGGGTACTGCCTGGCCAGCAGCCACAGCTTGAGCGCGTACCGGCGGGGGCGCCGTGCGGGCAGCGGCGTGGCCGAGCTGCTCGCCATGGGGCTGTATCAAATGTTCACACGTGACGACGCCGGCACGGTTGCCATGCGCCGCGCGGTCTATCGGATGTGGCAGCAGGCGACGGCGGACTGTCGCCTGACCATGCGCCTGCTGTCGGGCGAGGAGACCGGTCTGATGCAATTCAACCGAGCGTTCTTGAAGGTGATGCTCCTCGCCAGTTGGCAGATCCTTCAAGACCGTGTCCGTAGTTGTCACCGACTCGATACGCGTCGGGCTCTGAGCAGCTTCGGGGAGTGGTTGACCTGGTTGGTGGCCGGCAACTTGCCGTTGCTCCTCCGAGTTCAAAGTGTGCCCACCACGGGCTATTCCTGGCGCGGAGCGGCGTTGCGCGACATGGCATTGCGATGATTCCCCTCGTCGATGGAGGCAAGGCGCAGCATGAAACGCGTTGTGGTCATCGGAGCGGGGCCCGCAGGCTCGGCCGCCGCCATGAGCTTGACCCGCTCTCCGCGCGTGCAGGTGGTGGTGCTGGAGCGTGCCCACCTTCCTCGACGCAAGGTGTGCGGCAGCGGCCTTTCTCCCTGGGCCTTGACCCTGCTCGATCGCATGGGCGTCGGCGCGCGGGTCCGCAAGGAAGCCTATCCTATTCGGGCAGGCATCGTCGGCGGTAGCCAGGGCCAGAGCGTCGAGCTGCGCAGCCACTACGAGGCTGCCGTCCTCCTCCGCGAACGGTTCGACATGCTGCTGGCGCACGAAGCAGCCCGCCGTGGCGCCCAGCTCCGCGAAGGGGTCCGGGTCGATCGCCTGGTCCGCGACCAGGGGCAACTCCGCGGCGTCCAGACCAGCGCGGGAGAGATCGAGGCCGATGCCGTCATCGTCTGTAATGGGGCCAACTCCAAGCTGGCCAAGGCACCCCGCCCCGGGCAAACCCTGCATACCATCCTCGGCTGGTATGAGGGCATCGACGGGATCTCAGACGCGGTGGAACTCTACTTCGATGCCGTGGTCAAACCCTACTATGGCTGGGTCTTTCCGGAGAGCCGCTCGCGCGTCAATATTGGCATTTGCTACGCGCCTACACCCGGCGGCTTGAATGCGCGGCAGCGCTTTGAGGTCTTTCTCGAAAGACGTCTGGCCAAGCGCCTGAAGTACGCCACTCCGGTCGGCGGTCTGGTCGGTCATCCGGTCGCGACCTGTTCCCGCCCGACATCCTTGGTTCAACCCGGTACCCTGCTCGCCGGGGAGGCCGGCCGACTGGTCGATCCTGCGACGGCTGAGGGGATCCATCATGCCCTCGCCAGCGGCTGGCTGGCTGGTGAGTTTCTGGGATCGCTTCTGGAGCAGGGAGGCGAACTGACGGAACCGCGGCTGCGGCCGTATACGCAGCTCGTTCAGAAGCGGATTGGGCCGCGCTTACGGACGGGTCAGCTCTTCTTGCACATGGCCCGGACGCCGGTGCTCGATCTGGCCCTGCGCTTGGGCTCGCTGCCCGCGATTCGATCGTTGCTCACCTGGCTGCTCGCGGGAGCCTAGAGCCGCCGGCAGGCCGCCCTGACAGGAGGTAATTCATGATCTTGGTGACGGGCGCCACGGGTCATCTCGGAGCAAACCTGGTGCGGCACCTGCTGGTGAGCGGGCAGGCGGTGCGCGTCCTGCTGCGCCCGCCGCGCGATCAGCCCGCGGTCGCCGGGCTGGACGTGGACGTCGCCGAAGGAGACCTGCGAGATCCACTTGCCTGCGCCCGGGCCGTGCGCGGCTGTCGGACGATCTACCACTGCGCGGCCAAGGTTTCCACGGTCGCCGGCAACGCCCGACACAAGCGCGAGGTTTACGAGTGCAACGTGTTGGGCACGCACCACCTGCTGCGGGCGGCGCTGGCGGCCGGCGTGGAGCGCGTGGTGGTGACCGGATCGTTCAGCGCCGTCGGTCACGATGCCGACCAAGCCAGTGACGAGAGCCTTCCGTTCAACCCGTTCGAGAACCCGACGCCTTACGGTTTTTCCAAAGCTGCGGTCGAGCATGAGTGCCTGAAGGCATTCGCCGACGGACTCCCCGTTGTCGTGGCCACCTCGTGCGCCATCCTGGGACCCAATGACTTTAAGCCCTCGCCGATGGGTCAGTTGCTCCTCGATTATGCCAACGGCCGACTGCGGGCTTATGTGCCCGGCGGCTTCGAGTTCGTGGCCGTCCGCGATCTCGTGCAGGGCCATCTGCTGGCGATGGCCAAGGGGCGCCCCGGCCAGAAGTACCTTTTTTCTACCCAGTTCCTGACCATCGACGAGCTGCTGGGGATCTATGAGGAGGTGACCGGCCAGCCTCCTCCCAGGCTCCGCGTGCCCGGTCTGTTGATCGCCGGACTGGCGCGGGCGACGGATTTCGTACTCGACCGCCTGGCGCCCCATGCGCCGCGCCGGTTCAGCGCGGCGGCGGTCCGCTATCTGCGGATGGCGCCGCGGGCGGATTGCAGCAAGGCGAAGCGCGAGCTGGGTTATCAGCCGACGAGTATCGCGGAGGCGATTCGCGAGGCCTACGAGTTTTTCTGTCACCGAGGTCAGATCGAGAGGCCGAACCGGGTCGCCGCCGACCCCTCTTCGGACGCGGACGCACTTCGTTCGCAGCGGATGGGAGCGCCGTCGTGAGCACAAATCGGTTGTGGCAGGCACCGCCAAAGGATCCCCCACCGGAGCTCCGGGGTGGACTGCCGTTGCTCGGGCAGGCCCTGGCTTTTGCGCGGAATCCGGTTCGCCTGTTGCAGCGCGGCCGGGATCGCCATGGCGAGATCTTTTCCTTCCGCCTGCTGGGCAGCCGCGTGGCCGTGCTCACCGG
>JAMXLN010000184.1 GCA_024281145.1 Hyphomicrobiaceae bacterium | reverse complement strand
TGTGGTCTTGGTCAGTGTGGCGCCTGTACGGTGCTGTTGGACGACAAGGCGGTCTTTTCCTGCATTACCCCCGTGGGCGTGAGCGAAGGCCGGCGCATCACGACGCTAGAGGGCCTCGGCACTGCCGACAATCCCAATCCGCTACAGCGCGCTTTCATCGCTGAGCAGGCGGCTCAGTGCGGCTTCTGTATCGCCGGCATGATCATGCGTGCGCAGGCGCTGCTGCGCCACAACAACGCGCCCACAGAAAAGGAGATTCGTGAACAAATGCGGCCGAACTTGTGCCGTTGCGGCACGCATATGCGCATTCTTGCGGCGGTCCGGCGCGCGGCCGCGGCCATGAGATCGGCTGCAGGGGAACCTTCTACGCGGGAGGTCCGTCGATGAGCGAGGAGGGCCTATCGCGCCGCAGAGCGTTGTCCGGTGCTGGTGCACTCATTGTCAGCTTTTCGCTGGAGCGTGTTGTTCTGGCCCAGGAACTCGCACCTGCTGCACCACAACCGCCGCAGCAGCCCCTTCCGGGCAGTCTGCGCACGAGCCCCATGCTCGACGCTTGGATACGCATCGACGGCCAGGGTATCACGGTGTTTACCGGCAAGGTGGAGCTGGGACAGGGCATCAAGACTGCTCTGCTGCAGGTTGCGGCCGAAGAGCTCCACGTCGAGCCTAGCCAGATTAGTTTGATCACCGCCGATACGGTGAGGACCCCCAATGAGGGCTACACCGCAGGTAGCCAGTCCATGCAGGAGAGCGCGACTGCGGTCCGCCATGCTGCAGCGCAAGTGCGCGAACTCCTGATCGAGGCCGCTGCCAAGCATTTCGCCGTTCCCCAGGAGGAGCTTACTGCACAGGACGGCGCGGTGATCCATGGCGACGGGCGTAGCGCCAGTTATCGCGAGCTTGGCTCTGCCGACCTGCTGCACATTGCAGCACAGCCGCGCTCCAAACTGAAGGAGCCCGGGTTCTATCGTGTCATTGGCCGACCAATGCCGCGAGTGGACATTCCCGCCAAGGTGTTCGGAGCGGTTGCCTACGTACAGGACCTGCGGCTGCCCGGCATGGTGCACGCGCGCGTGGTTCGCCCACCCAGTTATGGCGCGCGGTTGCTTTCCGTTGAGATTGGCGCCATTGAGCGCATGCCTGGAGTCGTCAAGGTGGTGCGCGACGGCAGTTTCCTCGCTGTAGTTGCCGAACGCGAGTATCAGGCGGTAAAGGCCATGGATGCGCTCGCCTTGGCAAGCCAATGGAATGAGAGCCCGTCTCTACCTGATGCAGCCCGCATCTACGATTGGGTGCGTAGTGCTCCCTCGCAGGAGAATATCATTCTGGAAGGACGTCCCGATCTCGAGTCCGGCGCCCGCAACCTGCAAGCAGTTTACCACCGACCATTTCAAATGCACGGGTCAATCGGACCCTCGTGCGCCGTTGCTCTCGCCGAGGCGGGAGGGCTCACCGTTTGGACGCATTCGCAAGGCGTCTACCCGTTGCGCGGCGCAATTGCCGAGATGCTGCGCCTGCCTCCAGACAAAGTGCGCGCGGTCCACATGGAGGGTTCGGGATGCTATGGGCACAATGGCGCCGACGATGTTGCGGCCGATGCTGCCCTCGTCGCGATGGCTTTTCCCGACCGACCCGTCCGCGTGCAATGGATGCGCGATCAAGAACACGCCTGGGAGCCGTTCGGTGCGGCCATGGTGACGAGCGTGCGGGCCTCGCTTGATAATGGCGGGGCGATTGCAGATTGGCAGTATGAAGTTTGGAGTAATGCCCATTCCACGCGTCCCGGCGGAGCCGGCAACTTGGTGCCGGCCTGGCACCTGGCAACGCCGTTCGCGCAGCCGGTCCCCCGGCCAATCCCGCAGCCCACCGGTGGCGGCGACCGCAATGCCATTCCCATTTATCGCTTTGCCAACACGCGGGTCGTGCACCGGTTCATTCCCGGCATGCCCTTGCGGGTGTCGGCGCTGAGGGGACTCGGCGCCTACATGAACGTGTTCTCGATCGAAAGTTTCATGGACGAGTTGGCGAAAGCTGCCGACACGGATCCAGTCGAATTTCGCCTGCGACATCTGGAGGATGCCCGCGCCCGCGAAGTCGTCCAGCTGGCGGCCGAGAAATTTGGTTGGCGCGCGGCGGAACCTGCAAAGGGACGTGGGCGTGGCTTTGGCTTCGCCAAGTACAAGAATCTTGCTGCCTACACGGCGGTGGCCGTTGAGCTCGAGGTCGAGCACGAGAGCGGACAGGTTCGTCTACTGCGCTTTGTGGCTGCTGACGACAGCGGCGAGATCGTCAATCCAGATGGCGTCCGCAATCAAATCGAGGGCGGCATCGTGCAGTCGGCAAGCTGGAGTTTAGGGGAAGCGGTGACTTTCGATGCAACCCGCATCACCAGCCGTGACTGGAGCACCTACCCTATCTTACGCTTCCCCGAACTTCCCGACAGCGTGGAGGTGCACCTCATCGATCGACCGGGTCAGCCCTACCTAGGCACGGGCGAATCCGCGCAAGGGCCGACGGCTGCGGCCATTGGCAATGCACTGGCCGATGCCACCGGTGTGCGGATCCGCGAATTGCCATTTACGCGGCGTCGTATCAAGGCAGCGATCGGAGTATGACCGGGGGCTCGTTGCCAGCGCTGGAGGGAGAGCTTCCGGCGACCATCCCTCGAGGCTAAAGGCGGAATTCTGCGTCAGAAGGCTCAGTTGTTTGCATCAGTCAAGGGCAATCTACGTGAACCCAGCCGCCAGATCATCCGCCGTGAAGGCCTTGTCTCCCGCGGTCGGTCGACCTCATGGTAGATTGCCTCAGAGGAGCGACAGTGACGAGAGCATGCGATGGATGAGAAATTGCTTCGCGAGGCAGCCATGGATTACCACCGGGCGCCGGCGGCTGGGAAGATTTCGGTCACACCGACCAAGGGGCTCACCAACCAGCATGACCTCGCCCTCGCCTACTCGCCGGGCGTTGCCTATGCTTGCCTTGCCATTCGCGACAACCCACAGGAGGCTGCAAACCTGACGTCGCGCTCCAATCTGGTCGCGGTAGTGACGAACGGGACTGCGGTGTTGGGCCTCGGCAATATCGGACCGTTGGCTGGCAAGCCGGTAATGGAAGGCAAGGCTTGCCTGTTCAAGAAGTTTGCCGGCATCGATGTATTCGACATCGAGATCGATGCAACCGATCCCGAGCGCATTGTCGATATCGTTGCAGCACTCGAGCCCACCTTTGGCGGCATCAACCTGGAAGATATCAAGGCGCCCGAATGCTTCGTCGTTGAACGCAAGCTGCGCGAGCGCATGAAGATACCCGTATTCCATGACGATCAGCACGGCACGGCCATCATCGTCTGCGCCGCCGTTTTGAATGGCCTCGAGCTCGTTGGAAAGAAGATAGGCAACATCAAAGTTGCCGTCTCGGGTGCTGGGGCTGCCGCCCTTGCCTGCCTGGATCTCCTGGTGACCCTCGGGCTGCCGCGCGAGAACATCACCGTCGCTGACATTAAGGGTGTGGTTTACAGGGGTCGTAAGGAGGAGATGGATCCCGACAAGGCGCGCTACGCGCAAGATACCAGGGCAAGAACGCTGGCTGAGATTTTGATCGGCGCGGATCTGTTTCTCGGGCTGTCGGCCGGTGGCGTGCTGAAGCCCCATATGCTGAAAGGGATGGCGAGAGATCCCTTGATCCTCGCGCTTGCCAATCCTGAGCCTGAGATCCGACCGGAGCTTGCGCTTGCAGAGCGGGCCGACGCGATCCTGTGCACGGGTCGCTCGGACTATCCCAACCAAGTCAACAATGTTCTCTGTTTCCCATTCATCTTCCGCGGGGCTCTTGACGTAGGGGCCACGACGATCAATGAGGCCATGAAGGTCGCGGCGGTGAGCGCAATTGCGGAGCTCGCTCAGGCGGAAGCGTCCGACATCGTGGCCAATGCCTACGGCGGTCAGACCCTAAATTTCGGTCGCGACTACCTCATTCCGCGCCCCTTCGACCCGCGTCTCATCGAGCGCATTGCGCCCGCTGTGGCGAAGGCTGCAATGGACAGCGGTGTGGCCACGCGTCCGTTACAAAGCCTCGATGCATATCGGGAGCGTATGGCCCGCTTCGTCTATCACTCTGGCAACAGCATGAAGCCGGTGTTTGAAGCGGCAAGGCTTGCTCCGAAGCGGGTCATTTATGCCGAAGGCGAGGAAGAGCGCGTTCTGCGCGCGGTTCAGGTCGCTGTTGATGAAGGGCTGGCGCGTCCGGTGTTGGTGGGTCGCCCGGAGATCATCGCCAGACGCATCGACGGGCTCGGTCTTCGTCTCAAGCTGGGCGCCAACTGCGAGGTGGTCAACATCGCTAGCGATCCGCGTTATCGCGAGCTGGTGGCAGAATACTATGCACTCGGACGGCGCCGTGGCATCACCGAGTCTATAGCCAAAGAGGCGGTGCGAAGTCGCGCTTCTCTCGTTGCGGCCATGCTGCTGCGGCGGGGCGATGTCGATGCCATGTTGTGCGGCACCATCGGAACCTTTGACGAACATCTTGCGTATGTGCGGGACGTGATTGGGCAACGCCAGGGCGTGTTGACGCTCGCAGCCATGAACATGCTGATGCTGCCAAACCGGCAGATCTTCATTTGCGACACCTACGTGAACCGTCGGCCGCGACCGGAAGACATAGCCGAAATGACCCTTCTCGCAGCCGCGGAGGTTCGCCGCTTCGGCCTCACTCCCATCGTGGCTCTTCTCTCGCACTCGAGCTTTGGCAGTTCACCTGCACCGGAAGCCGAGTTGATGCGGCGCGCGCGCGCCATTCTGGTCGAGCACGATCCAGACCTCATCGTCGAGGGCGAAATGCGCGGCGACGCGGCGTTGTCCAAGGTCGTGCTGGACGACGTGTTTCCCGGTTCGCGGCTTGCCAGAGATGCAAATCTCCTCATCATGCCGAGCGTTGATGCGGCGAATATCTCCTATAACCTGCTCAAGGTTGCCGCCGGTAGCGGTATCACAGTTGGACCGATCCTGCTCGGTACCGCCAAGCCTGTGCACATCCTGGAGCCGGCCGTCAGTGTGCGCCGCATCGTCAATATGACGGCACTGGCTGTGGTCGACGTCGATACGCACCGATAGTTGGTGGCTCGTCGTCTACGGCGCAATTCACAGCCCCTGGAGCGTGGTAGACCTGCTCGGCTCACGAGACGACCCGTCGCCCGCCGCGGGCGGCTCGAGCCCGTGGTCAAACGGTCTTTCCCACGATGCTGAGGCACTGGATGGCCGCACGATATACTCAGGTGCTTGCAGGAAGGGCGGTGCCGGGCTGACACTTCCAGCGCACCACGTGGCATGCGCGGCGACAGCCTGGAGTTCGACGAGACGATGTCGGACGACCGCAAGCCGCAGAGCAGCGACGCGAACACGCGTGAGCTGCGCCGTGCGCTCTCGACCTTGTGCCTACCGACGCGGTGTGTGACCCACCACGCTGATGCGTGATGGACCACAGCCACGCCTCTAGTCACTGCGTGCCGCCAGCGGCCACGCCCTCATTCAGTTGGCAAGGGCGTGGCGCTCGGCGATCTCACTGCCGCTGCCCATCCCGCTCGGCAGCGTTGCAGCAGTGTGGCAGCACCCTTGGCCGCCACCATGAGCGCCGCCTGTGCTTGGGCCGCTTGCGCGGTCAACCGGAGCTCGTCTGCGCTTTCACGCGCTCGCAGTTCGGCAATACGCGCCATCAGACTATGCCGTTCCTGTCTAAGTACTTCTAGGGTCACCGGCTTCAAGGCGGCCCTGCTTTGCCGTAACAACGTACTGTACTCGACATTAACGTTCTTCAGCCGCGTACGCAGCGCGGCGATCTCAGCGATCTTTTGCATTGACATCCCTCCGTCGCCCGCACTTGTCGCGATTCTTATGACCACAAAACGACGAAGACTTGACCGTCCTGCGGCTTGTGCGGCGGGCTGTGATTGCGCGTTGCGAGCGTGGCCGGTTTGCCGGCACCGCGAGCCCCGTCTGGGTCGGTCAACGTCAGAAGAGCGCTTTTTCGGCTTATCTCCTCAACGAACGTATCTTTGGTCGGTCTATACTCCCCCCCGGTCCGAGCCGAATCGGTGCCCGCACAAGGCGGGTGGGATGGACCCCGCTTTCTCTATCAAACTCGACGGGCCAGCGCGGATCATGGCTTATCCATGGAGATAGCGCGACCATTGGCCTGGAAGTAGGGCACTCGAGCCGGCCGCCCGCGGGCAAGATCGTGACGCACCGGGAGCATCGGCGTTTGTGCAGGTGGACGCCTGATCCCGATCCCGGCGGGCGTTCTCGCGTCAGCGATGAGGAGCCGCGAGCTAATCCTACCCGATCGCCACTTCCTTGAAGCGGCGCAAGGTCCCGATCAGGTCCTCAAACTTCGGCACGCGATACATGGGGTAGAGCATCACCATCTGGGCGCCGAGCTTGCGCCAGCCATCCGCCGCTGCAGCCCAGCGTTGTGGGTCTGGATCGTGCATCCGCAACCAGCCCTCAACTCCAAAGTCGCGGGGGTCGCGCCCATGCTTTGTCATCTCATCGCGCAACAGGGCGAGCTTTTGCTCCGCCTTCTCATCGGGCGGCATGATCGGCATCCAACCGTCGCCTAACCTTGCCGCTCGCATCACCACGGCATCGGAGATGCCGCCAAACCAGATCGGAATCGGGCGCTGCACCG
>JAMXLN010000183.1 GCA_024281145.1 Hyphomicrobiaceae bacterium | reverse complement strand
CATCGATTACCTCTTCGCACCTTTGAAGCACGCGCGGCTTGACTACATGGTGCAGAAGGCCACCGAGATGGGCGTTGGCCGCCTGCAGCCCGTGCTCACGCGCCGTACCACGCCTGAGCGCGTGAACCTCGAGCGCATGCGCGCCAACGTCATCGAGGCCGCCGAGCAGTGCGGTATCCTGCGCATTCCCGAGGTGATCGCGCCGCGCAAGCTTGCGGACCTGCTCGCCGGGTGGAATTGTGGACGGGCCCTCATCTTCTGCGACGAGGCAAGCAAAGAGCGTTGCCCGTTCACGGCCTTGGCCCGCGTGCCGCCCGGCCCGCTCGCGTTGCTGGTGGGACCCGAGGGCGGGTTTGACGAGAGCGAGCGTGCGTTGCTCGCATCCAAGCCATTCGTCACGAGCATTTCACTGGGACCTCGCATCCTGCGCGCCGACACGGCTGCGGTGGCGGGTCTCGCTCTCGTGAACGGCGTGCTCGGCGACTGGCGCTAGGCCCGAGCGATGCTCACGGCTTGTGCGGACCGGGCCTTATCAATTAACAAGGGAGCGTCGCCGCGAGCCCATCGCCAAACTCCCCGCCCAGCGAGAACGGTTTAGCTCAATGTCCACCCGCCAGGACGGCGTACCTGCCCCAACCGTGCGCTCGCGCGACGAGCTCATCGCCTGGATCGCCGCGGGTTCCAAGCCCGCCAGCGCCTGGCGGATTGGGACCGAGCACGAGAAATTCCTCTTCACCACCGACACGCTGCGGCCGGTGCCCTACGAGGGTAAGCAGGGCGTGCGCGCGCTGATGGAGGGGCTCATCGCGCACTTCGGCTGGGAGCCGATTCTGGAGAATGGCACCATCATCGCACTCAAGCGGCCGGACGGGGAGAAGGGGGGCACCGTATCGCTCGAACCGGGCGGTCAGTTCGAGCTCTCGGGCGCCCCGGTTGGGACCATCCACGAGACCGGCGCTGAAACACGCGAGCACCTGGAGCAGGTGCTGGCGGTCGGCCGGCCCTTGCGCATCGGCTTTCTGGGCGTGGGCTTCTCGCCCAACTGGACGCTTGCGGAAACGCCGCGCATGCCCAAGCAGCGCTACCAGGTCATGACGCGCTATATGCCGATGGTCGGCAAGCGTGGCCTCGACATGATGTATCGCACGTGCACGATCCAGGTGAACCTCGACTTTGCGGGCGAGGCCGACATGGTCAAGAAGTTCCGCGTGTCGTTGGCGTTGCAGCCGGTGGTGACGGCGATGTTCGCCTGTTCGCCTTTCACCGAAGGCAAACCCAACGGCTTTCTGTCCTACCGCAGCGAGGTGTGGCGCGACACGGACAAGGCGCGCACGGGCATGCTGCCATTCGTCTTCGAACCCGGCATGAGTTTCGAGCGATATGTGGACTATGCACTCGCCGTGCCCATGTACTTCGTGTACCGCGGCGGGCGTTACATCGACACCGCCGGGGCTGCATTTGGCGATTTCCTGGCGGGCCGGCTGCCGCAGTTACCGGGCGAATTTCCGACGCAGGACGATTGGTCGGACCACCTCACCACCCTGTTCCCCGAGGTGCGCATGAAGCGCTTTCTGGAAATGCGCGGGGCCGATGGTGGGCGCTGGCGTCGCATTTGCGCCGTGCCGGCGCTGTGGACCGGGCTGCTCTACGACCCCACCGCGCTCGACGCCGCCTGGGATCTCGTCAAGGACTGGAGCGCGCCGGAGCGCCAGGGCCTGCGCGATCAAGTGCCGCGGATGGCGCTGCGCACACCCTTCCGCCGCACAACGGTGCTCGAGCTCGCGCGCCAGGCCCTTGCGATCGCCCGGTCCGGGCTCGGCCGGCGCGCCTGCCGCAACGCCAAGGGCGAGGACGAGCGCATCTTTCTCGAGCCCGTGTCCGCCATCTTGCACGACGGGCTGACACCGGCGGACGAGATCTTGCTGCGCTACGAGCGCGATTGGGGTCGGCGCACGGATCCCCTCTTCGCCGACTACGCCTTCTAACGCAGCCGGCGCGCCACAGGCGGAGAGAATTAATCCCGTTTCCACCCTCACCCGAGTTGCCCCCGCCGGCATCGGCGCAGTATTCACAGGGGGACCTGAGGGGGAAGCGTCGGGGGGCATCACATGTTGTTGGTCTCCCCATCGGCGCGGCGGGCAATGACGGCCCTGCCGCTGCTGCTGGCGTGGCTGGCTAACGCTCCCCCATTCATCCTTTCCCAGTTCATCCCGGCCGCGGCGGCACAGGAAAACGTTCACACCTATCGGGTGGTCTATGTCGCACGAGGCGACGTTCTCAACCTTCGCTCGGGACCGTCGGCCGCCTACTCTGTGGTGGGCGCAATTCCACCGGGGGCGCGCGGGGTGCGCCTTGTCGGCCATTGCCAGGCCTGGTGCCCGGTCAGCTACAACGGGACCTTGGGATGGGTTAATCCCGCCTATCTGACGCGGGAGCCGGCATCAGAAGAGCCCGCACCGCCTGAGCGCGCTCGCGGCGATGTCGCGGCGGCACCGCCCACGGCGCGCAAGCACGGCCGCCTGCCGAGCTACTGGCAGGTGACGGGCATGCCCGAGGGCGAGAGCCTCAAGGTGCACGAGGCACCCTCAACCACCGCCAGGGTCGTACATGCGTTCGAGCCGCAGAGCGCATGCATCACGCTCGCCGGCAGCTGCCAAAAGCCCTGGTGCCAGGTGACGTTCCCGGGCCTCAACGGCGATCGCCTCGGCTGGGTGAATGCCCACAACCTCGCGCCTTCGCACAGCGCTTGCCCCAATGGAACCGCGGCTGCCACCGATCCCCGGCGCTGACTGGGCGCCGCTAACTGGCTCCGATGACTGGCTCCGATGACTGGCTCCGATGACTGGCTCCGATGACTGGCTCCGATGACTGGCCCCGATGACTGGCCCCGATGACTGGCCCCGGTCACTTGTCCTCAGCGCACTGATGGTCAGTCACTGGCCCCTCAGTTGCCGGCCCCGAGGCCAGCGCCTGCAGCACATGCGGCAGCGCCTCCGGCAGGTCCTCGGCGATCAGCCCAACGCCTAAGCGGTTGGCGCACTCACCGTGCAGCCACACCGCCGCGCAGGCCGCCTTGAACGCCGGCATGCGCTGCGCCAACAGCCCCGTGACAAGGCCGGCAAGGACGTCGCCGGAGCCGGCGGTCGCAAGCCAGGGTGGGGCATTGTCGTTGATGGCTGCCTGACCTTCGGGAGCGGCGACAACCGTATCCGCCCCCTTGAGGATGACCACCGCGCCGCTCATCCGGGCGGCCTGCCGTGCGCGCTCGAGCTTGGATCCCGCAAGTTCCCCAAACAGGCGCTTGAACTCGCCCTCGTGCGGCGTGAGCACCACGCCCGCCGTGCGCGCCTTGATGGCGCTGAACAGCGCCTGCGGGGATGGCCGCGGCTCCGCGCCGCGAGCCACGAAGCCAAAGGCGGAGGGGCGCGTTTCCTCGCCCTCAGCATAGGAGGTCAGCGCATCGGCATCGAGTACGGCCGCAGCTGGCGAAGCGAGCACCGTTGCAACTGTGGCGGCGGTGCTCGCGCCAACGCCGGCACCGGGGCCGATCAGAACAGCATTGTGACGCTCATCCGCCAGGAACTCCTTGAGCGCTGCGTCGGCGCCGACGGATCTTACCATGACCGCAGTCACCTGCGTCGCATTGACGGCGGTCGCCGCCGCCCCGCCGACGACCGTGACAAGGCCGGCACCGACGCGCAGCGCACCGCGCGCACCCATGCGGGCGGCACCCGTGCTCTCCGCCGGCCCCGACACCACCACCGCGTGGCCCCGCCCATACTTGTGACCGTCGATCCGCGGCCAGGGATAGGCCTCACGCCACTGTGCGGGCCGGTTGCGCCAGGTGTTGGGCCCGATCTCGCCCAGGACGGTCTCGGGGATGCCGATCTTCGCAAGCCGTACTTGGCCGCACAGCACGCGACCTGGCAGCAGCACGTGGCCGGGCTTCAGGCGGAAGAACGTCACCGTGCACGTCGCCTTGATGACGGCTCCGCAAGACGCGCCGGTGGTTCCATCGAGACCACTTGGCACGTCGACGGCCACGACCGGCGTGCCGGCCCTATTGATGGCGGCCACCACGTCGGCTGCGATGCCCTCGAGCGGACGCGTCAGCCCGGCACCAAACATCGCATCGACAAGGAGGCCGGCACTGGCGAGCGTGGACGTGTCGAGGGGCTCGACCGGGTCACCCCAGCGCTGCGCCATGATCGCTGCATCGCCCTTGAGCGCATCGCGCCGCCCGAGCAACCCGACGCGCACCGGGTAGCCCCGCTCGCGCAAGAGCCGCGCGGCAACGAAACCATCGCCGCCGTTGTTGCCAGGTCCGCACAGGACGGCAATGGTGGTGCCCGGGGGTGCCATGTCGCAGACGGCCTGCGCCACCGCGCCCCCCGCGTTCTCCATCAGCGTGGGGCCGGCAATGCCCTGCGCCATCGCCAGGGCATCCGCACGGCCCATCTCTTCAGCGCTCAGCAGTTCGTCGCCCAAGGCATCTCCTTCGCCCCGACCACATCATGCGCCATTCAACCCGCGTTCGCCAACTTGCCGGGTATCTAGAGCCGTGCCTTGGAGCGGGTCACCAGACTGCCTATTCATTGTGCAAAAGCCAAAAACCTGAGCAAATTCGCGGCTTGCTCTCGGCGCTTGTTGCCCTGTAGATACGCACGTGGCGTAAGTTGTTACGGAATTTGCTGCCGATCGGGCCTTGGCATGGGGTGTGCTTAATCCTGGCGCCAGAGATTAGCAAACCCTTGTCAGTGGTCGGGAGGTGAAGGCGCGCATGAAGAAGATCGAGGCCATCATCAAGCCCTTCAAGCTCGACGAGGTGAAGGAGGCGCTCCAGGAG
Organism: Hyphomicrobiaceae bacterium; assembly: GCA_024281145.1. Classification (GTDB taxonomy): domain Bacteria; phylum Pseudomonadota; class Alphaproteobacteria; order Rhizobiales; family Hyphomicrobiaceae; genus AWTP1-13. Next base: position 761 of record JAMXLN010000183.1, on the reverse strand, counting down.
ATCGGCCTCCAGGGCATTACAGTTATAGAGGCCAAGGGGTTCGGTCGTCAGAAGGGTCACACCGAGCTTTATCGCGGCGCGGAATACGTCGTCGATTTCCTGCCCAAAGTGAAACTTGAGGTCGTGCTCGGCGAGGAGATGCTCCCCAAGGCGCTCGAAGCCATCCAGAAGGCCGCCAAGACCGGCCGGATCGGCGATGGCAAGATCTTCGTCTCGACGGTGGAGGAGGCGATCCGCATCCGCACCGGCGAGACGGGAAGCGATGCCATCTGAGCAAGGGCAGGAGGCACGGCGCAAAGGTCAGCCGCAAACGAAGTTGCAAGTGAGGACAGGGGAAGAGCAATGGCAGAAAGACCGAAGTCCGTTGGCGAAGTGCTCAAAATGATGAAGGACAAGGAAGTGAAATTCCTTGACCTGCGCTTCACGGACACCAAGGGCAAGATGCAGCACGTCACCGCGGACGGCTCGTGTGTGAACGAGGCGATGTTTGCGGAAGGATATGCCTTCGACGGCTCCTCGATTGCCGGCTGGAAGGGAATCGAGGCCTCCGACATGACGCTGATGCCCGACCCTGCCAGCGCGCATATCGACCCGTTCTTTGCCCAGACCACCATGGCCGTGTTTTGCGACGTGCTGGAGCCCTCCACTGGGGAGATGTACGAACGCGATCCACGCTCGATTGCCAAGCGTGCTGAGGCCTACCTCAAGCAGACTGGTATCGGCGATATGGTGGTGTTCGGCCCCGAGGCCGAGTTCTTCAT
>JAMXLN010000182.1 GCA_024281145.1 Hyphomicrobiaceae bacterium | reverse complement strand
GATTATCACGCGCTCGCCGATGGGCACTGCCACCTCGATGTGAGCTTCCACTTGATCATTTCCGACCCGACCCCGCAGGTGTTGGGGCAAGAACTGCCGGCCCTCGTCCGTGATGGTTACACCTCGTTTAAGGTGTTCATGACCTACCAGGACCTGGCGCTCTCCGACATTCAGCTGCTTGAGGTATTCTCCACGGCCCGCGAGACGGGTGCGCTTGTGATGGTGCACGCGGAGAACTATGACGCGATCCGCTTTCTCACGGAGCGCCTGGAGCGGGCAGGCCACACGGCGCCCAAGTTTCATGCCACCTCGCGGCCCATTCCGGTCGAGCGCGAGGCGACACATCGGGCGATCAGCCTGGCCGAGCTCGTCGACGTGCCGATCATGATCGTGCATGTCTCGAACGGCGAGGCCATGGAGCAGATCCGTTGGGCACAAGCGCGCGGGCTCAAGGTGTTTGGCGAGACCTGTCCGCAATATCTGATGCTCACCGAAAAGGACATGGAAGGACTCAATATGGAGGGCGCCAAGTACGTGTGCAGCCCGCCGCCGCGCGATGAGGCGAGCCAGAAAGCCTGCTGGCTCGGGCTGGAGACGGGCGTGTTCCAGGTATTCTCGTCCGACCACTGTCCGTTCCGCTACGACGACCCGCAGGGCAAGCTCCTACCCAAGGGGCGCACCAGTTTCCGCTGGGTGCCAAACGGCATACCGGGCGTGGAGACGAGGCTTCCCATTCTGTTCTCGGAGGGTGTGGTGAAGGGCCGCATCAGCCTCAATGACTTCGTGGCCTTGAGCGCTACCAATCACGCCAAGATGTACGGGCTGCATCCACGCAAGGGCACCATTGCCGTCGGCGCCGACGCCGACATCGCCATCTGGGATCCCCACCGCAAGACCACCATCCGCCAGGAGATTTTGCACCACGGCTCGGACTACACACCCTACGAGGGCCTGGAGGTGACGGGCTGGCCGATGACGATCATAGTCCGGGGAAAGACCGTCGTCCTCGACGGCGTCCTGGTTGGCAGCAACGCTACCGGGCAGCACATCGCGCGCAATCTCTCGCCCTATGCCGCGCCCGGACGATCTCGGCCAAACCTTTAGGGCGCATGAGGCGCGATTTTCGAGCCCCATTTCGCGAGCTTTTTTCGCGATCCCTTTTCTTTGCTCGTCGCTTCCCTTATGCGCGACATCTTGCTCCCAACAGCTCTTGCTTGGTTTGCAACGCTTCTTGTTCGCGACTGGGTCGCCTTGCCCATCGCGGCGGCGCGACCCGGGTCGAACGCTCAGTTCACGCCGACGGCGCGGCTCATGGTCGAGCCGATTTCGGCATGGATCACGAGATCGGCCATCTCATCCTGGTCGGTGGGCTCGCGGTTGATGATCACGAGCCGAGATCCGTTCTGCTTTGCCATAATGGGAAAGCCGGCTGCAGGATAGACGACCAAAGAGCTGCCGAGCACGATGAAGAGGTCGGCTGCGAGCGTCGCCTCTCGTGCCCGCTCCATCTCCGGCTCGGGCATCGCCTGGCCGAACGAGATCGTCGCCGTCTTGATGATGCCGCCGCAGCCCGTGCAAAGAGGCAGCCGCTCGTCGATGGCGAAAATCTCCCGCACCCAATCGAGTTCATAGCGCCGCCGGCAGTCGAGGCAGGCGGCATAGGTGGCGTTACCGTGGAGCTCAATGACCTTATCGTCGGGCACGCCCGAGGCCTGATGCAAGCCATCGATGTTCTGTGTCACGATAGCGGTCACCTTGCCATCCCGCACGAGGCGAGCGAGGGCGCGGTGTCCCGCATTGGGCGTCGCGCTTTGCATCATTTCGTGGCTTGCGAACTTGCGCCGCCAGGATTCGCGCCGCGCCTCCGGGGTCGCGAGAAACTCGCCGAACTCGATCGGCCGCATCTTCGTCCAGATGCCGCCCGGCGAGCGGTAATCGGGGATGCCCGATTCGGTGGAGATGCCGGCGCCGGTGAAGGCGACGACATTGCCCGCCCGGGCGATTATCCCCTTGAGCTCCTCGACCTTGGCCATCGATGCCTCCTCAACCGGACCCGGGTGGCGAGCATCTGCGCTCGGCCCGGTCGCAAAAAGCTAGCTGATACGCCGGCGCGCCGACAGGGCTTGGGCAAACGCTTGAAACAGCGCGCGGTTTACCGGATTGTGCTGGGCATCGTATTCAGCATGCCACTGCACGCCGAGAGCAAACCCCGGAGCGTCGGCGACGCGGATTGCCTCGATCGTGCCGTCCTCGGCCACGCCCTCGACGACCACCCGCTTGCCCGGCTCCAGAATGCCTTGGCCGTGGAGGGAGTTCACGCGGATGATCTCGCAGCCGAAGAGGCGGGCAAAAACGCCACCGGAGACCAGCCTGACCTCGTGGCGATCGGCGAAGACAACGGTCGGGTCGGGGTGGATTTCGCCCGTCTCGGTCCGCGGCATGCGGTGGTTCAAGCGACCAGGCAGCTCGCGAATCTCGTGGTGCAGCGATCCGCCGAAGGCAACGTTTATCTCCTGAAAGCCGCGACAGACCCCCAGGATTGGCACGCCGCGCGCCACGCAAGCCTCGATGAGCGCCAGGGCCAGTGCGTCACGGCGTTCATCGTAGGGCTCATGCCCGGCATGGGGCTCGGCGCGGAATCGGGTCGGATGAACGTTCGCGCGGGCGCCCGTCAGCAGCACGCCGTCTACCACCTCCAAGAGGGCGTCGATGTCGGTGAGTTCCGGCGCGCCTGCAAAGATGAGCGGCAGCGCGCCGGCGGCTTCGACCACGGCGCGAAGATTGCGCTCTCCTACCTGTTGAACGGCAAAGCGGTTCTCGACGCGATGCGTGTTGGAGATCACGCCGACCACGGGTTTTCTCATCGCCCAGCTCTCATCTCTTCGCCCGCGCGTCTTGAAACGCCTCGTCCAGGCGCGCCAGCGCTTCCATCAGGATGGGGCGCGGGGTGGCGAAGTTGAAGCGCAACCACGTGTCGCCGCCCGGTCCGAACTGCGGGCCTGGGCTTGCAAAAATACGTGCGCGGTCTTTGACCCGGCTGGCCACATCCTTGGGCGACAATCCCGTATCGGAGAAATTGACCCAGGCGAGGTAGGTCGCGTCGAGCTGCATCGCGCGTGCCCCGGGTGCCGCTGCCTCGATGCGGGCATGGAAGAGATCGCGATTTGCAGCGAGGTAGGGCAACAGCGCGTCGAGCCAAGCCTCACCGGTCCGCCACGCCGCCTCCGTCGCAATCATGCCGAAGCGGTTGTAGGAGGCAAGGCCACACGCGGCAATGCGCTGATCGAGACGTTGCTTGAGCGCGCGATTGGTGGCAATGCATGCACCGACGTGCGCGCCGGCGAGGTTGAAGGTCTTTGTCGCCGCCACGCAGGTGATCAGCCGGTCGGCGATTTCGGGTGCTGCGGTGAGGGTGGGCGTGTGCCGCGCGCCGGCAAAAATGAGATCGCAATGGATCTCGTCGGAGACCAAGATCAGGTCATGCCTGGCGCAGCAAGCCGCCAGCGCGCGGATCTCCTCGCTCCGCCAGACGGTCCCGCCGGGGTTATGCGGAGCGCAGAAAAAGACGACCTTGGTGCGCGCCGTCAGCCTCTTCTCAAGCGCGTCGAGATCCATGACGTAGCGGCCGTTCGCCTCCACGAGCTGTGCATCGAGGATGCGCCGCTCATTGGCGAGAATGATGCGTCGGAACGCGTGATAGGCAGGGGGAAACACCACCACCTCGTCGCCGGGAGCGCTCACGGCCTGCAGAACGAGGCCGAGCCCCGACACGATCCCGGGTGTCGGGCTCACCCAATTGGGGTCGAGCTTGAGCCCGTGCCGCCGCGCCATCCACTCTACCAGGGCGCCGGTCCACGAGCCGGTATTGGCGTAGTAGCCGTGGGTTGCGCGCTTGGTCTCGGCGGCAAGGGCCTCCGTCACCCCCGGCGGGGCGGCAAAGTCCATGTCGGCAACCCACATCGGGATCGCGTCTGGCGCATCGATGCCCGACAATTGCGCCATCATGTCCCACTTCGATGCGTGCGTACCACGGCGCTCGATCACGCGGTCGAAATCGAACATGAGGTTGGGGCTCCCGATGGTGCAGTCCACGACCGCCCATTGAAGCTGCGGGCAGCGATGGCGGTCAAGCCACTCAACGCCACGTCACCGCTGCCAGCGCACGAGCCAGCGGCGGCGGCAGACGGGTGCCAAGCATCAGCGGGCTGCGGGCGGCGCCGCCACCCCAGCACCGTCGCGGCATACCGGGCATGGCGCGAGCGCGGTTGTCCAATGGCCTATTCCTTGTAGGATAGCGGTGAGGTTCTCACGGCGCCTTGACGGGGATGGATTGGCGGTCGAGGCAGGTAGGTGTTGCGCCCCGGTGCGCCGAGGTTGGCGGCTGCGGCGGTAGACGAAGCGAAAGACGGAATAAGCGAAGACGCATTAAAAGCGACGAAACTGATACCCCCGGAATGGAAGAGAGACCAGCGATGACGGCAAACGGTTCGAACAACAAGTGGATCGGCAAGCGGACCAACAGGCCCGATGGCGAGGACAAGGTGACGGGCCGTGCCACCTTTGGTGCCGACTTCTCAAGGCCCGGCATGCTCTGGGGCAAGGTGCTGCGCAGCCCCCACCCCCACGCGCGCATCAAATCGATCAACTTCGACAAGGCGTTGGCACTGCCCGGGGTCAAGGCCGTCATGTCTGGCCGGGATCTCGCGGAATATCCCTGGGACAAACCTGTACCCCTCGGCATTCAGGACTTGCGCTTTATCAGCCGCAACGTCATGGCGCGCGAGAAAGTGCTCTACGCCGGGCACGCCGTGGCGGCCGTCGCGGCCACCTCCGTGGCGATCGCGTCGCAGGCCCTAAAGCTGATCGAGGTCGATTACGAGGTTCTGCCTTGGGTCATCGACGTGGATGAGGCCTTGCAGCCAGGCGCCCCCATTCTGCATGAGCACATGCGCAACGTCGGTGCCAAAGCGGGTCCGGCGACGACGTCCAACATTGCCGGGACCCTTGAGCACAAACTGGGCGATTGCGACGCGGGCTTCGCGGCCGCTGCTGTCATCGTCGAACGCAGCTTCAAGACCAAGCCCGTGCATCAAGGTTACATCGAGCCTCATGCCTGCCTCGTCAGCGTCGGCCAGGACGGTCAGACGACGATCTGGAGCAGCAGTCAGGGCCACTTCATGGTCCGCGACATGACGGCCCAACTGACGAGCGCAAAGCTCAGCGACATTCGTGCCATTCCCGCCGAGATTGGCGGTGGGTTTGGCGGCAAGACCATCGTCTATCTGGAGCCCGTCGCGCTGGTGCTGTCGCGCAAATCGGGTCGCCCGGTGAAGATCGTCATGAACCGGCAGGAGGTGTTTCACGCAACCGGTCCCACGTCAGGCTCCTCGAGCACGGTCAAGATCGGTGCCACGAAGGACGGCAAGATCACTGCGGTGGCGGCCACCTTCCGTCTGCAGGCGGGTGCATTCCCCGGCTCGCCCATCCGCGGCGCGGTCGGCTGCTCACTGGCGCCCTACAACGTCGCCAACGTGCACACCATCGGCTACGACGTTGTTACGAACCGGCCAAAGGTGGCAGCTTACCGCGCGCCAGGCGCGCCGATCGGCGCTTTTGCGGTTGAGTCCACCCTCGACGAGCTCGCCCGCGCCCTGAAGATGGATCCGCTCCTTCTGCGTCAGAAGAATGCCGCCAAACAGGGAACCAAGGCTGCCTATGGCCCGACGTTCCCCCGGATCGGCTACGAGGAGACGCTTGAGGCCGCCCTTCGGCACCCGCACTACCAGACACCCCTCGGGCCCAATCAAGGGCGCGGGGTTGCCAGCGGCTTTTGGTTCAACGCAGGTGGCGAATCGAGCGCCCAGGTCAACGTCAACGAGGACGGCACCGTTGTGGTCGTGACGGGCCATCCCGATATCGGCGGCTCGCGCGCCTCTATGGTCAATATCGCTGCCGACATGCTTGGCATCGACTACCGGCGGGTGCAGGCGCTGATCGGGGACACCAGCAGCATTCCATTCGCGGCGCTGACTGGCGGAAGCCGCGTCACGTTCGCAGCCGCGCTGGTGGTAACCAAGGCCACCGAACAGGTGATCCAGACGCTGCGCGAGCGCGCCGCGAAAATCTGGAAAATCGACCCCGAGGCGGTCAGCTGGGAGAACGGTGAAGCGCGGCCCGCCGGCTCCAATGCTGGCGAGTTTTCCCCGCTCACCTTGGCGGACATCGCCGCCAAGGCGAGCGCAACGGGGGGCCCGATCAACGGGCGAAGCTCGCTCAATACCGAGGGAGCCGGGCCAGGATTTGGAACCCACATTTGCGATGTCGAGGTCGATCCGGAGACCGGCAAGGTGACGGTTCTGCGCTACACCGCATTTCAGGATGTTGGTCGCGCCATCCACCCAAGCTACGTGGAAGGTCAGATGCAGGGTGGTGTCGCCCAGGGGATCGGCTGGGCTCTCAATGAGGAGTGCATCTATGACGCCAGCGGGCGGCTGGATAATCCAAGCTTCCTCGACTATCGCATGCCCGTTGCCTGCGACCTGCCCATGATCGAGTCCGTCATGATTGAGGTGCCAAACGAGAAACACCCGCAGGGCATCCGCGGTGTCGGTGAAGTTCCGCTCGTGCCGGCACCGGCGGCGGTTGCCAATGCCATCCGCAACGCCATTGGGCTGCGGCTTACGGACCTGCCGATGTCGCCGCCCAAGGTGCTGGCCGCCTTGAGCGCTGCGAACTGAGGACATGGGGTATTTGGTGGCCTGATCGGCCGGCTCCGCCGGCCGATCACAGCGCTTTGGCCCCGCTCACCCGCAAGGGCTGGCGTTCAGCCCCCATTCAGCTGAGCTCCCGCTTTCCGCCGCAAAGGCCAACAAGATTGGCCGCCCAACGGTGGGGGGCCACAGGTGTTGCCCGAGACCGCCAGCGGGTCCGGGGCCCTCTGTCGGCGCTGCCGCTGTCTTAGGGTGGCCGCCTCGGCCATTGGCGTCTCGACGGGGTTAAGCACCTCAGGAGTTGGGGATGTGGGTGTGGGGGGGTGCGCGCGGCGTGGTGGTGGCGATTGTCGCGTTCCTGACGGCTTCGGCGCACGCCAACGAGGCCGCACACGAGATGGCGGAAAAATTTGCCGGCGAGGCCAAGGGCACGCCGGAGCCGGCTGACGCCGCCGCCAAGCGCGCGGCCGAACGCCAGGCCCAGACGGCGCGCATGGAGGCCGCACGCAAGAAAGCGCAGGCCGCGCGCAGGACGGTGGACGCCAAACGGCGTGCCGCGGCCGAGGGGGCTCGGGCCGCGGAGCGGGTCCGTGAGGAAGAGATGGACATGCTCGCCCGTGCACGCCTCGAGGCGGAAGAGATGCGTGCTGCCGCCGAGGAAGCTCGCCTCACCGAAGAGGCACGCCGCTTGGTGATCGAAGCCGAACAGGAGCGGGCGAAGGCCGAAGAGCTGCTTGCCGGCCACTCCGATGCGGCGCGGCCGCCAGCAGCTGCGCCCGAGCCCCAGAACACCGGCCTTGGCGAGGTCGGGCAGCGCACCCTTGAACGCGCCAAAGCGAGGCGTCGACTGGTCGAGAAGCTGAAACGCGTGCACCAAATCCGCGCAGCTCGTCTTGCCAACCGGGGGCGCCGCGAGGCTGAGGTGGGGAGCACAGTCTTGGGAGGACCGTCGCAGCCTGTTGCCTCGCCATCGCCTGGGACGGAGAGGGCCCCTGGAGCGATCCTATTGCCGGCGACCGCGGCATCTGCACAGGTCCAACCCCCTTCCGAAGCAACGGCCGGGACGCGCACGACGGCTGCAACGGCCCGCTCCGACGCGCCGCCAATTCCCGCAGGAGGTGTCCCTGCGCCCCCGCCAGACAGGCCGGATGAGGCTGCCTTTGGCGCGCGCACGCCCAGCCACGTCGCGACGGGTCCGCCTCAAAGCCCCGCGAGCTCGCGGGTCAAGCCGCCCGAGACGCTGGCGGTTGGGATCGACCTCAATCGCGTCACGGTCTTGCTCGTGATGGCGCCCGGCAGCTACGGCATCCGCCGCGGCGGCGCCCAGGTCGCCGATCCAATCCTTTGCATGCGCGATGGCTGTTACATCAGCGCTGGCGCCGATCGGGCAGCAACGTTCTTGCCTGGACGCAAGGCATTGGGTTTGCGCAACACCTGGGGTGCGCGCGCCGGTGCCTGCCGCAATGCGCTTGGGTGTATCTTTCGTGGCGTCGATCTCGGCACGCTACCGAGCTTCCTGCAGCCCGTCGATTTGCACATTTTCAAGCACGATCTGCGGGCCGGCTTCGCCGTCCTCGCCGATTCTGATTGCGCGATCACGGCTGGGCGCCTTGCCTGTCGGCATGGCATCGATGCAGAGACCTACACCATGTGGATCGTGCCGGAGAGGCTCGCGGCAACGTTGGGACCGGCTGGCCTTGAGCGGGCGTTGAGCGAGGGCCTTAACGGTCCACGCTCCGCCCTCCTCGCGCCGCGGTAAGCAACCCACCATTGAGGTGGGGAGAGCTGGTCGGCGCACTAGGAAACGTTCAAGTCCGGCACATCGATCCAACGGCGTTCGTGCCAGCTCCTCAGCGCGCAATCCACCAATTGCACGCCCTTGGCGCCTTCCACCAGATCCCAGGTGTAGGGGGCGCCCTCGGCGACGTGGCGGATAAAGGCCTCCCATTGCACCTTGAAGCCATTGTCAAAGGTTTGGGTGTCCGGCATGGGCTGCCAGCCGGCACGGAAGTCGATTGGCTGCTTGATGTCGGGGTTCCAAACGGGCTTCGGCGTCGCCATGCGCTGCTGGGTGACCACCTCCTGTAAGCCCGCCACCGCCGAGCCGAGGGTGCCGTCAACGTGCAGCGTGAGAAGATCGTCGCGGCGCACGCGCGTCGCCCACGAGCTGTTGAACTGAGCGACGATGCCCCCCTCGAGCTGGAAGGTCGCATAGGCGGCATCGTCCGCGGTCACCGTGTAGCGCGCGCCTGCCTCGTCGGTGCGCTCGGGAATGTGGGTGGCAGCGAAGCAGGATACCGAACGCACCGCGCCGAAGATGTTGTCGAGCACGTAGCGCCAGTGGCAGAGCATGTCGAGGACGATGCCGCCGCCGTCTTCAGCGCGATAGTTCCAGGAGGGCCGCTGGGCCGGCTGCAGATCGCCCTCGAATACCCAATAGCCAAACTCGCCTCGCACCGCGAAAATGCGGCCAAAGAATTCCGAGTCAATCAAAAGCTTGAGCTTGCGCAGCCACGGCAGAAACAGCTTGTCCTGCACAACGCCATGGCGAACGCCGGCCGCCTTGGCCTTGTGTGCGATGCCGAGCGCCGCATCGAGTGTTGTGGCCACCGGCTTCTCGCAATAGACGTGCTTGCCCGCGGCAATTGCCTTGGCGAGCAGGGCTGGGCGCATCTGCGTCGTGCCGGCATCGAAGAACACGGTGTCCTTGGGGTCTGCCAGCGCCGCGTCGAGATCGGTGGTGATGCGAGCGATGCCGTTGGCTTTGGCCAGGAGCGCCAATTTTTCCGAATTGCGCCCAACGAGAATGGGGTCGGGTATCACATGGTCGCCGTTGCTCAGGGCGACGCCGCCCTGTGCGCGGATGGCCAAGATCGAGCGCACGAGATGCTGGTTGGTCCCCATGCGTCCCGTCACCCCGTTCATGATGATGCCGAGCCGTTTCACGCCCATGCCGTTCTCCCGGATCTGCCCGTGTTCGCCGCGCATTTAGGTGCCGCGCTGCTGAGGCTGTCAAATTGGGCGGTGTCTGCTTGCCCCTTCGGCGCGTCGCCACGCAGTGCTGAGAGAGCTATCCCTTGATAGGCTCGCGCCTGCACCCTCAGGCGCGCGCTTGGCTGACCTCTCGTTTGGCGCGCAGGGGCTCGATGATTTCGAAGGTGAGCGAGAACTCGTCGAGGAGCCCCAACAGTTGGGCGAGCTTGTCGCCGTTGCCATCAATCCTGACAGCGCCCTGCGCCAGTGCCTCGGGCAGCGCCAGCTCCCGCAGCACGAGACGATTGAGCGTGGCGCGTTCCAGGCTCACCGTGCAATCGGCACCCTGCGCGTGGCGATCGGTTAGGCAGGTCAGCGCACAGTTCTCGAGGGTCATGGCGCAGCGCTGGCCGGTGTCCGGGAACTGCCAATTGATGATGGCCGTCATGCCTTGCGCCTCCTCGGCCTTGAGGCGCACTCCGAGGACGTCGAAGAAGAGGTCAAGGCTCAGGCCGCGCACAATGTCCCCAGCGGCGCGGAAGGGAGTGGCGGGCAAGGTCATGCCAACGCGCAACTCGCGGGCACCCTGGAGGTAGGCGTTGCGCCAAGTGGCGGACTCGGCTTGGTAGCCCAACTGCTCGAGGGCATCGGCGCCCAGCTCGCGCGCGGCCCGGTTGTCGGGATCGGCGAACACCACCTGGCTCATGACGTCGGCCACCCAGCGATATTGACCGCTTGCGAAGTCGGCCTGGGCACGGGCTATGACCGCCGCTGCGCCGCCCATGTAGGCGATGGTCTTGTTCGCGCGTTCCACGGGGGGCAGCGCGTTGAGATTGGCGGGGTTGGCATCGTACCAGCCGAGATAGCGTTGATAGACGGCCTTGGCATTGTGGCTGAAGGTGCCGTAGTAGCCGCGCAGGTGCCACTCCTGTTCCAGGCTTTTGGGAGGTTGAAGCCGCTCGGCGATTGCCGCTGCCGTGAGGCCCTGGTTCATCAGTCGCAGCGTTTGGTCATGCAGGTACTTGTAGGCATCGCGCTGCTTGGCAAGATAGTCGCTGAGGCGCGCGTTGCCCCAGATCGGCCAGTGGTGCTGAGCGAACACCACGTCCGCATGTCTGGCAAAACGGTCGTGCGCTTCGTTGAGGTATTTGGCCCAGGCATTGGCGTCGCGCACCTGCGCACCCCGGATTGGGTAGATGTTGTGCAGGTTGTGAGTGGCGTTTTCGGCCAGGTTGAGGGCGCGCAGGGCCGGATAGAACATATGCATCTCGGCCGGTGCTTCCGTGTCGGGAGCGAGCTGGAACACGATCTCGACACCGTCGATCGTGTGGACTTCGATCGGTGCGCGGATGAGTTGCGTTGGCGGGATCAGTGATATCGTGCCGCGCGATGTGACCTTGCCAAGTCCGGCATCGACCTGACCGCGCGGACCCCTCGGCAGCATTCCACCGAACTGAAACATCGCACGGCGGGTCATCGCCGTGCCGGCCAGCACGTTCTCCTTGGTCACCTCCTCCATGAAGCGGTCTGGGGCGATGATGGCAACGTTGCCTGCCTTCACGTCCGCCGCATCGACCACGCCGCGCACGCCACCGAAGTGATCGACGTGGCTGTGGCTGTAAATGACCGCAGCCACCGGCCGCCTACCGCGGTGGTGCCAATAGAGCTCAAGGGCGGCGCGGGCGACTTCCGTGGAGATGAGCGGATCGATAATGATGATGCCGCGGCTGCCCTCGATGATCGTCATGTTTGAGATGTCGAAGCCCCGCACCTGGTAAATACGGTCTGTGACCTGGAACAGGCCGTTGTGCATGTTGAGCCGTGCCTGTCGCCACAAGCTCGGGTTGACGGTATCGGGAGCCCCCTCGTGCGCCAGGAAGGCATAGTCCTCGAGGCTGTAGACCACCCGGCCCGCAGCATTGCGGACCTCGACCTTGGGCAGCGTGCCGATGAAGCCTCGCGCCGCATCCTC
>JAMXLN010000181.1 GCA_024281145.1 Hyphomicrobiaceae bacterium | reverse complement strand
GCAAGGCCCCGCAGGCGGGCGGCGTGGCCGTGGCGTTGGCCGATGTTGTGCGGTACCACAACGGCCTCTGGTTTGGCTGGAATGGCGAAATTACAACCAACGCTGCCGCCGACGTCGTGGCGCGCGAAGGTCGCTTGGCCACGGTTCCGCTCTCCGAGGCCGATCATCAGGGCTACTATTTAGGCTATGCCAACTCGGTGCTTTGGCCGGTGTTTCACAACCGGCTTGATCTTGCTCAGTTCGAAGCGGGCTTTTTTGAGCGGTTTGTTGAAGTCAACAGCCGACTGGCGGCGCTGTTGGAACCCCTGTTGCGTCCGGACGACGTCATCTGGGTGCACGACTATCATCTGATCCCGTTCGCGGCCGAGCTGAGGAAGCGGCGGGTGCAGAACCCGATCGGGTTCTATTTGCACATTCCCTTCCCGCCCTGGCAGACCTTCATGGCGGTGCCCGAGCACCAGGAGCTGGCGCGCGCCTTGGCCGCCTACGACTTGATCGGACTACAGACTAAGGCAGACGTTGCCAATCTCATCGACTATATGGCCAATGGCGTGTTCGGCAGGATCGTCCCCGATGGGCGGATCCGGCTCTTCGATCGTCTGGTTTCGATCGCGAGCTTCCCGATCGGCATCAATGTGGCCGACTTCGCCAAGGCCAAGCGCGCCGGCGGCCTGGTGCAGGGGCGCCCGTCGGTCGCCCGCATCATCGGCGTCGACCGGCTCGACTATACCAAAGGATTGCCGCACAAGTTCAAGGCCTTTGGACGGTTCCTGGAGAAGTGCCCCCAGTACCAGCGCCAAGTCGTTCTGACCCAGATTGCTCCGCCCACGCGCGCCAGTGTGGAAGCCTACGCCGATATCCGGCAGCAATTGGAGGCCCTCGCGGGTTCAATCAACGGGCGGTTCGGTGAGCTCGACTGGGTGCCGATACACTATATCCATCGCTCGACGCCGCGCCGGCGGCTGGCCGACATTTACCGATCTTCCAGGATCGGCATGGTGACACCGCTGCGCGATGGCATGAACCTGGTGGCAAAAGAGTACGTGGCCGCGCAGGACCCCGAGGATCCCGGCGTGCTGGTGTTGTCGCAGTTCGCCGGAGCAGCGGAAGAGCTGACCGAGGCGCTGATCGTCAACCCCTACAATATCGAGGAGACCGCTGACGTCATACGTGCCGCGCTGGAAATGCCCCTGACGGAACGGCGCACACGCCACGAAGCTCTCATGACCGCGGTGCGCAAGCACGATGTGGCCAGCTGGTCGCAGTCCTTCCTTTCGCAGCTCGACCGCGTGGCCTCAGGACACGATCCAGCGTCTTGGCGCACCCCCGAGCCGATCCGCACGGCACTGGCAAAGCTTGAGCAGGTCACGGATCCGCAACCGAGGCCTGCTGCGCGCAAGCCCAAGGAATGCCGAGGTCTGCGGACCGAGGGCCCGCAGCACGATCGCGTGAGAGAAGCAAGTTCGGTCACAAATTCCGTCAAATGAAGATAGGGTAAAGCCGGCCGCGTGCGGCGTGGTCGTCGCGAGCAGGGATAGAAGGACTCGCGCTCGGGCTCACCAGCAAAGCGGGTCGACCGCGCAAGGAAGGAGATTGTCGAGGCATCCAAGATCGGCCAATAACGGAACGCGGCGCGAGTGCATCGATGCGCGCATCGCGGGCGTTGTGCTCCGGCTGGGTCGGGTTCGGCGCATGCCCATCGCGCCGACGCCGAGGGCTTCGCAACAGCGCGAAAGGTCGTTCCGGATGTCTACCGTCACCAATCTCTCAGCGCCTCAAGCCGCTGCGGCGGCGCCTTCCCCGTTCACCTTGGCCGTCGACATCGGGGGAACGAACGTTAAGGCCTCCGTGCTCGATGCCGTGGGCGGCCTCGCCGCCCCGCAGATCCGCTCCCCCACTCCAAAGCCGGCGACACCCCAGGCGGTCCTTGACCTGATCGGTCGGCTGGCGGCCCAACTGCCGGCATTCCAGCGGATCTCGGTGGGGTTTCCCGGTGTGGTGCGCCGTGGGGAAATTGTCACTGCCCCTAATCTCGGGACCCCCCATTGGGCAGGATGCCAGCTGATCGACGCGCTGGCCCAGCGGTTCGGCGCGCCCGCACGGGTGCTCAACGATGCCGCCGTGCAGGGCCTCGGCGTGGTTGAGGGGCACGACCTTGAATGCGTCCTGACACTGGGCACGGGGGTCGGTTGCGCCCTCTTTCGCAACCGGCACTTGCTGCTGCCCTTGGAGCTCGGCCAACACCGCATGCGCAGGGGCAAGACCTACGATCAATACATCGGGCAAGCGGCGCTGGCGAAGCAGGGCAACGAGCGCTGGAACAAGCGCGTTCGCAGAGCGATAAACACCGTGACAAGCCTCACCTGCTGCGACGTGCTTTACGTTGGCGGCGGCAACGCGCGCAAGCTCACGCTGGAAGTGCCTGGCCATGTCCGGATCGTCAGCAATACGGCGGGCATCACCGGGGGCATCCGTTTGTGGGATGCGGAGCTCGACGAGCTGTTCCAAGGCGTAGCGATGGCGCAGGCGCGCGCGCCTGCGAGGCAGACATGAAGGCCCTCACGGTCGGCGGCGCCATGATCGATACGATCGCCATCATCGCCAGCGATCGCATCGAGCGCATGCGCATGACCAACGCCGACAACTCATTCTTGCTGCTCGAAGAGGGCCGCAAGACCGAGGCGCTTGAGGTTTCCACGCACGTTGGGGGCGGTGCCGTCAATGCCGCGGTGGCGATGGCGCGGCTCGGGCTTGACGTGGGCGCACTCGTCAAGCTTGGCAAGGATGCGCGCGCCGAGACGCTGCTCGGCCACCTCCTGCAGGAGGGCGTCTCGACCCGCTGGGCCATGCGCGACGGCCGTGCTCCGACCGGGGCTTCGGTGTTGCTCTCCTCGCATGATAGCAATGCCGCGATCTTCACTTTCCGTGGCGCCAACACCCTGTTGGAAGCGCGTGACCTGCGCACGGAGGCGTTTGCGGCCGACGTGGTTTATGTCTCGTCGCTGAGCAACGAGTCTGCGGACGCATTTCCGGCCATCGTCGAACGTGCCAAGGGCCAAGGTGCGCTGGTGGCGACCAATCCCGGCGTGCGCCAACTCTCCTCCCGAGGAGGTGCCTTCCAGGAGACCCTCAGACACATCGACGTCCTGGGCATCAACCGCTCGGAGGCGGACGCGCTCGTGCCCGGTCTCGTGACCCGGTTCGGAGAAGGCGCTCGCGGCCTGACCGCCAAGCCGGGGGAGGCGTTGCCCCGGCTCGCGACCCGCGGCCTCATTGGCGGTGGGCACGAACTCGGGTTGGTCGATTTCTTTAGCGGCCTCAACAAGCTTGGGCCGCGCTATATCGTCGTCACGGATGGACGGGAAGGGGCGTTTTTGGGCACTCCGGAGGCCATCTTATATTGTCCGGTACTGGAGACCAAAGTGGTCGGTACGGCGGGGGCGGGAGACGCCTTCAACGCGACGTTTACCGCCTATGTGGCAATGGGTCGGTCGGCCGAGGAGGCGTTGCGCGCGGCGACCCTCAATTCGGGATCGGTGGTCAATTACGTCGATACGCAGAGGGGATTGCTGCCCATTGGGGAAGTCGATCGGCGCCTTGCCGAAACCATGGACACGCTCAAGGTGCGCAGATGGTCGCACTAGCCGAGGAGATCCAACAAATTCTCAATTCTTCCGTGATAAGCGCCGGTGCAAGCGAGGGGTTGGCTGTGAGCGGGTTGAACAAAGCGGGGGCGGTGCTGGCCGAGCCTGAGAAGTGGGCGTTGTTCATCGATATCGATGGCACGCTGCTGAGCGTGGCACCGACGCCTGACGCGGTCATGGTCCCGCCTGGCCTGGTCCAACTCCTCGACGGGCTTGCAAGCGGGCTTGGCGGTGCACTGGCGATCCTGACCGGCCGCCGTGTTGCCGACGCAGACCGGCTATTTGCTCCGCTCAAGCTGGTGGGCTCGGGGGTGCACGGGACCGAGCTGCGCAGTGAACGCGGCGGCCCGATCACGACGCTGGCTCCAGCGATTCCCTCCGACGTGATCGGAGCCATGAACAACATCGCCGGTATCGCCTCGGGCATCCTCGTTGAACAGAAGGGTTGCGGTGTCGCCGTCCACTACCGCAATGCGCCGCTGATGCGACGGGCGCTGGAAACGGAGCTCGCGGCCATCATCGCATCCTCCGCCTACGACCTCGTTCTACGCAAGGGACGCAAGGTGCTGGAGGCCGTGCCCAGCGGTTACTCGAAGGGCACGGCACTCGCTACGCTCCTTTCGCGTTCCCCGTTCAAGGGGCGGTCCCCCGTCATGGTCGGCGATGACGTGGGCGATGAATCGGCGTTCATTGCGGCCGAGCGCCTCGGCGGCATGGGGCTTCGCGTGGCGGGCGAACATTTCGACAAGCAGGAAGCGGATTTTGACGGCGTGGCCGGCGTCCACGCTTGGCTCAAAGCCCTTGCCGGGCGGCTGGCGCTGCAGGGGGCGGCACCCGGCCAGTCCACCGGCCAGTCCACGCACGCGGGCTGAGCTCAGCTCAGGCCTTGGGCTTCTCGTTCTTGCCGACCGCCTCGGGAAACACCCACATGGCAACGACGGCGAAAACGCCGAAGCCGATCACAAACCAGAAGAGGTGGTAATTGCCGGCCGTGCGTTCCCAATAGGCAAAGCCGATCGCGACCAGAAGCGTGATCAGCGAGAGGGCAGCCTTGACGTCGTGCGGCATCGGGCCGTTCCGGTTTTGACCATTCCCGTTTTGGATGGCGCGTTCAATAATTGCCAAGCGGTTGGGCAGCGGCCATGTCGGGCCGCCGCGGGCGACCGCGCAGTTTGGATTTCAGATGCGTGTCGTCATAGCCGTTGAAGAGGTGCCCGAAAAGCCCGCGATCCAAATCCGACGTGCCAAATAGCCAGTCGGCAATGGGAAACGTCAGATTCATATTGGTTTCCATCATCAGTCGGGCGTTGTGGTGGGCGGTATGGTGACGCCGCAACGTGTTGACGAACGGGCAATGGCGCACGAACCAACTCTCGTCGACATGGCAGCAGAAGTGCATGAATTCATAGATGAGATACATGCCGGTGGTCGTGCACATGAAGAGCCAGCCAACGTTGGCTGAGATCAGGTTGCCCAGAATGATTCCACCCGGCATCGACATCAAGATGAAGACGACCAGAGCGTAGGGCGGGAACACCGTGACCCGCCAATCCTTGTGGTCGCGAAAGCGCATTTCTTCGTCAGTGAAGAACTGATGGTGGTTGAGCGTATGGCGCTCGTAGATGGCCCGAAGCCCCTTGATGTTGACGGGCCGATGCATGACGTATCGATGCACAGACCATTCAAAGACGTTGGTGAATAGAAACGTGATGGGGATCGTCAGCCACTCGGCCGCTGTCACGTTATGGATGTGCTGCAGATAGATGGTGAAGGCTGCCGCGCCCATGGCGTAGATGATGGCGATGTGCAGATACCCATCGTACCAGCCCATGATGCGCGCGCGGTATTCCTGCCGGAATGCCTTTTGCCGGTCGGTAATCATGGGCCAAACGCCCTCCAAGTGTGAACTGATATATCACGGATACACCAAGCCCGCGCGCGCCGTCAATCGTGGCTGAGCTCGGCTCCTGACCGGCGCCGAACCACCCCCCCGACCCTCGTGCGATGGGTTCGCGCGGCGCGCACTGGCTCTGCGCTATTTCTTGGCTGGCGCCGGAGCGGGGGCCGCGGGAGCCTGCTGGCCCTGCTTCTTTTGCTGCTCGGCGAGCTCGTGCTGGCGCTGCGCGATCATCTGCATCAGCGCCCGGCGCCCCGCGGCATACTGCTGCGGGTCGGCGGGGTTGCCCGTGTAGGCCTGCTCGAAGCCGGCAAACGAGATGGGAAATGGCGTGGCGTCTCCCAGGGAATTGACGGCAAAGACCACCATCCCGCCAAACGCCTTGAGATCGTTGATGAGCTCTGGTGTGGCCACCGCTTCGGCTGTGCAACCGCCGCCGTGGCAGAGCGTGTACTCAAGCTTCAAGCCCTTGAGCTTGGATTCATCGACGGCTTCGTTCTTCTGTACCTTTTCCCAGAGGTCCTTGGGGTAAAGTGCAGCGCGCATGCCCGGCTTCAGCATCATATTGAGCGGGACCATCACCATGAAGTATTGGGTGTTCTCGCCCTCCATTTGCCGGATCCCCGCGGTCACCACAGAGTGACCGGTGTTGCCGTCGATCCGCTCGTGCTGAGTGAGACAGTAGGTGGCGTACCTCATCTCCTCCTTGCCCTCTTTATACATGGTGCCGAGGGGCTTTTTCTCGCAGAGCTTGACCCAGGAGTTCTTCGCTCCACCCTGGGCCGCGGCCGCCGGAGGCGGTGTTGCCTTCTTGGCCGGCTTGGCTGGCGCCTGGCTCGCAGCCTGCTGGGTGGCAACGGTGATCCCGGCCGACAGGACCAACACCACGGCGGCCGCGCAGCGAATTCGCCCAATCACCGGCGCTCGCGATCCGTTGCCTAGCATTCGGCAAACCCCCCGTTCCCAACCGTTGCGACGGCGCACCAGGATATGCGCGGCTTCACTCTCTCGCGCGGCGCCACCGAGCCCGGACTAAGAATCGGAATGCGGCAACGGCGTGACGGCCGCAAGGCTCATCGCGGACGACGCCCCTATTTCATGCGCCTTTTTCAGGGAAGTTGCACGCGCGTTGGCAGCGCAGGGCAATGCGCCTAGGGTGATGGTTTCATGAATAGACGCGGAGGGAAGCCCCCATGCCGAACGCCCACCGCCTCGATGCCGGGGCCCAAACCGTGCACTGGGGCTATTTCGATGCCCGCCTCGAACCGAGGCTGACGGTCGACAGCGGTGATACCGTCACCATTTCAACCGTGTCCGGCCCGCGCGAGGTGATGCCGCCGCCGCCGCTGGCCATTCCCGCCGCCCTCGCCGAAGTCCAGGCGCGTGTGACGCCGAAGCTCCCCGGGCACATGTGCACGGGGCCAGTGGCGGTTCGGGGCGCCAAGGCCGGTCAGGTGCTCGAGGTACGCATCAAGGCCATCGATCTCGCCTACGACTGGGGTTACAACTACTCGGGGCCGCTGACGGGCGCGTTGCCTGACGACTATCCGACGCGCCACCTCATGCACATCGTGCTCGACCGCGCGAGAATGGTTGGACGGATGCCCTGGGGGCTCGAGCTGCCCCTGCGACCCTTTTTCGGGGTGATGGCGGCGGCACCGCCCGCTGCCTGGGGCAGCGTCTCGACCCTGCCGCCGCGCAAGAACGGCGGCAATCTCGACAACAAGGAGTTGGTGGCCGGTACCACGCTCTATCTGCCCATCCACGTCGACCACGCGCTCTTCTCGGTGGGCGATGGCCATGGCGTGCAAGGCGACGGTGAGGTGTGCGTCACGGCCATCGAAACCGGGCTCGTCGGCACCTTCGAGCTCATCGTGCGCAATGATTTGGCCCTGGAGTGGCCGCGGGCCGAGACGCCGACGCATGTCATGACGATGGCCTTTGATCCCGACCTCGACGATTGCGTCGTCATCGCGCTACGCCAGATGGTGGACCTGATCGCGCAGGGGGCGGGCATCAAGAGCCAGGAGGCCTACGCGCTCTGCAGCCTCGCCGCCGATGTGCGCATCACCCAGGTCGTCAATGGCGCCAAGGGCGTGCACGTGATGCTCGATAAGCGCTATTTAACGCGCGGGCCCTGACGGACGCCTGTCGGTTGCGTGCCAGGCTGGCCGGCACGCGGGTCCGGTCGGCTTTGGCCAGGCTAACCCACGATCGGCACGGGTCGGTCGATAACGATTTCCTCAGGGCTCATGCGGCAGCGCAGCGCGACCGCTTCGACGCCGGCGGCCAGAGCGGCGTCGAAGGCGCTTGCATAGGTCGGATCCACATCGCGCGCGAGGGCCAGCCGCTTGGCGTCGCCGCGCTGGATCAGGAAGACCATGACGGCGCGATGCCCAGCGCGAACCATGTCCGAAAGTTCGGCAAGGTGCTTGGCTCCGCGCTCGGTGATCGAGTCGGGAAACTCGGCCAACCCGTGTCGGCGGGAGAGGTGCACGTTCTTGATTTCGACGTAGCACAGGCCCTTTTCAGCGCACTCAAGCAGCAGGTCGATGCGGCTGTTGCGACCGTACTTCACCTCCCGCCGGAAGCTCGGATAGCCGGCAAGTGCCTTGACCCTACGCGCTTCCAGAGCTTCCGCCACCAGCTTGTTGGGATGGCCGGTGTTGATGCCGACCAGCGTCGGCCCGGCCCCCAAATCGGCTTCCACGAGCTCCCAGGTGTGGCGATACTTGCGCGTGGGACTGTCGCTTTGCGAAAGCCACACCATTGCCCCTGGCACGGCAAGGCCCAGCATGGAGCCTGTGTTGGGGCAGGTCGCGGTGACGATGAGGCCGTCGTCGAGGCGCACGTCGGCCAGAAAGCGCTTGTAGCGCTCAATGAGGGTGCCGCGCACAAGAGGGGAGGGCAAACGCATGCAGCGGAACCTAGGTGCAACGGTGGCCCAAGCGCAACCCTGTGCATCAAGCCTATGCAGGTCTAGAACCCGGGGGCGATGAGCTTCAACACCTTGGCGGCGGTCCTGCCTGGGATCAATTGGCGCTCATCGGAACTCAAAGAGCTCCCCACGAAGGCGACGGGCTGCTCATAACCCATGTCGAAGCCGTCATCACTGCCGGTGATGGTGCGGTTTGCGCCGACCCTGGAGATGACGAATTCCATGATGGGCTTGGAGTGGGCGATGGTGTCGTAGGTGAAGCGGCGCAGGCGCTCCCTGCTCTGGCGCCAGCTCCGCGCGCGCTTGCCTAGACGCGCTGGCGCGTTCCTTGCCGCCTACTCTCGGTCTCCCTACGCGCGGGCCTCTGGGCTTGCGGCAGAGCGAAGCCTTGTTAAGGGCAGGGCACTGCGCATAATGCCCGCACAAAGATAAACCGGGGAGGAACTGCCGATGCGGAGCATGATGCTGGCCTTCTTCCTCCTCGCCGCAGGGTGGAGCCCGCTCGGCGCGCAGGAGTGGCCCTCCCGCATGGTGACGATCATCGTGCCGTTCATCGCCGGATCCACGCCCGACAGCCTGGCACGCATCCTCGCCGAAGGGCTTCAGCAGCGGCTCGGTGTCGCCTTTGTGGTGGAAAACAGGGCTGGTGCCAGCGGCAACACGGGGACTGCGGCGGTGGCCAAAGCGGCACCCGATGGGCACACGCTGGGCGTGAGCATCGTCGGGCCCCTCGTCATCAATGCGCTGCTGTTTTCCAAGATGCCCTATGAGACAGAAAAAGACATCGCGCCGATTTCGATCTTGGCCTCGCAGCCGAGCGTGCTGGTGCTGAGCCCCGGCGTCGCCGTCGACGGCGTCGAGGGCCTGCTCGAAGCCATCAAGCGCGCGCCCGACAAATACACATATGGATCCATTGGCAGGGGCTCGCTGTCGCACCTTGCGATGGCCTCGCTGGCCCTCAGGGCCGGCGTCAACCTGGTGCACCTGCCGTTCCCGGGATCGCCAGCGGCCGTGACCGCCTTGTTGCGCGGGGACGTACAGATGGCGGTTATGCCGGCCGGTTCCGTCACGTCATTGGCGGCCGAGGGAAAGCTCAGATTGCTGGCCGTGACCTCACCGCAGCGCTCGCCTCTGCTTCCCACCCTACCCACCTTGCGCGAAGCCGGTGTCGCCGGCGTGGAAGCCGATGCCTGGGTCGGCCTCATCGCTCCGGCCGGAACAAGCGAGCCGGTACTTGCCAAGATCCACCAGCAAGTCGTGCTGGTCCTTGCCAGCGAGCCGGTGGTGGAGAGGCTGAAAGGGCAATTGATGGTGCCGATCGCCAGTTCACCCGCAGCCTTCAAGGCCGTCCTCAGGGAGGAACACGACCGCTGGGCGCCCATCATCGCTGCTGGCGGCATCAAGGCCGAGTAGGCCAAAGGCGCGCCAGAGCGAGCGCCGCGCGGTCGCTTTAGCCACCCCGGTGCCCCAAATTCTCTGGCGTGCGGTGGCCAATCAACGGCTCAGGCCGCCTGTGGCGGCGGCTCGAGCATCGGTTTGACATCGGCCGGCAGCGGGCATTCGTAAGGCGTCGCCTGCGTGCGCGCCTGATGATCGGCTTTGGCTCGCGCCAGCAGCGCCGGATCGGCGAGTGCCTCGACGGCGACCGCCGCCATGACCTTGGCGGCATGGACGAGGCCCTTCTTGGCCTGGCCGGACTTACCCTGTGCGGTGATCTGCCAGGAATGCCCAGGGGTGCCGATAGCATGCGTCGCAACGCGCGCCTGGACGGTGGGTATGACCCAGCTCACGTCTCCCACGTCGGTGGAACCCATCATCGCAGCTCCCCTGGTGCCTAAGGGCACGATGAAATCGCAGAGCGGGTTATCGCGGTTGGCCGACACGCCAGCTCGCGCATAGGCCGAGGCAATATCCTCCTGAGTGAGCGTGGCCTGGATCTCGGCCGCATACTTGCGGTCGGCGGCGTCGAACGGCGGCGCCCCCAAGCGTTCCATCTGGCGCTGCATCGCTTCCTCCAGCGGCGTATTGCCAAGCAGGTTGGAGACCGCGCTCACCACTTTCACGTCCACTTGTGTCTCCGTCATCAGTGCTGCGCCATTGGCGATCTTCTTCACCCGTTCGATGAGCGCACGCATGCCCGTCAGGTCGCGGGCGCGCACCGCATAGCGCACCTTGGCCGTCGCTTGCACGACGTTTGGCGCCACGCCGCCGCCGTCGAGCATGGCGTAGTGGATGCGGGCATCCGAGGGCATATGCTCGCGCATGTAGTTGACACCGACGTTCATGAGCTCCACCGCATCGAGCGCGCTGCGCCCCAAGTGCGGTGCGGCTGCGGCATGCGAGGCCCGGCCCTTGAACGTGAAATCGAGCCGAGTGTTGGCCAGACTGAGGGCATCGTCGACGCGGTTGATGGCCGCCGGATGCCAGGTGATGGCAATATCGACATCATCAAACAGGCCGGCGCGCACCATGAAGACCTTGGCGGCGCCTCCTTCCTCGGCGGGGCAGCCGTAATAGCGCACGCGACCCTTGAAGCCCTGTTTGGAGAGTTGGTTCTTGACCGCAGTGGCCGCCAGCAGCGCCGCCGCGCCCAGCATGTTGTGGCCGCAGCCGTGGCCATGGCCGCCGGGGCTCAGTGGCTTGGGCTCGGCAATGCCTGCCACCTGAGACAGTCCGGGTAGGGCATCATACTCGCCGAGGATAGCGATCACCGGACCGCCCTCGCCCGCCTCCCCCATGATCGCGGTCGGGAGGCCCGCAACGTTTTCGGTGATGCGGAAGCCCTCCTCTTCCAACATGGCGCGATGCTCCGCCACGGACCGGTATTCCGTGTAGCAGATCTCCGGCATCCCCCAGACGCGATCGGAGAGCGCCTCATAGGCGTCTTTGCGGGCATCCACGAGCTGCCAGATTGTTTCGGAGTTCTGCATGTTGGGCTCCTCAGCGAGCGCTGCACGAGGCACAATGGCCAATTCCGGGCATATTAGGCAAGCGAGCTTGGCCTGCGGGCGGCTCGGGCGGGAGGGACGATGGCCGTTTCGAGCTCGATGGTGGACTATTATGAGGCACGCGCGTCGCAATTGGAGGCGGTCTACGACAGGCCCGAGCGGCAAGCGGATTTGGGCGTCCTGCGTCGGTGGCTTGCTCGGGAAGCGCGAGGATTGACGCTGTTCGAGGTCGCCTGCGGCAGCGGCTATTGGACGAGGGTGGCAGCCAGCACCGCCAAAACCATCCTCGCGACCGATTGCAATCCTTCACCGCTCGCGCTCGCCCGCTCGAAAAACCTGGGGCCGCACGTCACCTTCGCGCGCGCGGATGCCTTCGCGCTGCCAACTGTGGCGTCGCAATTCGATGGCGGCATGGCGCATTTCTGGTGGTCGCACGTGTCCCTGGCCGATCAGCAGCGGTTCCTGCTGCACTTCGCCACCAAATTGTGCAACCGGGCCAAACTCCTCTTGATCGACAACAACTTTGCGGCTGGCTCGACACCGATTTCCCGGCGGGATGCTTTGGGCAACACTTATCAGCGGCGAAGGCTCGCGGGCGGTGAGGATTACGAAGTAATGAAGAACTTCCCGACCGGCGAGGAGCTGCGCCGCTCGCTGGAGGGCCAATGCGCGAGCGTGACCGTTTTGCAGCTCGAGCACTACTGGGCGGTGAGTGCGCGGCTGAGATGACCGCCCAGGCGTTACACACCCGGGCCGCGGAACGCACAGATCAGGTACACGCTGCCGGAGCGCAGCTGGCGCAGGCACACGTGCAGGCGGCCGTCCGGCGCCTGCCGCCAGTTGCGATAGTCGCCAGGGATGGCCACCGACAAGCCGCGTGAGGTCACCAGATAGCTGCCGTCGTCGCGGCGCACGACGCTGTCGGCCGGCGCGCAGTCCCTATCGGCGCAGCACTCGAGCGGATACCAGTCGTGCGCATGCGCTTGTGGTTGTGCCGCCGCGCCCGCCCAAACGGCGATCAGGGCGATGCAACAGAGCCGGCCAGTGCAGCGCAAACGCATGGAGCTCTCCGCCCACGCTTGCATCCCTCGCATCAGCGTTGGCTCAATTGTGGCGCAGACTTGAGCGGGCTGGCAACCTTGCCTCGCGTGAACTTTAACGTTAGCGCGATGGGGTGGCTCATGTCCGCCTCTTTGATGGACGCTGCCCAAAGGTCGTGAGGCCACGTTGACCGTTCCTAACAAACCTGTTCTGCTGGCTGCAAATTGATCGACAGGGCGCGCAAGGGCCGGAGGCGCCATCCCGGATCGGCACGATGGGAGGAGTGAGCATGGACGAAAAGGCGCTCAGAGGTCTGATCGGGGATGTGAAGGCTGGTAAGCTGTCGCGGCGTGCCTTCGTCTATCGCATGATCGGTCTCGGTCTCACCGCGCCGATGGCAAGCGCGATGCTCGACTATTGCGGCGTTGCCCGCGCACAGACGAAGTTCGAGTACAAGCCCGCCAAGCGCGGCGGCGGCGGGTCGCTCAAGGTGCTGTGGTGGCAGGGTCCGACCTTGCTCAATCCGCACTTCGCCGTGGGTACCAAGGACCAGGACGGATCGCGGCTCTTTTACGAGCCGTTGGCGGGTTGGGACCCGGACGGCGATCTCTTCCCCGTGCTGGCGGCAGAGATTCCGACCCGCGAAAACGGCGGCGTCGCCGCCGACGGCATGGCGGTCACGTGGAAGCTCAAGAAGGATGTGAAATGGCATGACGGCCAACCCTTTACGGCCGACGACGTCGTTTTTAACGCAGAGTACGCTTCCGATCCCGCCACCGCAGCGACCACCATCGGCTCCTACAAGGACATCAAGGTTGAAAAAGTCGACGATCACACGGTGAGGATGCGCTTTGCGAAACCGACGCCGTTCTGGGCCGATGCATTCGTGGCGGCACGCGGCATGATCATCCCGAAGCACCTGTTTGCGGACTACTCGGGCGCCAAATCGCGCGACGCCCCGACCAATCTGAAACCCGTGGGCACTGGCCCCTACAAGTTCGTCGACTTCAAGCCGGGAGACGTGGTGCGGGGCGAGCTCAATCCCAATTATCACT
This sequence comes from Hyphomicrobiaceae bacterium, assembly GCA_024281145.1. Classification (GTDB taxonomy): domain Bacteria; phylum Pseudomonadota; class Alphaproteobacteria; order Rhizobiales; family Hyphomicrobiaceae; genus AWTP1-13. The sequence goes on along the minus strand of JAMXLN010000181.1, from coordinate 49 downwards.
TCCCCAATCGGCCGCACTTCGACACCATCGAAATGAAGGGCGGTGGCGA